>NZ_BAAJLP010000005.1:0-203682 GCF_057547795.1 Alteromonas sp. 4NH20-0104 | reverse complement strand
TCATTAGGCACAGCTTTAGCGACGCTGATGGATATTGTCACAGCACCGTAGGTATCGGTCCAACCTTTAAGGGGTACTAGCCACTTCTTATCATTTTATTTCGTGAAAAAAATTGGCGTCGGCCTAACTATCGTTATAAATGTATCATTGGCTTAACCTGCAGAATGTCGACCAATTCTCTACTTTATTTATGTGTCTATTTGCAAAATAGGCTTTTCCTAAACAAAACTCGGAATTTACATACGCATAGCGAATGACAATCATTCTCCATGAGAACAACGCTGTTTAAACCAGATTGCTCGGATCGAATCTTTAAGAAAGTGGATAATCTTTCAAAAATGATTGTATTAGCGTAATCACAACGAGTTATGCTTCTTAGTAGCAAATGAGTCGAGCAAAGCTATGTGTTGCTCAGACGCTAACAATGAATGTAAACGCAGATTTCAGGATAACGTTAAAAAAATTAGATGATGAAGACGATTACTGAACAAGAATACACACAATTTCAACTGCTAAAGAAAATGTTTATACAGGCAAGTTGACATCCTTGGAGTCTATATCTAGTCAAAGTTGCACAAGCCCTTGTAAATAGTGATTTAATCATCTACAAAATGATATTCATCACCCTAAATAGCCAAAGAAGGTTTCAACGTAAACAATTTTATTTGAACATTCGCAACACGACGTTTAATGTGAAATATCTGAAGTAAGAAGCAATATTTGCTTATAGGATTGTGTTAAATGCCATATTGGATGGCGGAATTTTTGTATGTTGTTCTAATGTCTAAGCGATGCTTTTTTTCTTTCTCATTGGGGATTTTCCTGTTCTTCTTGATAAGCGCTTACGGTCACCATGCTATGGAAAGTTTTCAACTACAAGGAGTTTTTAAAGGAATTGAAAATGTTATCAGAGATAGATTTCTTAGACGGTACGATAAACTAGCTCTCGGCGCTCTGGTTGCCTGCTGGATTCTAGCAATTAAGTTTTATATCAAAGATAGAAAGCGTTTCTTATAAACCTGAAAAGCCATGACATGACATATCAATTTGTCGCTCATTGAAATCGTAATAATAACTGTTATTACGATTTTAAATTGTCAGGATATAGTGTTATCCTGTTCGAATGAAATATCATCCCATTACTGACACCATCGACCTACAAGCGTCACTGCGAGATATTCTTGACACTCAAGAATTTAAATCGGTGTACCCTACTTTGTCTGAGTATCTTGATTCATTCGAGCAGCAAGGTATTCCTGCAAAAAACGATTTGAAGCAATTGCTTAATTTTTTGGTAACAGGCTTAAGCAATGCAAAAGGTACGCAATCAAGGTTCAGAAACGAGGCAGAGAGATTCACCTTGTTTTGCTGGCACGAACGCGGAAAATCAGTTCTCGATATTAAGCTTGAAGACATAAAGCTTTATATCGATTGGATTTGGTCACCACCAAAAAATTTAATTTCTGATACAACGATATCGAGCCGCTTTAAATACAGATCTAATTCAGATATTCGTGTTGTCAATCCAGAATGGCGCCCTTTCGTGCATCGCGCGCCCAAGGCAAATCGGAAAATCGAGTCATTTATTGCACCCGGCAAGGCTTCCAGTATCAAACATGCCTACAAACTTAGCCAAACTTCACTTCGCAATTCATATGCATCATTAAATGTTTTTTTTAAATGGTTAATCGATGCTGAACTGGTTATGCGTAACTATTTGGCTGATGCCAAGAAAAACTGTAAATATCTGACTAAAGGAAAAATATATCAGCCACCACATACGTTTGATGATGAGGTCTGGGATACATTTATCCAATCCCTTACAGATGCAGCTAACGAAAACCCTAAGTTTGAAATTCACAGATTTGTAGTGTTATCGCTAAAAGTATTGTTCTTAAGAATCTCAGAACTATCTTCACGTGACTATTACACCCCTTTGTTCAATCACTTTCGACCGGATCCTAGTAATGAAGGCTGGGTATTGCATGTCGTAGGCAAGGGAAAAAAAGAACGTGTAGTAACGGTACCTGATTCATATATCGAAAACGTGCTGGGTAGATACCGGGAATCGATGGGCTTATCTCCCCTTCCCAGAATCGATGAGGACACTCCAATCCTCCCATCTATGAAAACTGGGAAAGCGCTTAAGCAAGACAGTGTCAATAATATTGTTGAAGAAACGTTTGACTTGGTTATTTCTACTCTTATGAAGAGTGGAAAGAAACAACAGGCGCTTGATATTGCCGGTGCATCATCACATTGGTTGAGGCATACCGGCGCTACTCAAGCATTAGATGAATTGAATGAAACTATGTTAGCCGAAGAACTCGGCCATGCCAGTGTAAAAACGACAGTTGAAATTTATGTTGCTCCGGCACACAGAGATAGAATACGCAAAGGTTCACAACGAAAGCTCTAAGCACAAAATCCATTATTCTGAACTTGGAAATAGCATATCTTAGGGAAACTGCGAATAAGTCCTGCAATTTAGTTTTTGAACCAGCCTTTGCATTCGCCGTTTAATTTTTGAACGGTAAATTCTCAATTTCGGCCAATATACTACCTTTTTAGGCCTGATTTAGGCCTTATTCCGGGTTATTCCCGGATTTCAGACAGATCTTGGCTGTCGTCGCAACATCTGGTCTACTTTAAACAGGTTTGCCAAGGTGCATAGCATGGCTAACTGTGAGTCATTTTTCATCAGTCCTTTGTACCGTGCTTTGATAAAGCCAAACTGACATTTGATGATCCGAAACGGATGCTCCACTTTCGCCCGGATGCTGGCTTTTAAGTATTCGATGTTAATGGCCGTTTTGTTTTTGCGAGGATGCTTTTTCAGTGCCCGGACTTTTCCGGGGCGTTCGGCAATCAGCCATTCCACATTTGTATCTTGCAACTCTTCCCGTTTCTCTGCTCCCTGATAACCGGCATCGCCGGAAGCGAATTCTTCTTCGCCATGCAACAGGTTTTTCAACTGATTCAGGTCATGCTCATTGGCGGCGGTGGTTACCAATGTATGGGTGAGACCGCTCTTGGCATCCACACCAATATGGGCTTTCATGCCGAAATGCCATTCATTACCTTTCTTGGTCTGATGCATCTCCGGGTCACGTTCATTCTTTTTGTTTTTAGTGGAGCTGGGCGCTTCAATAATCGTCGCATCCACCAATGTGCCCTGCGTCATCATCACACCGCAGTCCGAAAGCCATTGGTTGACCGTTTTGAACAATTTGCGAGTCAGCTTGTGCTTTTCCAGCAAGTGCCGGAAGTTCATAATGGTAGTGCGGTCTGGAATGGCTTTATCCAATGACAGTTGCGCAAACTGGCGCATCGAAGCAATTTCATATAACGCATCTTCCATTGCCTCATCACCAAGGCTATACCATTGCTGCATACAGTGAATGCGAAACATGGTCTCGAGCGCATACGGACGTCTGCCATTGCCTGCTTTAGGATAAAAGGGTTCAATCACTTCCAGCAGTTGAGACCACGGCAGCAGGTTATCCATTCTGGATAAGAATATCTCTTTACGGGTCTGACGGCGCTTACTGGAAAACTCGCTGTCAGCAAAGGTTAACTGGTGACTCATGAGCGGTAATGTTTGTGATTTACTATGCAGCTATGATCTCACATCGGGGACTTATTCGCATCTTCCCTAACTCATCTTCGGTGATATTAGATTTAATTCGTGGATAAGCTGTCTGATAGATAGCGGCCATCGACTTAAATTTTCTCTGATAGATGCATTATTGTGTAAAAGCATCGCGTTATAGTTATCAGGTTTCTAGTCGTCATTTGGATATGCCTAGATTAGTCGCAAGTGGCTTTCATTGCTTTATTCCTTGTGATGGCCTGCCATTACGTCGCCTGAATTGAGATGCCAAGCATTTTGAACAATCGCAAACAACAGTAATACCAACGCCAACAGCAACAGTTCGGTTTGATACACATTGACCGCATACTGAATTTTGAGACCCATACCAGAAACAGCGGAAGGAAACAAAATGGCGATAAAACTTAAGATGGTCGGCAGCAGCGGGGTACAACACAACAGGGGGCTTACAATCCCGATAACTATGCCGCCCGCCGCTGGTGCCGTTCTGCAATGGGTCTTCTTGCGTATCAGTTGAACCCATAAATTGATGAGAACGCTCTCCAGCGTTGCGAACAAAAACGCAAATAGCGCGATTCTCAGATTAAGATGTGCAAAAGAACGCAAGCCAATATCGGAACCCAGTTCATGCGCTGGCAGGACAACCAAGTGGACGACCAGCACCAGACTAAAGAGGATCGCGGTACGCCGTTTTGAGTGAGAATCCTGAACCGGCGATTGAAATGCATACACTACAAGTGACCAGAGGCGTTTTATAGAGTTTGTAGCGCGCTTCACTATCGCATTCATTCTTCTTTGCCGTTTGTCGCAACTTTGTAAGTTCCCCAGAACATCTCCGGTAACACGCAAACCAGTGGTGTACCGATCAGTAAAGAGAGTCCTAATCCGTTAAAGGTGAGCCATTGTATCCACTGCATCCCAATGCCTAATGCCAACATGGCGGAACCCAGAAAAAATGGCCCGCTGAAAAAACAATGCATTCGCCCACATTGACTCGCATTTCTTAAACAGGCATATCCCATCCAACTTAAAGCGATCGCCCAGATACTGCCGGTCATCCACGGTGCAAGTTGCATCATGCCGGTAATCACTATGAGTATCGCTGGCAATACCCAGGTGAGAATAAATCGGCCTTTATTGGCTACCCAGTCGTGGGGGCCGGTTTCACATTTCTCTGACATCGTATACTCCTTTGTTATGGCGATCAGGCCAGTTGGCGCAGCTCCGACAGCTGTGAATCCAATGCCTGCAAGTAAGCCTGGCGTTCATCAATTTTGGTTTGCAGTTCGCGCATGGCGGCTTCACAGGCTTGCTGGTCGCCTTCGTTGATGGCGTAGAGCAAGGGTTTTATATCCAGGATCAGCAGGCCCGCCGCACGCGCTGCGCGAATGAAGCGCAGCCGGTTTAAAGCGCATTGATTGTATAAACCGAAACCACCCGCGGAATGCTCTGGGCAAAGTACCAAATTTTCCAAGACGTAATTCCTGACGGTATGCACTGTGGTTTGCGCGGCTTTCGCCAGTTGCGAGATCGTCAGGGGAAATTCGAGTGCCTGCCCATCGGCATCCATGAATGCCGCAAAGTCGGGGATCACCTCAAAGTATCGTGACACATCTTTTGACACGGCGGCTTTTGACATGGGTTTGTCTCCGTTCGTTTCAAACACTGCGGCCTGGCCACAACGCTTCAGTCGTTTCGGCATCGGCTGGCCGCGCCAGCCGATAGCCATGTAATACATCACAGCCAAGCTTCTCTAAAAGTTGTTGTTGAGTGGCCGTCTCAACCCCTTCCGCGACGATGGATAAATTCAGGTTATGGCCAAGGGTGATGACGCTTTCGGTAATGGCGCGATCCTTTGGCTCGGTTGTCATATGCGTGACAAAGGTTTTGTCGATTTTTAGGCGGGTCACTGGGCAGCATTGCAAGCGTGCCAGCGACGAACTCCCGGTACCAAAATCGTCGATGGACAGGCGAATGCCCAGCGCCTGGCAGCGATGCAGGTTTTCGATCAGGATTGGCGTATCCTCCAGGGCCAGTGTTTCGGGTAATTCCAGTTCCAATGCCGGAGCAGGCAGTCCCGTATCACGCAATATCCTGGCAAGGTCTTCGACAAAGTCAGGTTGGTGGATTTGTAAGGCAGAGACGTTGATCGCGATGATACCCTCGGGTAAACCGTGTTGACGCCAATGCATCATCTGTTGACAGGCCGCCCGTAAGACAAACGCGCCCAGTTCCAGAATTAATCCGCTTTGTTCGGCAACGGGAATAAAGGTGTCTGACTGGATCAATCCTTCAGTTGGATGTTGCCAGCGAATGAGCGTTTCAGCGCCTTCCCAGCATTGGTGTTGAACATCCCATAGAGGCTGGTAAAAAGGAACGAATTCACCCTTGTTCAATCCATCCGCCAACGCATTGACCGTTGGGGCTGTCAGTGAATGCGTGGCGGGTGCCGTTCCCATACTGCCCTCTCCTATCCTGCACAACAGGACAGTTCTTTGACATCCTTGTTAAAGGTTTGCGCGCAGAGCTTCAAACCTTCCACCATGGTGAGGTAAGGGAAAAGCTGGTCGGCTAATTCCGTCACCGTCATACGGTTGCGGATGGCTAAAGCCGCACTCTGGATCAGTTCGCCGCCTTCGTGAGCCAGGATCTGCGCGCCTAGCAACAACCCCGTTTCCTTCTCTGTGACCAGTTTGATAAAACCGTCGGTTTCAAAGTTGGCTAACGCACGTGGGACATTTTCCATACCCAGTACGCGGCTGTCGGTCTCAATATCCTGAGCCCTGGCTTGCTCCTCGGTCAGTCCGACGGTAGCCACCTGTGGATCGGTAAAGATCACGGCGGGCATGGTGGACAGATCCAGTTTGGCGTTGCCGCCCGTCATATTGATACCAGCACGGCTACCGGCGGCCGCGGCGACATAGACAAATTGCGGCATGTTAGAGCAGTCACCGGCAGCGTAAATACCAGCAACATTGGTTTCCATGCGTTCGTTAACAACGATTTCGCCCTTTTTGTTGGTGGTGACACCCACCGCGTCCAGATTGAGTTGGCTGGTATTGGCGTGTCGCCCGGTGCTTACCAGCAAACGATCACAACTGAGCTCGCCTGCATTAGTGTTCAGGGTGAATTGATTTCCATCGTGGGTCACTTGGGTGGCTTGCGTGTTGTTTAAAACTCGAATGCCTTCTTTTTCAAAACAGCCCGCCAGTTTTTCACCGATTATGGGGTCTTCACTGTAAAGTAGTGAGTGTCTTGCCAACACGGTGACTTCACTGCCCAATCGTCGGTAAGCCTGGGCAATTTCTAGCGCCACGACCGATGAACCAATCACCACCAGGTGCTGCGGCAATTCCTCGGCAAACAGCGCTTCGGTAGAGGTCCAGTAAGGCGTTTCGGCCAGCCCCTCGATGGGAGGAATGGTTGGCGTGGAGCCAGTGGCGATCAGGATTTTATCAGCAAAGATTTCCTGCTCAGTGCCATCATTTTTTCTGACTATCAGGGTGTTTGCATTTTTAAATTGCGCCCAACCTTTAAGTAAACTAAGCGCAGGATTTGTCTCTAGAATATTCTGATACTTTGCAGCGCGCAGCTCTTCGACTCGAGCGGTCTGCTGCTGAGCCAACAAGGCTCGACTCAATTGGGGCGCATGATTTTCCAGTCCGGCAAAGGGATTATTGCGTTGCTGCTGTGCCAATTGAGCGGCGCGGATCAAAATTTTTGAGGGTACGCAGCCGACATTCACGCAACAGCCGCCAATCACATCGGCTCCCTCAATAAGAGTGACCTTGGCACCACCTTCAGCGGCTTTGATAGCACAGGCAAAAGCGCCGGAACCCGTACCGATAATCGCCACATGTTGAGTTCGGTTGCTTTCTGTGTTGCTGGTATTTTCGTTGTCACAGTAGGCGTTCGGTGCTGTGTTTTCCGCTAAGGGGTTTTCTTTTGCGGTATAACCCAGGGCTTCAATCGCTCCAATGAGATCGGTTACGCTGACCCCACCGTTTGTGGTGATCGTTGCGCTGGCGTTTTCATAAGATATTTCAACCTTATTCACGCCTTCGATCGCATCGAGCGCTTCTTTAACGTGAGCGACGCAACTTGGACAGGTCATCCCTTCTATCGATAGTAAGATCATTCGTTTTCCTCAAATAGTAGTCAGGCATTGCGTCGTGTTAAACAGCACAGCTGTCATCATCACAGCGTTTATTCGCGGGTGAAAAAATATCCCAAAGCGATACGGCAACCATCAGACCTAACGCTGAATAGGTGACATAGCTGCTCCAGCCGTATTGGAAAAACGGATAGAGCGATAACAGCAATAAAATGGGGCCGACCACACCCAGCGCACTACGGTGCCATTGCCGGTGGCTGAACCAGCCAAGTCCGTTGAGTACCAGGGCAATCCAGGCAAACAACGGTAACAGGGTATTAACAAACAAACCTTCCCATTGGCTGAGAAAACCCAACCCGACCGCAGCGCCCAGGCTGGCGATGGCCGGGAAACACATGGCGCATCCCATAGCAGAAACCAGCGCGCCCAATGAGCTAATCTTATCGCCGAAACGGGTCAGTAACTGTATTAGCATTTCCATGCTTTACTCCTTGAGCGTTGATGGATAACCCGCATTAGTGGTGGCTTCGGTCAGTGCTTTTACTGTGGTTTTTTCGTCGTCGAATGTGACAACTGCCAATTTGGTTTCAAAGGTGACTTCAGCTTTACTCACACCCTCAACATTTTTTAAGGCATTTTTGACCGTAAAGGGGCAGGTCACACAGTTCATGGTTGGAACTTCCAAAGTAACTGTTTTCGGCGCAGCAAAAGCGGTCAGGCTGGTCAAGGCTAGCAAAGACAACAAGGCAATTTTCTTCATCATTTTCTCCAGTAACGTATTAAGTCATTAATAAAAGTGAGCGGTAAGAAAGTATTCAGGCAAACCAGACAATCCAATAATTGCTGGTGACTAGCACCAACGCAGTCAGTGCCGTTAACCAAAAGATCACCTGCCGGCGTTTTCGCACTTGAGGAACTGCACAGGCGGTGCCTGGCTCACAGTCCTCAACGGGGCGATAGACCTTCCAGCCTGCGAAGCCAAATAAGGCTAAAACCAGCAGGATAAAAATGGGACGATAAGGTTCTAACAAGGTTAAATTACCAATCCAGGAGCCACTCACGCCTAGCAGCAACAACACGAAAGGACCAGCGCAGCACAGGCCAGCGCCAACAGCCGCGATAACGCCGCCAATAATAGGTAGATTGGATTCTTTCTGTGACACGACTTACTCCTCTGATTTCAGTGTATGGAGCAAGTGTAATCTCCGTACCGATGTACGGAGTCAAACGTTTTTGTGATGCCCGTGTAAAACTAATTAAGGTTGCAGGGAGTCGATAATGGGACAATGTGAGTCATCGTTATTACTCTGACATTGCGTCAATAATGCCTTGAGTGCGCTTTCGAGCCGCTTCAGATCGGCAATTTTTTCCATGACGGCGCTGAGTTTATACTCGGCCAGCTCCTGCACCTGAGCACATGGGCGGTCATTCAAGCTTAGCAGGTTGGCGATCTCTTCCAGGGTAAACCCCAATTCTTGCGCCCGCTTAATGAACCGGATGCGATTAACCGTTTCATCGGGATAATGGCGGTAGCCCAACTCGGGTTTTGGCGGTTGCTCTATTAATCCACGACGCTCATAGAAGCGAACGGTTTCTATATTGATAGCCAGTTCTTTGGCAACTTTACTGATAGTTCTTGTCATGTTCATATCTCTTTTACCCGAACGGTATCTATAAGAACCGCCATTTTCTCCATCAATATATGGGTAGCGTTATTGGAGAGCTGCTGTCCTTCTTCAATGTACTCCCAGACGGTGGCATCGCTCTTCCATCCGCCTTGCTTTTTAATCAACTCAAAATCAACTCGTTCTCGGGCTGCCGATGTAGAGAGGCCGCGCCGGAAGCTATGGCTGCTCAATTCCGGTACAAAATCGAACTGGCAGGCGTTACCCAAAGTCTTGAGTAATTCATTAATGGCACTGGGATTCAACGCTTTAGGCTGAATCTTATCCCACCGGTTAATGGGGCGAAAAACCGGACCTTCATTAATGCCACCCAGTTCTATCCAGTTTTTCATGGCCGTAGCAGGACAGCAGTCTGGTGCACCGAAAGGTAATGCTCGCACTAAGCCGGAGGCTTGTTGATCGGTCTTGGAACTAGACAGCCGGATGAGAAGTCCTTCAGGTTCCCACACCAGATCACCGTAGCGAATGGCCACCAATTCGCTACGGCGAAAGGCACCGAAAAAGCCGGTCAACACCAGCGCGATATCCCTCAGTTTCTTTTTGGTGGTTGGTAGTTGCCGCAAATGATTCACTATTTGGGCGACGTGCTCCAAGCGCAATGCCTTGGCTTTGCGCTTGGGTTGGCCATGGGTACGACGAACGCCTTCCATGGTTTTGCGGACCAACGGATCACTTACTGGATCGATGAGCCCTTGATAATGGTGCCATTGGCTAATAGCGGTCAGGTGCAGATCCAGGGTTCGGGGATTAAGCGATTCGGCTCTGGCCAGCAGGTAACGCACGACAGTATCCCGATCCGAGGGCAGGCGACCACCCCATTTTTCAAATTGTCGAATGGCCGAACGGTAGGCTTTACGTGTGTTGTCGGATGTCGCTGCCTGGAGGTATTGCCGTAGTGGTTCGGGCCCCTGGCGTTCAACCAGGGTCGCATCCTTATTACGTAACGACAAGTTGCTAGCCTGTATTGGCGGTTTGTTGTTCATGAATAGGATTTCCTTCGATGTCGCTCAAAAGGCGGCTATGTACCGGCGTTACAAGTCGAAAATTTACGTCAAGATCAACTAGCCCACGATAAGGATGATTATCAGTGGTTAGTATCATGAATTCAAGCGATCTTGAAACGAACCAATATAATGTTATATTACGTGTTATGTAATATGTTACTAAATAATCCGAGAGGAATCACCATGGCCCGTGCCGGAGTCACTTATCACGATATCGCTAAAGCCGCTGAAGCCATTAAAACGCAAGGCCAGGAACCCACGGTGGATCGGGTGCGCGAACACCTGGGCACCGGCAGCAAAAGCACCATCGCGCCATTGCTCAAGCGTTGGCGGTCAGACAATGGGGAGGCGGCCGATGTCAGTGGGCTGCCGAACGACCTCGTCGAGGTGGTAAAGTCCCTGCATGAGCGGGTACAGCAGATGGCCGACCACCGTATCGAACAAGCTCGCCAGGAATTCGAGACTTTAAAGGAAGAACTCCGCAAAGAGTTGACCCATGCCGACAACACCATGGCGCAACTAACTGCCCGACAACGGGACCTGGAGAACCAGACCGAACGGCTGAGCAAAGAAAAAAGCGAGCAAAGTCGGTCCCTGGAAGACGCGCGTGTCAGCCTGGCCAAGGCCGAGTCCCAGCGGGACGAAGCTGCTGCACGGATTGTTGAATTGAAGGAGAGCGTTGCGGAACTCAAACAAGAAAATAAGGATATCCGCGATCATTTCGAACATTACCAGCAGCGTACTGCCGAAGACCGCCAGCAGGAGCGCGAACAATTCCGTTCAGTTAACCAGGGGCTGAACGATCAGATCCAGGATCTGCAACACCGGCTCGCCCAGGCTGAGTCGAGAGCGTCAGAGCTGTTTGACGCCAATGTGCAGTTACAACGACATGCCGATGAATTAAAACGGGCCAATGGGGCGCTAAATAGCGACGTGAAGGGAAAGATAGAAGATGTCCAGAACCTGAAACACGAGCTTGAAGAAGCCGTGGCAAAGTGCCGGGAATACCAGCATCAAAATGATCATTTGGCGCAAAACATGGCCGTGCTCACCACTCAGAAAGCTGATGTTGATAAGCAAGTGGCCGTCTTATCCCAAACACTGGAGACCACAAAAACCGAATTGAAAACCACCCAGGATAAAGCGGCGCTTCTGATCGACGAGAATAAAGTCATTCTTCAGGAAAAAGCCGTGATCCAAGGTCAATTTAAACAGCTCCAAAGTTCGCTGTAGCCGGATGGATGTATTTTGAGCGCCCGGCAGCTTAATAGTGGAATCGTCGTAGCTCATCAAATTTGTCGGTTCTTCCACTTGAAGCTTCTGTGCTTCTTCACATCAAGGATCTTTTGCCAATGAATCTGCTGTCAATTTTCACAATATTTGTAATTACTGCGGTTGCCGAAATTGTAGGTTGTTATCTGCCGTGGCTGGTACTGAAACAGAACAAGTCGGTATGGTTGTTAATTCCTGCTGCGCTTTCGCTGGCGTTATTTGCGTGGCTGTTGACGCTTCACCCAACGGCGGCAGGTCGCACTTATGCTGCCTATGCGGGCATATATCTGGGCGTTGCTCTCCTCTGGTTGCGTATTGTTGACGGAGTGGCGCTCACCCGTTGGGACATCGCGGGGGCTTTGGTCGCATTGGTAGGGGTTACCATCATCGTTATACAGCCAACGGCCGGTTAGGCAAGGCGCCATAATGTTGAATAATATCAGCCGCTTATGCTCAAAGTGGCTAAATCCAACGCTTTTACCGGCCGGACCTCTAATAGCGGTACTGTTCGTTAGCCAGCCACCAATAAACTCGATAATGGTGAACACCACATTTAGGAAAAACGCCCAACCAATACGCTTTGACGCATCACTCGAACGTCCATGTGAATGGTCGTGACTATGATTGTGACTGTGCATGATTTAACTTTTTAAACACATGATGTTTTGCTGCTTTACTAAAGTTCATAAAGCCCCTCCCACATATCTAATGTAGTTGCTTGGAGCGTCCTATTCATTTTCTTAATAGTATTATCGATTTAGTTACAAAAAAAAACCAATGACACCATCAACTATTACTTTCCAGCGCTTGTATTTCAAAGGTCGATACTAGGAATCGACCTTCTCCATAACCAGTATTAACTAGCGTGATTAATCGCCAATTTAGTTAAATGTCTCCCATACACTATTCTGTAGAGAACTGGTAGAACAACCAAAGTAAGCAGTGTCGAGGACAAAATGCCGCCAATCACAACAGTGGCCAACGGTCTTTGCACTTCTGCACCTATGCCCGTATTCAGCGCCATGGGCACAAATCCAAGGCTTGCAACTAATGCTGTCATTAATACCGGACGCAAGCGAATAAGAGCCCCTTCAACAATGCTATTCACTAATTCTCCGGTTTCTAGCAAACGTTGCTTGATGAATGACAGCATTACCAATCCGTTTAATACGGCAATCCCAGACAGTGCGATAAACCCTACCGACGCGGATATGGATAAAGGCATATCCCTTAACCAAAGAGACATTACACCGCCTGTTAATGCCAAAGGGATACCTGTGAAGATAATTAACGCATCACGTATTGAACCAAACGCAATTACCAGCATAGTCAAAATCACAAACAACGTAACCGGTACCACAATCGTCAATCGTTGACTCGCACTTTCGAGCTGCTCAAAGGTTCCACCATAGTCGAGCCAATAACCAGCAGGTAAATTTACTTCATCATTAATTCTCGCCTGAGCTTCCTCAACAAAAGTGCCAATATCTCTGTCACGCACATTTGCTGTGACAACAATACTACGTTTGCCATTTTCCCGGCTTATTTGGCTAGGTACTTCTTTAAATGCAAGTGTGGCTAATTCGCTCATTGGTACATGCTCACCAGAGGGCGTGACTATGGGAATGGTCTCAAGCTGAGTGAGTTCATTTCGAATGTCGTCGGCATATCGCACGACAATTTTAAAGCGTCTGTCGCCCTCAAAAATCATTCCAGCGGTTTCTCCACCTGTCGCAGCATTGAGCCATAACTGCAAGTCGGCTATATCCAAACCAAAGCGTGCCAATTGATCAGGCTTTGGTGTGACGGTGAAGATTGGAATGCCTTCTACCTGCTCAAGCCTCGCGTCATCAGCTCCTTCAATCGTTGAAATAACGGTCAAAATGTCAGAAGCAGATGCAAAGAGCGTATCTAAGTCATCCCCAAATAGCCTTATCCCCAAATCTGCCCTTACGCCACTAATCAATTCGTTAAAACGCATTTGTATAGGTTGCGTAAATTCATAATTATTGCCGGGCAAAGTAAACAAGTCCTCTTCAAACGTTTTCACTAACTCAGCTTTTGTCATTGATGGATCGGGCCATTGCTCCCTAGGCTTTAAAATAACAAACGTATCAGTAATGTTTGGTGGCATAGGGTCGGTGGCGACCTCACCCGTACCCGTGCGACCGAATACCGTCTGTACTTGCTCATACTGCATAAGTTTCGCTTCAAGAGTTTTTTGCATTTCAACTGCTTGTTCTACCCCTGTCCCAGGGATCCTAATGGCTTGTACTAAGATATCACCTTCATTGAGCTGGGGAATAAACTCGGAGCCTAATTTACTGCCCATCCATAAACTGCCGACAACCAAAGCACTCGCTGCTACTACCACTAGCCATCTAAAACGCAGCGCTCCGGTTAAAACAGGACGATAGACTGCCTTTGCACCTTTAATAATTGGGCTTTCTTTTTCGCTAATTTTACCTCTCATGAAAATTGCTATCGCCGCAGGCACTACGGTAAAACAAAATACCATTGCGGCAAGCAAAGCCATTATCACGGTCGCTGCCATGGGGTGGAACATTTTACCTTCGACGCCAGTGAGCGTGAACAAGGGGATATAAACAATGGTAATGATCAATACACCAAACAAACTGGGACGTATGACTTCATTAGTGGCTTCATAAACAACATTCAGCCTTTCTTTGAGCGGTAGAGTAGCGCCGTTTTGTTTCTGGGATTCGGATAATCGTCTGATACAGTTTTCAACAATGATAACTGCGCCATCGACAATCAAGCCAAAATCCAGTGCGCCTAAACTCATTAAGTTAGCAGACACATCGGTTTTGACCATACCCGATATCGTGGCAAGCATTGCCATGGGTATTACAGCGGCTGTAATAAGTGCAGCTCGCACATTCCCAAGCAAAACGAATAGCACAACGATGACAAGTAAAGCGCCCTCGACGAGGTTTTTCTGTACTGTGTCGATGGTTTTGTCAACGAGGCTTGTTCTATCGTAAACCGCTTCAAGGATAACGCCCTCGGGTAAGCTTGTTTTAATGGTTTCGAGCTTACTGTCCACAGCTTTGGCGACCGTACGAGAGTTTTCTCCCACTAACATCATTGTCGTGCCAATCACTGTTTCTTGGCCATTTAACGTGCCGGCTCCAGAGCGCAGCTCTTTACCGAGGTTGATTTGGGCGATGTCTTGAATTTTTACCGGTACGCCATCAATGATCTTAACAACCACTTGGCCGATATCGTCGATGCCCTTCAGTTGGGCTTCCGATCTGATCAGTACTTGTTGCCCATTTTGTTCTACAAAACCAGCGCCTTGATTCGCATTGTTGCGTTCTAGCGCACTGAGAAGGTCACCTGTACTTATCCCAAAGTTTATCATTGCGACTGGATTAGGATTCACATGATATTGCTTTTCAAATCCGCCTATCGCATAAACCTCGGTCACCCCCTCAACAAGCGACAATTGGGGCTTAACTACCCAATCATGGATCTCCCTTAATGCCATAGCATCATAGGGTTGACCGTTGTCCTGTCGCGCCTGAGGCTCAGCACTTAACGAGTACATGTAAATTTCACCCAAGCCTGTGGCGATAGGGCCCATTTCAGGGGTTAACCCTGTTGGCAATTGCGCCGCGATGGCGGTGAGACGCTCGTTGACGAGATTTCGTGCGAAATATAAATCGGTGCCCTCTTTAAACACGACTGTGACTTGCGACAAGCCATAGCGTGATATCGAGCGGGTATACGATAAATTAGGCAAACCGGCCAGCGAGGTTTCAACTATAAACGTTATGCGTTGCTCAGTCTCCAAAGGCGAGTAACCTGGGGTTGCGGTATTTATCTGCACTTGCACGTTGGTGATATCAGGCACAGCATCAATCGGCAGTTGTTTGTAACTGTACATACCAAAAAAGGCGACAAACAAGGCGAACAACATCATGACACCACGGCGCTCAATGGATAGACGGAGTATTGGTGCAATCATGCTCTCACCTCACCGTTTTTATGGACTTGGCTTTGCTTTTGACAATAAATGCGCAGGTAATTAGTCATCATCGCCCGCCTCCATTTTTAATAAATCAGCTTTTAGTAGATAGCTATTTTCTACAACGACTTGCTGGCCTATTTGAACGCCCTTCACAATCTCTACTAAACGGTTGTCCGTGTTCCCAAGTTTTACTTGGCGGGGGTAAAATCGTTCCCCTTCTTTGACAAAAACAATGGTTTGCCCATCTAACTCTTGTATTGAACTTTTGGGGAGAGCCAGATTGACTTCTTGGAACCCAATCTGAATATAACCCTCTACCATAGCGCCTAAAGGCCAATAACCACTGCCATTATCAACGTTCACAAACGCGATAGAATAAGGTTTGTCATCAGGTGAGGACGTAATGTGGCTTATACTTGATTGTTGCTGCAATTCCTCAAGCCTTAAAGTGACTTCCATATCAGCGGCAATACGAGTACGTTGTTTGGGGAAAATAGCTAATTGAGCAATTGCGCGAGAGTAATTAGCAACAGAAAGCAGTACTTGACCGTTGGTGAGCTCACCATCATTGGCGTGTCTAGCAATGATTTTTCCAGACATTGGTGAGGTGATTGAGTATTGATTTAAACTCTCGTTTGACTCAATGATTGCCAGTGTGTCACCTTTTTCTACTTTATCTCCAATATTCACCATGATACGTTTTACAACACCGTCGAAGCGGGCACGAATATGACTCAGTGATGCAGGATCATGAACTATCCGCCCAAACGTTCTGGTTGTGAGCGATAATGATCCTGACGCGGCAGAAGCAGTCACGATATCGTTTTCAAGCATCCGTTCTTGAGATAACACTACGTACTCGGGTCTTTCTTCGGCTTCCTCATCGTCATCATCAGCCAGGGCGACAGTAGCAAACAGTAAAGTCAGTAGCATGGCTAACACGCCAAGCAAGTCACGTGCGCTAGTGAGTAATGTAAATTGTGATGTATTCATTATTTTTTCTCTAGTAATTCTGATGATTGAGCAGACGTCGAGGGAGAGTCAGAAAACACGGGAATTCCCGTAAGTGCCTCTAGATCTGCGCTTCGAAGGTGGACTAAGCCTGCTGCTTTTATCAGTGCTCGTTGCATATCGATGAGTTGTTGCTGCGTTGTCACCCACTCTATGTAGTTGTAGCGACCACTTTCATAGCCTTCCCGCGCCAAGTTCAGTGCAGATTCCAATGTGGGAACGACATTGTCTTGAAGGGTCGTAACAGTGAGCAAGGCTTGGTCTTTTGCGCTAATGACTTGATTTATTTGGCGAGTGAGTTCACGAATTTTCGCTTGTTTTTGATAGTCGATACTGTCAAGCAATGCGCGCTGTTGTTCGTATTCTCCTAGATTCCGCTGCTTGGTATTTAACGGCACCGAAATACTGGCGACTAACGCTGTGTCATTAATTCCCTGCATTCTTCGGATACCGGCTTCCCACGCAATGTCGAACTGCTGACTGGCCTGAACCACTCTCAATCTGGCCTCTTGTACCCGATAGTTATCAGCATAAAGCAGAACGTGTGGATTGCTTTGAAGCTGTGAAAGCATATGTTCAAGTGACAGTGAATTTGGAAACGATAACAGTGTCCCTTCAACTTCCGCAAACGCAGCGTTAGTGTCACCCCACATGATGGCCAGGTCGCGTTTATACTCATTGAGTTTTTGTTCACTTATCAATAACGACAAACGCGCCTGCGACAACGCTGACTCTGCACGTTTTTTCTCAAGTGGTGAAGAAGCCCCCGCTTCAACCCGTGTAGAGACTGTCTGAAGCATTGTGCGAGCCAGCATTTCAGCTCGTTGCTCAGTCTTGTGCAACGCTTGTTGGACAATGACATTGATATATCGTCGAGTTGTTTCACCCAAGATGTCCAGCGTACGAATGCGCCGTTGTGTAAGCAGTTGTGCTTTTTTTGAACTCACCACATTCATTCGGCCGCTGACTTTATCTCCAAGCTCGATGACCGACGATAAGGTCAGTGTCAATTCGGCATCTTTGATACCAGACACTTCGCCTGTTCCCAACACATTTTCAACTTCAACCCCAACAGACATTTCAGGTCGTAAGCTGGCCATTTTTGATTCACCATCCAAAGCCGAAGATTTAAATTCGAACACAACTAAATCTGGGTTGTTTGATAATGTGCGTTTGAGCGCATTTTCAAGCGTGATTGAAGACTTTTGCGCATTGGCAGATTGAACAGATATGCTCATGGTTACCAGTGCAGCAGATATCAATTTCAGATACGCTGAGCTAGCTTTTTTTATGCCCAATGGGCGTGAAGAACTCATAAAAGAACCTTTTGTTCATAAGATAACGACATACATGGAAAGCACCCATGCAAACATATAGGAGGGAATGGATTAATGTTGAGGTGGGCGCAAAAGGCCTTCGACTAGGCCGTCAATGACGTTGCGGGAATAACTGTATTGATTGGTATATAACGGTTTAGATACGTCATTTATTGGGTGTTGTGTCAGAAACTTAATCTGTCCACATTGACATAGCACACAATGGAAACACTTAGACTCTTCACTCGACGTATTATCACCAGCATTTACATTTTTTTCGGGAACATCATAAGTGCCTATCGACTTTGATTGTTCAGGGACTGACGATACCTCCGCAGGGTAGTCATCGCATTGAGCGGCGAACGAAAAGCCCGATTGACACATGAGCAAAGTAATAAGTAGCCATGCCAACCTACGCAGTTTTGATGTGCAATTAAAAATTGGCATTTTCTTATCAACTTTGCGCATTAAGCGCTCGCTGTCTTTCATTTCCAGCCTCTTCGAGGATCATTTTTGCCCCGCGCAACACAACGCACGAAACTATCACACCGATAACCAGATCAGGCCATCGAGAATCGAGCCAAAACACCAAAACGCCAGCAAAAATAACGCCTAAGTTGGCAATCACATCGTTGGCTGAAAATATCCAGCTTGCCCGCATATGCACTTCTTCATTTCTTTGTTTGCGTATGATCACAAGACAAATGACATTAGCAACCAGTGCAACTGCCCCCATAGCCATCATTAATCCTGATACAGGTTCGCTACCGTAAATTGACCGTCTTACAATATCAATGATAATCAACAGACCCAATGCCATCTGAAAAAAGCCGCTAATTCTAGCCGCATTCGCTTTGTGCAATAGCGATTTACCAATAGCATAAAGGGCAACACCATAGACAACTGCGTCGGCGAGCATATCAAGTGAATCGGCTATTAATGCGGTTGAATCAGCAAGCAACCCGATCCCCATTTCTATAACAAACATTGTCGCGTTTATTCCCAAAAGCCAATACAAAACCTGTCGTTGAGACTGGTCTTTTATTTCAACTTCGCACCCACATCCGCTCATTGGAAACACACTCTTTACTGATGAATAAAATGAGTATAAAGTCTATACTTGGTATAGAGTCAACGGTTAGGAGAAAAAAATGAAAATTGGTGATGTCGCAAAGACGACAGGTTGTAGTATTCAGACCATTCGTTTTTATGAAAAGAAGGGGCTCTTGCCTGAGCTTAAGCGCTCAAGTGGAAATTATCGTGTCTACGACAAGGGGACTATTGAACAACTCCTGTTTATCAAACAGTGTCGTTCATTAGATATGTCTATCATGGAAGTAAAAACGCTAATGGACAGTCGTTCGAGGCCAGATCAGAGCTGTTCAAATATCAATACGTTAATAGCTAAGCATTTATCAGACGTCATTATTCGCATTGAAGAGCTAAACGCATTAAAGTCATCACTCGAAAATATGGCGTCAAAGTGTGATCAAAACAAAACCATTAGGGACTGTGGCATTTTAAATTATTTACACACTTAAAAGTGTAAGAAGCACACAGTTTCACTGTGCGCACTCGCCTTAACGTGTATCTATCGGCTAACATTCGTCATGCGTATAGATTTGTGAAGCAAAAAACACTAGCCTGAACTTTTGATTCTGAGGCAGCCATGCATATTCATTTGTGGCCCTACAAAGCGATTACATCGGAGTCAGTCCTGACAATAATTTTCATGCACATCATGCTGTCCAAATTTGCATTAGTTTAGACAAAGACATCTCGGTTCAAGATTACAGAGCACAAAGTATTCACACCGGACAATGTATTGTGATTTTCGAAGATGTCCCTCACAAGGTTTTGGCACAGGATCATCAAATTGTAGTCATCTATTTAGAGCCTGAAGATAGACAAAACCAACAATTTCTCACTGCCTTACGTCAAGCCAGGAGTGATGGAATTAATACTCTGCCGCTTACTGGCAAAGAATTGGGATCCATTTCTCAGCATCTATTTACTGACGTCGATATCGACAAAGTATGGAAAACAGTAAATAAAGCGGTAGGGCTAGTCTACAGTCCTGCGCTTTCATCGCGCCCTGAGGATAAACGGGTACGAGCGGTCATCGACATTATTGCTTCGCAGCGAGGTTGTGCAATCGATATGGCGTTTTTATCATCGAAGGTTTTCTTGTCCCCAAGTCGTCTCACACATCTTTTTAAGCAAGAAGTGGGTATACCTATTAGTCGTTTTATTGTCTGGTGGCGTGTGCGCGCCGCAATAGAACAACTGAGTAAGTCAGCAACATTGACTGAGGCTGCCCATGCTTCGGGTTTTTCTGACTTACCTCATATGAGTAAAACGTTTAAACAGCTGTTTGGATTTGCACCTTCCTCGTTATTCAAACCGCACACCATTATAAAATTCACAGTAATTAGCCGTTTGATACAAGCCGAATCAAGTTTGACTAGGGAATAATATACGCATCAATAAAAACGCGAATGTGTAAATACTATGAGAACGTTGGTCCAATGGATGTTCAGTCCATTATTTTTTTTAAGCTTTATCTTTGCTGCAACCAGTATTTCCCAAAACACAGGATCTCCAGCTTGGCTTATTCCCCTGCTTTTATTCGCCATCGCCTTATCTTTTGTAGCTGAGAAATGGTTACCATATGAAAAAGCATGGAATACACCGCAGGGAGATTTCGGGCGAGATATAGTGCATGCCATTGTCAATGAAGGCTCTTTGGCTCTCACGGTCGCGTTTATCCCAATAATGACCGCGATAGTGCCCCACTTCAGTATTTGGCCTCACCATTGGCCACTACTAGTACAACTTGGCTTTGCCATCATCGTCGCTGACTTTGGGATAACGATGGCACATTATTTTAGCCATAAATATAGCATGCTGTGGCGTTTACATGCGGTTCATCATAGCATCAAACGAATGTATGGGTTTAATGGGCTATTGAAGCACCCCCTTCACCAAGCGATTGAACTAAGTGCAGGTACACTTCCATTACTTTTAATAGGCATGCCCATAGAAATCGGCGCTTTGTTAGGGTTTAGTGCTGCCTTACAGTTGATGTTGCAACACTCAAACATTGATATGCGGCTTGGCCCGCTAAAATATATTTGGGCTGTTGCTGCAGGTCACCGGCATCATCACGTAAAAGACGGTACCAGAGGTGACGTTAATTTTGGGTTGTTTACACATTTATGGGATCACCTCCTTGGCACATTCGTCACCAATTCTAATGAACGACCCTCACCACGTAATGGGGAGCTAGGAATTGGTAGTCAACCTAATTACCCACAAAATTATATCTCGCAGCTTTTTCAGCCTTTTAAGTGAAAGATTTAGCTTTTGGTTTTCTAATCAACTGCTCGACAATTGCTGCTCCAGACTATTATTCATGAGGAATATTACAAACATGTAATCAAACAGTAATAGCAGCGTCATGAGTTAATTACTTATGTTCGGTAGCCTAACTTAGCAGTTATCGTTATTTCGAGGAAAAACAAATGCAAATTGAGCAATTCAGTGACATTTTAGAGTGGACAGCTAATTACCATAAGGCTCTCGCTGAACAACTGCATTGCTGTTGTAAGAAGACGGATTTGAACAAACTTGTACTCGATTATCTCGCAATGCATGAAAACCACCTAAGTAAGCTGATCTTAGCCTTCAAAAACTTAGGTAAAACCGGAGAATTGGATACTTATTTTGTTGAGTACATAAACGATAAGCCTGACATACCTTTGCTGTGTCCGCCTAACCTAGATGATTGCACTACTTATGAACAGGTCATAGAGCACGTTATGAAACGCCATCAACAAATTATCGAATTATTTTCGTATCTAAGGAAGCAAATGGTCGTTGGGCATCAAATAGAACTACTTGATTCTATTATAGAAACCGAACAACAAGAGATTAAAATAATGGCACATGGTATTAACCGAGCGCACGAATTATAAGCCTTTCATTGGATTCATAAACTATGGAGTGAGGTTGTGAGGAAGCACCAACACAAGTCAAATTACAAAGAAGGAAGTCTCAGTCTTATTGGCGCGGTTGCAATGGGTACAGGTGTCATGATCGGTGCAGGTATCTTTGCTTTGACCGGACAAGTGGCTGAATTGGCCCGCGAGTGGTTCCCATTAGCCTTTATCATAGCGGCAATGATCACATCAGCAAGCGCGTATTCCTACGTGAAGTTATCCAATGCTTATCCTTCTGCAGGAGGGATTGCCATGTTTTTACAAAAAGCTTATGGCAAGGGGACTGCCACTGCGGTTTTCGCATTACTCATGTACTTTTCAATGGTAATTAATGAAAGCTTAGTTGCGCGGACATTTGGTCAATATACCGTACAAATAATTAATACAAAACCCAACGATTGGTTTGTCCCAGCGTTAGGTGTAGCAGTATTGATCTTTGCCTTTTTCATAAACATTATGAGTAACAAGGCTATCCAATCTATTTCATTTGTAATGGGAATCGCCAAAGCTTTAGGATTGGCGGTATTAGCGTCTGGAGGAATATATGCGGCCCAAAGAGGAGTTGTTGACACTTTTGTTCAAACGACCGACGCTTCGATTGTTGACTTTCTGGGGGCCGTCGCGCTAGCCGTGTTGGCATTTAAAGGTTTTACTACAATAACAAATAGTGGCGGTGAAATCGAAAATCCACGTAAAAACGTGGGTCGCGCAATAGTCATTTCAATTGCGATTTGTATTTTCATATACCTATTAGTTGCCGCAGCAGTTGGAACAAACCTATCAATCCAGGAGATCGTCGCAGCGCGCGATTATGCATTGGCAGAAGCAGCAAAACCAGCCTTCGGACAATATGGACTTTGGATAACAGTCGGTTTTGCGATAATTGCTACCGTGTCAGGCGTCATCGCAAGTGTATTCGCTGTATCGCGTATGTTAGCGATGCTAACTGACATGGAGCTTGTACCACACAGCCATTTTGGTATGCCAGGAAATATCCAAAAACACACGCTGGTATATACAATAGTCCTTGCTATGACGTTAACGATATTTTTTGATTTAAGCAGAATCGCTTCTTTGGGTGTGATTTTCTATCTGGTGATGGATATTGCGATTCACTGGGGCGTACTAAACTACCTGCGTAAAGAAATTTCTGCCAACCGGTTTATACTGTTAACCGCCATTACATTAGATTTAATTGTACTGATAGCTTTCATCGTCGTTAAGGTGAAAACGGATAGCATCGTAATTTGGACGTCATTAGCGGGCTTGTTTCTGATAATTACCGCAGAGAAGCTTTATCTTAGCCGCAAAAGAAAATGATTTTACTGTTATATAGATAGGTAACTGAGGTCTGCATAACTCTTTTCCACATTCTGATTTTAGTAGAAGTAATCTCACACTAAATTGTAATCCGTATTTTCCGGCGAATGAAAATCGTTACTTTATTCAGCTCATTGATTGATAATTGTAACAGCAATATCACGTATTAAAGAACTTATGGCACAAATATTGGATTGTCTTAGGTAAACCGTAAATACATACTAAGCAAACGGCATAAGCCATCTGACGCTGTAAATGTTATGCGCGGATAGGTAATTTTTACACTGTGTCGAATTGCAGCTATTAAAGGATTGTAAATTTAGATGACTCACGACGACCACACGACAATAGCTTTAAGTACACTTATCAAGTGCTTGATGCTTATTGCAAGTGTGACTTATGGTTCATCTGTATTGGGTTGCGAAAGTGAAGGTACTGGCAACATCTCATCCATGAAGGGAACACCGGAAATTGAACAAGCAAAGCTGCATGTTCAAATGCACATTGAAGATAATGTTGATGAGAGCTGTCATGAGGAGTGCTGCACAGGATCTTGCGATTGTTCTCATGGAAATTGTTTTACAATTTGGCTACTGACCGGCAATTATCACTACAAAATTAAGTCATTTGATTATGTTTTCTCATTATTCGAAGGTGATTTACTACGGTCTCCTCCTTCTAGATTGCTTAGACCCCCAATAGCATAAGCCCGTTCTAGTTTTAACTACGAAAACTCGGTACATGCTCGGTCCGTTTTAACGTAAGCATGTGTCTGAATCTATCCATCAAATTAGAGAACAATTTATGTTAAACCAATTAAATAAAGATAGGCGCAGATTCGTTAAGTCTGCCGCTTTGACATTAGGTGGGACAGCGCTTTTACGTCAAATTTCACCAGCCTGGGCTAATCCAGAGGGCTTATCTCATGCTGGGCAAGAGTTAAAACCAAGTTTTGGAAACAACGTTGTCAGCGGGGAAAACATCGATATGATGATTAGCAGGCAGCACAAGCGTATTGCAAGCGCAGCTGGCCTACCAATTACAATTAATGGTTCGTCACCGGGCCCGTTAGTGCGTCTAAAAGAAGGTCAGCATGTCACTATAAATGTAACTAACAACTTGCTTGAAAGTACGTCAATCCACTGGCACGGATTGATACTCCCTTACACGATGGACGGTGTACCTGGCGTATCGTTTCCCGGTATCGCCGCTGGCAGTACCTTTACCTATGAATTCGATATTGAACAAAACGGTACATATTGGTACCACAGTCATTCAGGTCTTCAGGAGCAGCTTGGGCACCTTGGCCCCATGGTTATTGAACCAAAAGATGGCGACATCGGTGCAGATCGGGAGCACACCATTATTCTCAGCGACTGGACCTTTGAAGACCCTCACGATGTTTTCCGTCACCTTAAAGTTGCTGAGGGCTATTATAATTATCAGCAGCGTACAGTCGAAAACACGATTAAAGATATAAAGAGCCAAGGACTGATCAATACGGTCAAAGAACGAGCAATGTGGTCTCGTATGCGCATGAACCCAAGAGACATACTCGATGTAACCGGCGCGACCTATACATACCTGATGAACGGCCGTGACCCGCAAACAAACTGGACTGCATTGTACAAACCCGGAGAAAGCATACGCCTTAGGCTTATTAACGGGTCAGCAATGACCTATTTTGATTTCCAAGTTCCAGGGTTGGATCTGACAGTTGTTGCAGTAGATGGTCAGCCTGTTAAGCCAGTAACAGTAGGTGAAATACGGATCGCTGTTGCAGAGACCTATGATGTCATCGTAAAACCCAAAGATACTAAAACCTATACCATTTTTGCACAAAGCATGGACAGAAGTGGCTATGCCAGAGGCACATTGGCAACATCTGTCGGCAAAGAAGCAAGTATCCCGGCACTTCGCCCAATGCCTGAATTAGGTATGGACGCTATGGGGATGTCGGGAATGGCTGACATGGATTCAATGGACGCTACGAACAACAAGGAGACTTATGGTGGCCAAGAAAATCACGGTCCTAATCATTCGATGGCAGCGATGCAAAACAAGGTAGTTCCTGTGGACGGAATCCCTATTACGCACTCACCGGACGGTCACGGACCAGGTGCGTCTATGATTGCCAAAAATCCGATCAGCCGACTAGACGACCCTGGAATAGGGTTTGATGGAGTTTCTCACAAGGTACTTGTTTATTCAGACCTTACAGGTGCCAAGCAGTGGCCAGATAACCGTGAACCAACACAAACCATCGAACTGCATTTGACCGGTAACATGGAAAGATACATGTGGTCTTTTGATGGAAAAAAATTCACTGAAGTGGATAAGCCAATTCACTTTAAGTACGGGGAACGCGTGCGTCTCATTCTTGTCAATGATTCGATGATGTATCACCCCATCCATCTTCACGGTATGTGGATGGAGCTGGAAAATGGTAACTCCCCTTCCCCTCGTAAACACACGATCAGTCTCAAACCGAGCGAAAAAGTCTCTTTACTGATCAACGCTGACGCACCTGGCAATTGGGCATTTCATTGTCACCTTCTATATCACATGGACGCTGGTATGTTCCGCGTTGTAAACGTTTCTTAAGGAGTATCTTCATGAATTTGCGAATTATATTTGGACTAATAATACTTACCGCTACACTTCGCACTGTCGCACAAGAAACGCCTGAAAGCTGGCCATCGCCGGTCAAAGACACACTTAATGGTATTGTTCTATTTGACAGGCTAGAAGTAGCGCGCAACAACCGTGAGGAGAACATCGCGGTTTGGGATATGATCGCATGGTATGGAGGCGACACGTACCGTCTTTATTTTAAAAGTGAAGGTGAAAATAAACAAAACGATGGTGAACCAACCGACATTGAAAGAGCTGAATTGCTTGCTAGTCGCTTAATTGCACCCTTTTGGGAGATTCAGGTTGGAATTGGCGCCCGTGGCGAATTGACGAGTGACAGTAATATGGAAAATTATGCTGTTATTAGTCTTTTTGGAATGGCACCCTATCAATTCGAAGTAGATAGTTCACTTATTATTAACGAAGAAGGTGATGTCAGTGTCTCAATGGAAGCCGAGTATGACTATCGCATTTCACAAACCTCATATTTGCAACCGCGAATATCACTCTCTGCTTCACTTTCTGAGTCAGAACGGTTTGATAGACCTTCTGGGTTTAATTCAATTCGTGTTGGCCTTCGCTATCGAATGGAGGTCTCACGGGAATTTGCCCCGTATATTGGTGCCTATTGGTCTAGAGCTTTGGGAAACTCAGCGGATAATCTACGTGGCCTAGGCGATCCTGTGCATGAAGCAGGTGTGGTTCTCGGTGCCCGAGTGTGGTTCTAATGTCTGAATTATCCCAACAGTTTACGGCGTTACTGATTCAGTTGTCAGTCGCATTACTAAGGCGTGTTGATCTTTCGTGATTAGTTTTTGAGCGGCATGATAAAGAGTTGTAATTTGTTTCGCCAAAAATAAACTAACAACTCAATATCATGCCGAGACTAATGCTAACTGATAAACGGTGGCAAAAGCTACTTCAAGTAATGAAAAGCACGGGCCGCATTTATAATAAACCAGAACACAGAATGACGTTTGAAGGGATACTCTTCCGGCTGAGAACCGGAATTCCGTGGCGTGATTTACCAACAGAGTTTGGTGATTGGAGTGCTGTTTATCGCCGGTTTAATTTGTGGTCGAAGAAAGGTTTATTAAACATGTTATTCAATGCAATGAGTTAGCAAAACTCTCTGATTACGATTGGGTCTTTGCTGACGGCTCTATTGTTAAAGCTCACCAGCATTGTACCGGAGCGGCTACTGAGGATAGTGAATGTATAGGAAAGAGCCGAGGTGGTAACTCCACAAAAATACATTTAGCCGTGGATAGTGGTGGGCTTCCAATTTATTTTGAACTATCAGGGGGCCAGAGAAATGACATTGCTCGGGCTCAAAGTCTGGTTGACCATTTAAGGGAAGTAAACATTTTCGTCGGTGACAAAGGCTACGATAGTGACACATTGAGGAAATATATCGAAGCCAAAGGGGGGACTTCAGTCATACCCAAACGCAATTATGGCCAGGATATAGACAAAAGCAGTGTCGATTGGTGTCTATATAAGTATCGGCACTTAGTAGAAAATGCATTCGCACGAATAAAGCATTATCGTGCAATATCAACTAGGTATGAAAAATTAGCGAGGAATTATGCCAGTATGGTTTCACTGGCATTTTCGATGATGTGGTTGCCGATGTATCGCTGAGTGAAATATGTACAGCAAAGATCAACAAGCCTTAGGGAAACTGCGAATAAGTCCTGCAGTTTAACGCTCAGTTAAGCCGCAGCATCACCTGCCTAATTTTTAAACTCTAATTTTGCAGTTTAGGCCAATATGCCGCCGTTTTAGGCAGGATTTTGGCCTTATTTCGGGCTATTCCCGGATTCTAGACAGATCTTGGCTGTCGTCGCAACATCTGGTCAACTTTAAACACGTTCGCCAGAGTGAATAACATAGCCAATTGACTGTCGTTTTTCACCAGTCCCTTATAGCGAGCTTTGATAAAACCAAATTGGCATTTGATGATGCGAAACGGGTGCTCAACTTTTGCTCGGATGCTGGCTTTTAAATATTCGATGTTGATGGCCGTTTTGTTTTTGCGGGGATGCTTTTTCAGTGCCCGAACTTTTCCAGGACGCTCAGCAATCAGCCATTCCACATCCTTTTCTTTAAGTTCTTCACGCTTCTCTGCGCCTTGATATCCAGCATCGCCAGAGATGAATTCCTCATCGCCATGCAACAGGTTCTTCATCTGATTCAGGTCATGTTCGTTGGCGGCGGTGGTCACCAGCGTATGGGTCAGGCCGCTCTTGGCATCCACACCGATATGGGCTTTCATACCGAAGTACCACTCATTACCTTTCTTGGTCTGATGCATATCCGGGTCACGTTCATTCTTTTTGCTTTTAGTGGAGCTGGGTGCTTCAATAATCGTGGCATCCACCAGTGTGCCCTGCGTCATCATCACACCGCAGTCAGACAGCCATTGATTAACCGTTTTGAATAATTGGCGAGTCAGCTTGTGTTTTTCCAGCAAGTGCCGGAAGTTCATAATGGTTGTGCGGTCAGGAATGGCTTTATCCAGTGATAGTTGCGCAAATTGACGCATCGAAGCAATTTCATATAATGCATCTTCCATGGCTTCATCACCGAGGCTATACCATTGCTGCATACAATGAATGCGAAACATGGTCTCAAGCGCGTACGGACGTCTGCCATTGCCAGCTTTAGGATAAAAGGGTTCAATCACTTCCAGCAGTTGAGGCCACGGCAGCAGTTTATCCATTCTGGATAAGAATATCTCTTTACGAGTCTGGCGGCGCTTGCTGGAAAACTCACTATCGGCAAAAGTTAACTGTTGGCTCAAGGGCGGTAATGGCTGTGATTCACTATGCAGCTATGATCTCACATTCAGGACTTATTCGCATCTTCCCTAATTCTTTTATTACTTATGATTTACTAGCGATGCGCAGTGTGCGATACGGTTACGTTTATCCATTTGCGGAAGCGTTCGCTGGGATTGGTATGCTTGCCGGAATATCAGGCTATGTCGTTGGCCCCGTATCTCTCTTTATTGGAACCATTGGTGCAGTATCGGTATTTAAAGCTGTTTACGTAGATAAACGCGAGTTGAAATGCGCTTGCGTCGGCGGAGACAGTAATGTTCCCCTCGGTTTTGTTTCGCTTACTGAAAATTTGTTTATGATTGGTGCTGGAATTTGGATGCTTTATCAAGCAATTGGAGCTTAAACATTGGGTGTTGCTCTAACACCTATTGATGAAGCCACAATCACTTTCCAAATTGCTCTAAAATACTTTATGCGCCCATTTGCCGCAATGGGAAAATAGGCGCTTCCAGCGGCCAAAATTTGCCACGTTTTTAATCGTCACTCTTTGTCGAGAATGCTTTGAAAGCTTTTTCTAGCGAATCTTCAAACTTCTCTTTGTTACAACCCCCGTCTTCACTTTGTTTGGTTTCGTTGTCTGTTGGTTTAATGGCTTGATTTGGCGTGTTCGTGACTTGGAGTAAATCGGTATTTAGCATCGTGGAAACCCTTCTGTTCGCGTTGATCTCATTAAAAACTGGTGTGCCGGATAACACACACATTATCTAAAGCAAATAACAGGCCAAATTTCCATGTTAACAAATGTTTGGGGTTAACCCGAATGACAGTAAACTGCACTGAGAACGAATGCTTTCTATGTAGCTTTTCAAGGCATCGTCTACCGACGCTATGTCACGAAAACATATATCAATCGCTTTATCTACATGTGGACGAGATTGGATACTTGCAATAACCTGATCTCTATCACCACACATCATAAGCAAACGGATAGCCTCTTCCAACAGGAGCATATGGCAACCTTCCATTGCTAATACACCGTTATGTTGCATTCGGTTAACCGCCTTTAAAGCTCGTTTATCACCCGTAAAAAGGTTTGATGGTTTGTTTTCTTGAGCGCCAAACGTGAGAATAAGATCTCCTGCGTCAAGGTGAGGGGTACGAAGTTGTGCAATAACATCAAGGGCTTGCTCGTCGGAGATTGTGACAGGTTCGCTGTGAGATACAAAATAAAGAATACTTTGTATGTGCGCCGGTTCGAATCCCATTTCATTCTTACTATGATCCACAGTGCTAATATCCTGTTTTAATTAACCCGAATCCTGTTTAAGAAATTGAACTAAATGCCGGTTCCAAGATCCGATCTTTCGACTAAGAAAATTGGACCAACCAAGGAACCGGCATGAAGAAGTTAGCTGAATTATTTTGTGATGTCGATGATTTTTGCAAAGTCTTTATCCCTCAATGGCAAAAGCAATTGCTTGAAGATGGTACTCGAGTAAGAAGGCGGGAGTGCCGTATGTCAATGAGTGAAATGATGACCATTATTATCGGTTTCCATATGTCACATCATCGCGATTTTAAGAATTACTATTTGGGATATGTGAAGGCCTTCTATCGAAAAGACTTTCCTGAACTGCTCAGCTATACGCGCTTTTTAGAAGTAATGCCTCGTACCATTGTACCCATGTGCGCATACTTTAGTTCACTTAAGGGAAAGCCTACAGGTATTGAATTCATTGACTCTACAAGTCTTAAGGTGTGCCATAATATTCGAATACCCCGACATAAAACCTTCGATGGTATTGCCCAACGAGGAAAAGGCACTATGGGCTGGTTTTATGGCTTTAAGTTACACTTGATAGTGAATCATCTCGGTGAAATTGTGGCGGCAAAAGTGACGACGGGTAATGTACACGACACAAAACCCGTCGAGGAATTAGCGCGACATTTACCGGCTAAATTGTACGGCGACAAAGGCTATCTGAGCAAAGCACTCGAAGCCAATTTATTTGAAAAGGGCGTTGAGCTTATCACTACGGTTCGCAAAAATATGAAAGCAAAAGCGATGTCTTTATGGGACAGAGCGATGCTCTCAAAACGCTTCATTATTGAAACAATCAACGACCAATTGAAGAACATTTCATTCATCGAGCACTCAAGACATCGCAGTATGAATGGTTTTACACTCAATCTGATGGCAGGCTTGGTCGCTTATTGCCTCAAGAAAAACAAGCCATCCCTGAATATTAGTGATGTTGAGCGGAATTCAATGGTCGTTGCTTAAGCCGATCTCGGGTTAATTAGTGCTGATTGGTGAAGTCCAACATAAAGTTGCTCGATTCGCGCTACACTATTTCTGTCTATTGCTTTGCCCGGGTGGGACACGATGGCAGCTCCAGGGTTTATGTTTCGCATTTTCACGAATGTTTTCGTCAACGAATTGGTAGTAGCCTTCTTTCATCTTTGTCCAAAAGTCATCAGAAATGTCTGCACCGTGTGCACGAATGATTGTCTCAATGCCATCTAAATTGCAGTGGGTCGCGTCATAGCCGATATGCAAAGTGTTTTTGGCTTCTTCAAATGAAACGGCATCAATACCAAAGGTCCCATCAATTTCAGCAACAATTGCTAATAAATTACCGTCGGTAATGCCGGTTAACTTCAAATGCCGTACCACTAAATTAGCCTCAGAAACGCCCACTCTGTGATCTAAATCGCTCATACTTTTCTCCTATAAATTAATTACCTACACAGTTATGTCAGTCACGTCACTAATTACTTAAAACGCTATTGGCATTAACCACTTGCTGCATTAACGATTGTAAAACTGTCATTCTTTGTTCTATTAACAACAAATGTTCATCTATCGAGTTCCCCATCACAACAATGTCGCTTGCTGATATGCCGCTTTCGATAAGAACAAGACTTCTTTGCAGGCCTTTTGTATATGTCTCTTTTAATCGTATCTTTTGTTCAGTATTAGATTCACTTTGGATCCTCTTCTCAATACTCGTTAAGTAGGTATCCATCATCTTCATATGCTCAACAATCAACGTTTGCCTCTCAGAAACGTCATTGATCCGTTGGATGCGTTGCCTTAATGCATCCATGACGCGCTCGTTACTGCGTAACATCTCATCGGCACTCATGGATACCTGAGCACTCGTAAAGGTAGCGGATAAAACGCCTGCGACAAACAATATTGAAACTAATGCTTTCTTCATTTTGTAATCCTTACACGGGGCTTGAAGCATTTGAATTGAGAAATCGTGGGAACCAACCTGGCGTGGCTTGCTTATATTGCCTATAGGTATCACCAAACTCAGTTTCGGCGTGCTGCTCTTCGCGTTTGGCCAGTCGAACATAGACAACAATGAGAATGGGAAACATGAGCAAAGTGGGTAGTGTTGGCCATTGCAGTAAAAAGCCAAACATGATCACAATGAAGGCAACATATTGGGGATGCCGACAACGTGCGTACCAACCGCTGGTTGCTAAGCTGCTCGTTTTTTGCGCGTGATGCAGGACATTCCACGAAGCAGATAAAACAAAGAATCCTAAAACGATGAGAACATTACTCAAGATGTGCAGTACATCCCAATGCGCATCGCCAGATAACCCCAACAGTGTATGCCACAAGTGACCATTTTCGTGACTTAAAAAATCTACGCCTGGGTAACTTTCGGCTAACCAACCGGACAAAAAATAGATGGTAAGCGGGAAACCATACATTTCAGTAAATAACGCCACGATAAAAGCGGAAAATACGCCTAAGCTTCGCCAGTCTGTTTTTGACTTCGGCTTGACGAAACTAAACGCAAAAAAGATAAATATTGCGGAGTTAATGATGACTAACGTCCAAAGCCCATAATCTGATTCACCGTGCATTGTCGCTCTCCGTTTTACGTCTTTCCTTGCGTGCCTGCTCTAACCCTTCGATATAACCTTGTCTGTATTGATCATTGTCTTCGGTTTGCTCTTTAAATGTTTGCTCGTCGTTAGTATGTGTCTCATGCCCTTTACCATGACTTCCGTGCATAAAGATATGCATCACTGGGCATAGCAGCAGGATCAAGTATGGTAAATAAGGGAAAACATGTTCACCATGCTCGACAAACAAGAAATAGCTTGCCGCCGCTATAAGTCCGATGGCGGACCAACCACTGGGGGTGCGCCAAAAAGGTAATTTTTGTTTATTCACAATACACCTCGCTTTTGTGTCGTTTAAGTTTTCAGAAAACGGTAAATCACTTGATCACCAAAGTGCCACGGTACATTTGCATCTGACAATGAAACGGATAGCGACCTGCCTTTTGGGGGGGAATAGTGACCATCACACGCTGGTTAAGCACTAATGTTTCACTGATCTCCAACTCGGGTATTAGTAGTGTTTCCGCACAGGGAGTCGCATCTTCTCTGTAGAACATCAGTTGTACAGACTCATTCGCGGGCACTGTGATATTGGCAGGTTGATACACGCCATCTTTCACGCGGACTTCGATGCTGCCGTCTCGTACTTCAGTTGACTTTGTTTGGTAAAGCCAAAACCACCAAACAATAAGCCCAATCACGACTAACCCTATCAAATTAATCCACATCATCTTTAGGTTCTCCTAGTGCTCTTTAGCTTTGAATAAACGTAATCGATTCGCGTTGGTCACTACCGTTAACGACGAGAATGCCATCGCTGCACCGGCAATTACTGGGCTAAGTAGTAAGCCTAAAAATGGATAAAAAACACCTGCAGCAAATGGGATCCCCGCGACGTTATAGATAAATGCTCCGAAGAGATTCTGCTTTATGTTTCTCAGCGTTGCCTTACTCACTGCAATCGCATCCGCTAACCCATGTAAGGAGCCTCGCATCAACGTGATATCTGCACTTTCTATTGCGACATCAGTGCCTGTTCCGATAGCAAATCCGACGTTGGCATGGGCTAAGGCGGGCGCATCATTGATCCCATCGCCGGTCATTCCGACGATTTCACCCTCACGTTGAAGTTCGAGCACTTTGTTTGCTTTATCTTCTGGCATCACTTCAGCAACGTAATCAACAATCCCCGCCTTTCGAGCAACGGCTTTTGCAGTCATACGATTGTCCCCCGTCAACATCACCACACGTATTCCGTTGTGCTGTAGGCGGTTAATCGCATCTATTGAGTCTGATTTTATTGGATCCGCAACAGCAATGACGGCAACTAATTTTGAATCAATCGCGAAATACATTGGGGTTTTAGCCTCTGCGGCCAGCCTCTGCGCTTTATAAACGTAATGATGAAGTTCTATTGATTTTTCTTTCATCAATTTTTCATTGCCAAATAGCAAACGCTGAGAATTCAGTGTTGCCGCTACGCCCTTCCCTGCAATGGACTCAAAATCAGTCACCGAGTGGATCGGCACACCTTGCTCTTTCGCTGATTCAACGATCGCCATTGCGAGTGGGTGTTCGGAACCCGACTCCAGGCTTGCAGCTAACGAAAGCACGTCATCTTGATTGTGAGCTGACGCAATAACAACGTCGGTAACTTTAGGCGCCCCCTCTGTTATGGTGCCGGTCTTATCTAATACCATTGTGGTAATTTTCGAAGCAGATTGCAGCGCTTCACCGTTGCGGATAAGTACGCCTGCTTCAGCCGCCTTGCCAACCCCCACCATGACCGACATCGGCGTGGCTAAACCTAATGCGCAAGGACATGCAATAATCAGTACCGTGGTTGCTGACACGATTGCGAAGGCAACCTCGGGAGCCGGACCAAAATTGAGCCACGCTAGTGCGCTCATTACGGCAATGATCATAACAACCGGCACGAAATAGGCAGAAATAACATCTGCCAATCGACCAATAGGTGGTTTTGAATTTTGTGCACGTTTTACCATGTTGATGATCTGAGCTAGCGCGGTGTCTTTTCCCACGCGTTCTGCCCGAAAGACGATAGAGCCTGATTTGTTGATGGTACCGGCCACAACCTCATCGTCTTTTCGCTTCTCAATTGGCATAGGCTCACCCGTTAGCATTGATTCATCAATACTGGTTTGGCCCTCGACGACTACACCATCTACAGAAATGCGTTCTCCGGGTCGAACCCGGATAAGATCATTGAGCAAAACATCTTCAATAGGAATATCAATATCATCGCCATCTCGAATGACACGTGCAGTCTTGGCTTGCAAGCCTATCAGCCTTTTAATGGCCTCTGAGGTTTTACCACGTGCTTTGATCTCAAGGGCCAGGCCCAAATTAATTAGGCCGATGATCATGGCGGTTGCCTCAAAATAAACATGTCGTGCCATTTCAGGGACATACCCCGGAAAGAACACAACTGTCATCGAGTACAACCAGGCGGTTCCTGTACCCAAGGCTATCAAAGTATCCATATTGGCCGAATGATTTTTAAACGAATTCCATGCACCCACATAAAAATGACGACCAGAGAACACCATGACACCTAATGTCATGAGCCCAATAATCAACCATACAATTCGCTCCGTGGTCGTGTTGACGCTCATTTCCCCGGTTACCAAACCATAGATCATGAGCGGTACTCCAAGCGACAATGCAATGACCATATGTCGCATTAGCTTTTTATAATATGCCCAATCCGCTTGCTCTTTTTCTTCAATGGCAGCCTCATCAGAATCGGCATTTGCCAGCGTTGCGTTATACCCAGCTTCTTCTACCGCACGAACCAGTTCGCTTGGCGAGGCATTACCATTGATAAGCACTGTACGCTGTGCAAAGTTCATTTCTGCGCTGGTGACGCCTGCGACTTGTTTTAAGGCTATTTCAATTTTAGTGACGCAACTGGCACAACTCGCCCCTTGAATATTAAGTTGTATCTCGCCTGCATCGGAAGACACCTGTCTGGTCTGCGTTTTAGTGTCAACCGCTTCGTTCGCAGTTGATGTTTTATCGCCGCCACTACAACACCCATGTGCTTTCGCACTGTCTGTTTTAGAATTCATAAACCACTCCCTATTTAAACCTTGTTATGACTTAAGCGCTGTGAAACCTTCAATTAAATGGCATATCGTATCGGCCGTTGGAGGTTGATCGGGTTTGTTTTGCCACTCTGAAGTGGCTAAGCGCATGCGCTCTCTAAGTTCATGCATGTCCTGATACCGCTGTTCAGTCTCTTTCAACCTCTTTTCAATAAGACGCCTTACCGTTGGACACGGCGCATTGGTTTGTGAAGATGTAACTAGGATCTCTTTAATATCATTGACCGAAAAACCTAGTGACCGAGCACTTAAAATGAATCGTAGTCGCGTCACATCCGCCGGCCGATAATACTTGTATCCATTGTGGGATCTATTTGGGACCAAAAGTCCAATGCGCGTATAATAGCGTACGGTATCAACGCTAATATCTAGTACATCTGCTATTTGTTTTACCCGCATTTTAAACCCCCTTCTTTATCAACATAGTTGTGCTGCTACAACACGCCTTTAATCCTATGTTTTACTCTCACCTTCATACGATAAACCTGTGAGCCGCTCACAGGTCAACACCTAAACCTTCAACAGATCCGTGGAAGTGGCTCATCTTCAAGTTCACTCATGAAGCGTCGCCCTCCCATTGGCGTAATAATCGACACGCGGCCCTTTAAGTCTGTATTTTTTGATATAACACCAATATGTTGGGCATTTTCACCGTTTTTTATACCCCGCCAATGAGTGAGTACTTCGCTGCTAATATCGAGACTGACAATTGCAATAACGAGTCCCTCACAAGCCAAAACGAAAGGATCAAAGCCTAGAATGTCACACACGCTTGCGACCTCTGGACGCACCGGAATGTTATTTTCAATTAGCTCGATATTGAAACCCGTTTCAGTTGCCACGTCATGGAGTAACACTGATAGTCCTCCACGCGTTGGGTCTCGGACAAAACGAACGCCTTCTAAGTCTCTGATTGCATTGACTAACGGGAAAACGCTGGCACAGTCGGACTTTAATTGGCCATGCAACCCATAGTCCTCACGCGCCAGTAATACGCAAGCACCGTGATCGCCAACAGAGCCACTGACAAGTACATGATCGCCCGGCCTTATAAGACTCGTATCCCAAATTGGTGTTTCTTGGCTGTCACCCACACCCGTTGTATTGATATAAACGCCACCACCGAATCCCTTTGGAACGACTTTAGTATCTCCCGTTATTATGGACACATTGGTTTCTACAGCAGCTTTATGCATTTTATGGACAACCTCCTTCAGAGCCGTCATCGAAAAGCCTTCTTCAATAATGAATGCAGTACTGATATACCGAGGGGGCGCGCCAACGACAGCCAGATCATTCACGGTACCGTAAATACTTAATGCCCCCACATTGCCACCTGGAAATGTGTAAGGTGAGACAACGAAGCTATCGGTTGTCATACTCAGAAAGGGACCTGCGAAGGTTACCGAAGCCGCGTCGTGTAGCAGATCTAGTTCTTTATTGGCAGTATTTTTAAACACATCATTAATAAGTTTTTTGGTCAATATTCCACCATTGCCTTGCGCTAACCGAATAGTATCGGTGTCCAACGGTTCTGATGATGCTCGATTATTACGCTCTATGCCTTTCATGATGATCTCCTTGAGCAATATTCGTGAATTTGCCCGACACTTATTGCTGCATCGTTTAAAGGTAAACTGCTTGGGATAACAACAGGAATGTCTGATTGTGCAAAACGTTCAGCTAGGCCATCGCATAAAATGCGGTTTTGGAAGACGCCTCCGGCCAAACCAATATGTTTGAAATCATACTTTTTGCGACAACGCTGGGTTAACTCCCACGCAGTTTCAATGAGTGATGCGTGAAAATTTGCGACGCGAACTGCTGGCGAACATGTTTTTGCGGATTGCATTAGCCTCTGTCCTCTATTAACTGTGCGGTGCTGGTATCGACCAGCCAATCACAAAGGATAAGGAAACAACAATCGCGCAAAGACCAAGCAATTGAAGCGATTTGAAGCGTTGTTCTTTGGGGCGCAGTAGTACTAGCTTGAATGCGATGAGTGTTTGTATAAGGTAATACAGTGCAAATCCCTTTGACGCGAGATTAATGATTTCAAATACGTTGGATGACCAAACTAATATGCCTGCAATCGCGATGACAAGAACATAATAAAACTGAGGAAATATAGGTAAATGGAAGAGTTCTTTTAGCAAACCACCGCCACCGATGGTATCGGCTAATGCGGCACTTAACTGGCTTGCCGTCGCGGCCACAAGTAATAATATCGGCAATACCCAAATGGCTTGACCCAGGGTATAACTAATGGTTGTTTCATTCAGTTCGGTTATCGGAAAATCGAGAAAAATGGGACAGGTTAAACCAATAAAAACAACGTAAAGGAAAATGGCAATCCACTGGGCATATCGTCCCGCTTTAATACGCTGCTCTGCATTATAGCTATTGCCCATAAAACGCGTGGTTTCGAACCCTTGTGTCACCATAAGTATACCGGCAAGCATGCTAAGGGTTTCAAAATGGCTGAGGGATTGTATCGCCTCATGTTTAAACCACGCACTTTTTACTTGTATATCGTAAGTTGCTAGTGCTGTTAGTACACCAATAATAATCGCCAACTTAATTGTGACTGCGAATAACTCGATGGTTTCTAATCCTCTTGCACCGCGAAGCCAAGCGACCAACATAATGATGACAAGCAGCCCACTGGTAAACAATTTGATGAGCGTTGTATCGTCAATAGCCAAGCGGTCAAAGACAAACGCGGCAAACAAGCTAATGTAAAACGCCACAGAAATTGCGTATGCAGCACCGAGGGCCCATTGACTGGCTTTCTCAAGCGTTGCGATACTGCCTTGTGGATTGCGAGCAAGCTCAGGCTCTGCATGACGTATATTGAAGCGAATGACTGAACCCAACAAATATGCCAGAGTCGACAATAAAATAATGCCCAGTAGCGCCCATTTACCCATTACCGAATGCAACAGTGGTGCAATGATCAAAAAGCCACTGCCAATTATTGAAGCCAGTGGTGTTACTGTCGCTCGCCATTGGACAGATTGTCGTAGGCGAGGCAGAAACAATACTATTGCTACCAACAGTGAGGTTGCCAGCGCAATGGAATTTGTGATCACAGTTTCTCCCCCTTAATGATGCTTGTACCAGCCGGCACGCTTAATATCGTTCCAGGAAGTCGATTGATGACAGGCATAACACGCCTCCACTTTGGCTTTTGGCTCGCCAGCGACTTTGGCGGAAATCATTTTAAAATGTTGCATGTAGTGACTGGGCGGCGCTTCATGACATTGATTGCAATCACGAGATTGACTCGAGGGGTGAATAAACGTCGGCAGTGACCACTTGTCTGTACTGTGGCATTGCACGCAATCCTCTCCGAACAACGTAAAGTGGCGATCATCGTTGCTGTGGCACTGTGAACAATTCAATAATGCTTCTTTATCACTGACGTCGGGATGCACAAATAGGGGATCAGCCGTTTGCTTATTCGCTAGAACATTTTCTAAAAAAGCCATCGTGGCTGCGCCTTCGTCAAACGGCACGTTTGGGTTGGGGAGCATATTGAACCCAATATCGACCAATGCAATATGGTTCATCAGTGAAATCTTAGCATCCTCACCTTGATGCTCAGTATGACAACTAGCACATTCTGTTATGTCGGCGTGAAACGCAGTAGGTTGACGCGCGACGATATGCGTATCATTTGCATGACAGGCCACACACTTGTCGCGCTCAACGCCTTCTACTGGCGTGTGACAACTCAAGCAGTCATCCGCCAAAAACGCATGCGCTTTGCTCAGTGAACCAGGCTCTACCATTTGTTCCCATGGAATTTTTGAAAGATCCTCTGGTGTGTGAAAAAAATGGCTAACACCAAAGCCCGCTGCGACTAAGCCCAGAATGACTATTATCCACTTGATCATAACCAGCGTAGTCCAAAGTAAACTTCACTGAAAATGTGAAAGAACAATACGCCATAGAGCGTTATCGAAATCACGATATGAAATTTCAACCAACGAGCAAACCAAGTTTTCGCAGTGTCGTGAATCAGAATGCTGTATTCAACATCAGAAATTGCATCGATAATAGATAGAACCTTACTCTCTTGTCGAAACAGCTTACTTTGCGCTGAAGTAGGTACACTTAAAGCAATGTATGGAATGTGTCTCGCTGATGTTTGGGCGAAAGTCGAATATCTTACGTCGCAGACCGCGTCTTTTAGCGATTGTTTGGCGCTTGAAAGTGCACCTTGGAGTTCGGTCACTTGACGCTTTTTCTCTTTCACATTTGAGGAAATAAGTCCTAGTACATACCGACCAACAAACCCACTGATCACAACGACCATCATAAAGATGATGATGGAGACTCCAGTAGCACTATCAAAACGATGGGCGCTATGGATGAGTGCAAGAATAGGTCCCAATACTCCAGCATAAATATGAATGCGCAGTAGCGTAGGCATGGCTATTTGCTTGGTCACGACTTTCTTAAGTGCTTTGTTGCGTTTAATGATCATGTAAAGCAACGGAATAAACATCAATACCAGCGCAGTCAAACCAACGACAAATCCAGCAAAGCTGCCAGGGAATGCTGGGTCACGGTGCCACACAAACCCTAGCCAAAGTAAGATCATTAAGACCACCAAGCTGCCTACAATGGTTCGTTCTTGACTATTCACTATGCTTCCACCTCCACATCAGTTTTAGGGATGGCTTGACAGGCTAAAATATAACCACTGACCCTATCTTCTGGCTCCAACCCATCATCAACCTCCATATCAACATCGCCGCGCAGTAATTTCACTTTGCAACTGCCGCAAGAGCCTGCCCGGCACGAATTCTCAATATCAACATCAAGTCCATCAGCAACGTCCAATACGGTTTCATCTGTGCCGGCTTGTGCCTGTGCATTTGATAAACTAAATCGCACTTGGCGCGTATTGTTTACAGGCGTGTTTGGGGCGACCTCCGTTTTAGTGGCCGTTTTCTTCGGACTCGCACCACCGAAAGCTTCTGTTTTAATATTCGCTTCAGGCATACCCAATTCAGATAAAATATCCTTGGTTGCATCCATCATTGCCGGCGGCCCACAAATGTGTGCTGTTTTTAATGCTATGTCCGGCACGAATTCATTTATCAATGCCGATGAAAAACGCCCCTGAGGTCCCATCCAAGATGTGCCATCCGCCTGTGTCATACTGACGAGTACTTTCAACCTTGGGTGACGTGCTTGTAGATATTTTAATTCCTGTTCAAAAATAAATTCGTTAGACGTTCGCGTACAAAACAGAAAATAAATGTCACCGTCCCAGCACGTCGTGGTTAAATAACGTACCGCGCTCATCATGGGCGTGATCCCAACCCCCCCTGAAATCAATACAACGCTACTTGCATCTTGACCATTGAAGTAAAACTTGCCGCCAGGCGCTTTAATTGAAAGCGTATCTCCCACATTTACGACGTCATGCATATGACGAGAAACAACACCGAATTCCTCGCGTTTGATGGTGACTTCAAAGTAATACTGCTCAGTGGGTGATGATGCGATGGTGTAAGACCGCTTCACCGGTTTTTCAACACCATCAATCGTGAGCGTAAAAGTCACAAATTGTCCAGGTTCAAAACTAAATGGGATGACTTGACCATCGGCGCTGGCAAGTCGAAACGTTTTAACATCATGGGTCTCATGAAAAATACCGGTGACTTGCATACTGCCACTATAGACACCTTTACGCGGTGACATAGTCGTAGAAGGTAATACATGCGCTGTAGCGGGTATTAAAACAGCGTCAGTCCCTACAGGTGCGTTAGTAGGTATCTCGTTAGGTGATGTTTGCTTAGTGGGCGCAGAAGCGCTTGCGGTCTCAGTGGACCTAAGCTCTTCTAGCAATGCGGCAGCTCTGCGCATTTTAAATCCATAAACATACACCATGACGACAGTGAAGATCAGCAGAACAAGCATCACTGCAGTATGAAACGGCGTCATGCCAAATAGTGTTGAGGAATCATTCACTGGTGAACTGGGTAGCAAATTCATTTGCGATTTAAACCAGGTTAATGCCACTCTTCTGGGATCTTGCCCATCTTGTATTGCCCGTTTTGCCGCAAGACCACTATCAAAATGCGCGATCCCTTCTTTAACGGTCTCAACAGCTACTTGCATTTGGGTATAGTCATCAACGGCTGCGGCACGGGCGAGCGATTCAAACCCGGTAGTCAGTTGTTCACTTCCTTGTTGCATACGCGCCGACGCTTTGCCTAAGATACTATCTCTTTGTTCCGGCGTGGTTGATTGCATCCGCATTAAAGTTGGATAGAGATCTTTAGGTTTAGGCGCTCCCATTTTCTCCATCATTTTATCCATGCCTTTTGCCATACCTGGCCCCATCATTGCGTTGGCATTGCCCGGCTGACCTTTAACTTGGCTGGCTAAAGCTGGAGAATCTGTGCTTGCCGCAACAATCGGCCCATTCGCTGCCTCAGGATGATGACTGGCATGCTCACTATCCTCAGTCTGTTGCTGTGCGTGCGCATTTATAATCACGAAAAAAAGAACGACGTTTAGAATGACACAATAGCGGTGAATGATTGATGCGCGTTTACTCCCCCTAGTCATGACGCATCCTTTTGTTCAGCCGCCCATAGCGCATTTATTTTCGCAATCTGCGGGGGTGTTAATACTGAGACGGCTTTCCCCACCGAAGCAATAAACTGTAGGCGTAGGGTGCTGTTTATGGCCTCTATTTCACTAATGGTGTCTTTAATATTGTCGTATTGAGGCAATCCTTGGGCTGTCAATTCCCACAATAATGCCTCTAATGCACTACGCTGCTGCGCAAGGCTTTTTTGGGAAGACTCCCACTCAGATTGAATCGATAACAACGTTTGATACTGCGTATCTGTTAGTTCTAATGTTGTTGTGTGGTTTAAGAAAAAGGCTTGTTCACCAAGGTGGTAAATATGAGGTGCACTACTCGCATCTGGCAAGCTTATCGTTGATGAAGGTTTGGATATCTCCGGTGTATTTTGTTCAGGAGGCATACCCATCATCGAACTATTTTTCATCATCATCTTACACATCATCCCCATGCAAGACTTTCCGTTCATTGTCATCTTCTTTTTCCCTTTTCCCATGCCCATCTTCATCTTGCTCGTCGCTTTGGGGGGCGTAGATGATTCGTTGAGTTGAGGGCTGGCATCGCTTTGTTTAACGCCGATATTGCTTTTTGATCGCGCTGCCAGTGAGTTGTCTAATGAGCGCAAAGCTGATTGGATCTTTGCAAAGTCAGCCGGTGCTAACTCGGGCGCAGTGTCTGAAGATTGTGTTTCTTGAGATTTTTCTTTCGAACTAGTTTGTTGTGTTATCGCTGAACACGCGGTTGTGAATAAGACACTAGATAATACCAGACTCACAATAGCCGCTAAACGGTAGGTTTGGTGACACTCTCTAATCTTCACAACGGCATGCTCCTATTCAAAAATATCGATTAAAACCCACGATCAAACTCAACCATGTCATAACGTGCAAGTTCGCCATCAAGTACAGTAGCCTCTGCAAAATGCTCATCCTTCGTCTTACCTAATCGAATTTTGCCCACGAATTCGCGCGAGTAGCCGTCTTCCCCTTCAGAAATTGCTGTCGCATCAAAAACGGTGCGATAAACATTAAAGACTTGATGTTCTTTGAGACCATCGGTGTCAGAGACACACACCACTACTTGTTTATCATCGACGGTAACAACCTGCCCACTCATGATGTAGTCATGGTATATCTGGCTTGCACAGCCCCCTAGTAGCCCAATAGACAAGATTGCAATTGATAAAAGCTTGATTAATTTGTTCATGTAAAACTCCCGCGATTATTAAAAGAAAAGAGGCAGTCGCTTTTCCTGCCTCATAACGCATTGATTAGTTCTTTTTATGCTTGTGTATTGGCTTCGCTTTTTCAGCCGTATGTCCCATCATTTGCCCCATCATGTCTTCCATCATGGCCATACGCTGTTCCATCATTTTCATTTTGTCATCAGTCGACATATCACTGTGTTTATGCTTCATGCCCATGCCGCCTTTCATTCCTTTTCCATCTTTCATTCCCATCGAATCTTTGCCTTCCATCATGCCCATCATGTCTTGCATCTTTTGGGCATGCTCATGCAACATGGCTTCGCGCTTTTCAGGATCAGATTCACTTTTTACAGCATCTAAAACTGCTTGCATTTCTTCCATATGTGTTTGCATTTTCTTCATCATCTGACTGTCCATCATCGGCATGTCAGGTTTATCAGTGTGTTGATGCGCGTAAGAAGTCGCAATTGGCGCAGCGACAAGGGCGCTGGCCAGTAATAATGACGTTAATGTTTTCATAATTTTTCCTTTAATTGTGCTCACATGAGCGGTTTAGGTTTGAAATAGACGACTTGTCACCTTAATCCTATGTCTTAGACTCAGGTCAAGGTGCTATTTGGGCGATAAAAATTCGGCCAAAACCTCAAGCTCTTCATCTGTTATAGGCATTTGTGGCATTGCAGAAGAAGCGTTATTAAATTGAGGCTCTTTGACCTTTCGTAAAAAGAAGGCTTTGCCTCTATCGCTGATAACATTGTCTAACGATGGGCCAAGTGTTCCGCCCGCACCTTGAACCTGATGGCAGCCTTGGCAGCCATAGCGAGTGAGGACTTCTCGTGGATCCACCGCAATAGTGACAGGCTCAATGACTTTTACAGCCTTTACAGGTGTCGCTGCAATTTCCATAAAGTTAAGAATGGCTTGGACCTCTGTTCCGGTTAAGTGGGCCTTTTCTCGCATATGAGGCATAATGACTTTCCATTCACTCATGGAAAACTCTTGTATTGGACGGCTGTTATGGCATCGCGCACAATTATTATTTATTAATTCGGCGCCTGACAGTGGTTCACTACTGTGCACGTGAAGCGATGCGAATAAAGAAGCAAACAACACAAATATGTTAATGGTAGATTGATTATTCATAATTAGTCCTCCTAGAAGCCATAACTAAATTGCACGGCGAAACGTTTGTCGTCAGGGCCATCAGCAACGTCTGTATCTTCGTAACCCACTTTGATGACTGAACGCGGATCCAACCAGTAATTAATACCGACCATCCATCGCTCGGCTTCTTCTACTTTTTTGGTTTGCGCATGTTCAATAACAATTTCGGTACTCCCTAGCTCTTCGAATAGATGGCCTACAAAAAATGTTCCTTGTAAAAACCAACCATTGCGAGAAAACGAATCAATTACATCCTCATGATCTCGCTCTACAAACGCGTCGGTTTCAGTGCGAATGTACTCGCCTCGCAAAATTGCGTGTGTACTGATCAAATTGATGTCGATACCATTAGCCCTAATATCCAGCTGTCCACCTTCATCATAAGCGCCCTGATAGTAAGACGTGCCTATTTCAATTGACGGGAGAAAAGCTACGGCGATTCGGCCGCCAAACGCCTTATTACTATTGTTGTCTGAACTCGTCGCCTCAAACTCGACTTCAGGGAAGGCTTCGCCATGTTCATCCACATCTGGATCGAGTGTGGTCGTAGGCGAAAACAAGCGAGCAAACGCAATATCATGGTCGTCTTCCACTACTTCTTCTTCGTCATGTTCTGCTTCTGAACGAGGTCCATTTGTCATAAAGACATCGAAAAACACCTTTGCGGATCCTACTTGGTAGACTTGCTGTGCTGCCACACCGACATCACTTAAAATAGGCAACATGGGATCCATTGCTTGGCTAGAGCCGTGGGCACCATATATGCCAGGCGTCCAGATGCTGCGATTGATCCAACTGGGATGCCAGTTGGCACTAAATTGTCCAAACGGCAGTAAAAATTTGCCTGCTGTAATGGTCGTGTTGTCGTTTAAGAAGTAATGGATATCTGCATATTCAAGCTCAGTTTCTGTTTCCCCATCTTCATTTAAGCCAACTTCAAGTTCAGCTTCCACGTGCATCTTGTCATTTAAACTAAATAAAAATATCGGAACAAAGCGCGCTGAAAACGCATCGGTGCCCGCAACATCGGCGCTTTCATATTTCACATCGCCGTAGCCAACGAAAACGAATCGGTCGCTTGATTCAGCCGCATGTAAAGGTTGCTGTATAGCAAGCCCGGCCGACAGCATGGTTACAAGTCGTATTGTATTTATTATTCGCATAACATTTCCCAGTGTGTACTGTGTTCATTACTTACTAAAGTTGATGGCAACAAAAGCGCCGCCAGCTATTCTTATATTCAAGCCTGAAATAGAAATGTTATCGGTGGAGGAATATCTGGTGGAATTGAGCGTGTTAACGTAACAAAGACCTCGATGAAATTATCAGTTCCCATAGTTACGGGCATAAGCCCGGCGGATAAAGGGACAATAGCTAACGACAAATTCGAGTTGGTATTGTCTGAGTAAAAGCAATCCGAGCAATAACATGATTGCGCAGATTCTTTACTAGAGTGTACTGTGGTGTCATCAGCATCAACACTGTGTGTATAAACGTGCGTATGAATTCCGACATTTTCAAATGCATGCACACTGACTGATACAGAATTGATCAGTAATATGGCAATGCAGATTAGTGCTATCGTAATTTTTTGCACCCGATTTATCCTTTGCTTTTGATGAAATCCATCCTATAAATCACACGATAAATGTAATTGATTTAGATCAATCCTTCACGACAATCGGATTACAGCATCATTACATTTCCGTAATCAAATCATGGGTTTATTTATCCTTGGTTCAAAATTATCTATGCTCAAGCTGCGTCAACAGGTCTCCTCATAGCTACTTTGCAGCGGCATATGCTGAATACCAGATGCGATTTTTTAATTGGGTGAGCGGATAATAAGAAATGACGAAACACAAAATTGCGGTAATTACCGGAGCAGGATCAGGGATTGGATTAGCATTGACTAATGAATTCTTATCAAGGGATCCGGATATGCTTGTTGTTGCACTGTGTCGTGATAGCTCAGAACTAGGAGCGTTAAATGAAAAATTTGAATCCCGGCTCGTCATAGAACACGTTGATTTTAATCACGAAGCGGCAACGATTGAAATTCAAGAATCGCTTAGCCAATACGAACAGATTGATTACTTAGTGCATTGTGCAGGTATTGTCACACCGCTTAAACCTATTCAATCAATAGGCTACAAAGAATGGCGCACGGCACAAAGAATCAACTGCGATATCCCCTTTTTGATAACACAACTGTGCCTGGATAAGTTTAAACATAGCCGCGTACTGTATTTGACAAGCGAGCAACCCGTTAGTGCAGTGAAAGGCGCATCAGCATACTGTGTGAGTAAAACGGCTTTGAATATGGTGTGTAGTTGTTTTAGACAAGAAGTTAATGAAGATGTAGCTGTTTTTGCCACCGCAGCTCCCGGAAATGTTGATACAGCGATGCAAAAAAAAATCCGGCAAGTGCCAAGCGATGTACTGCCGATGTCGGCCTTTTTAAGAGGCTTACATGAAGAGAACAAGCTACTACCGCCGCGCCTTGTTGCACAATACCTTTGGCAATTGTTAAATCGTATAGACCCAAAGACATTTAGCAGAACAAATTGGGATTTATTGCAAAGCATTGACGAAGCGCCGCTCAACCCAATTGATACCAATAAAACTATTTCAACGAAGCCAACTGAATCTGACTTACTGTCGTTGCGAAACAAGTTAAGCGGCAGTGTCTGGGACGTTGGAAGTACAGGCTATTCAGCGCGGCGTCATGTTTTTAATCGAGCCATTTCACATTTTCCATATGCGATAGTCGTGCCTGAGTCAAACGTCGATATTATTAATACAATTGACTATGCCAATCGCCTTAATTTACAAATATCAGTTAAAGGCGGCGGCCATGGGGTAACGGGTGCGGCCGTTATTGACGGTGGCATTGTCCTTGATATGTCTGCCTTTCAAAGTATAGAACTTTGCGCAGTTGGTCAGTCAGTAAGAGTGGGCGCGGGTGTGAAAAATCATAATTTGGATCTGTTCTTATCGAAATATAAGAAAGTGATCCCATTAGGCACCTGCCCGGATGTCGGTGTTGTAGGAGCAACGTTAGGCGGCGGGATCGGTTTTTTGTCACGCAAACATGGGTTAAGTTGCGACAATGTCTTGGCGTTTAATCTGATCACAGCAGATGGTCAGCAAAGAGTTATAAACACTTTGGAACACTCTGATCTTTTTTGGGCACTACGCGGCAGTGGCGGCTCTCAATTTGGCGTTATCACCCACATAACATTTAGGCTGCACCCGGCTCCAGCTTATGTTCAAGGAGGTATCATTGAATGGCCAATTCAAAAGGCAAAGCCTATTTTAAAGCAATACAGCGATGCTGTACTGCAGGGGCCGAGAACGCAATTCTTATATGCATACATCGCTCGTTCAGCGTTACAAAATGCAAAAATATCAATTATGGGGTTTAGTGAAGACCCTGACTCCAACCTAAATAACATAGCAAAATGGGAAACGGATGCCGATATCTCTGTTACGCATAAACAATACATAGAGTGCCAGTCAAATGAATATGAACAAGGGCACGCACTTTATTGGCGCAATGGGATCATTGAAGGTGAACTTACGGAACAGTTTATTGATGCGCTTTTGCAATGCTATCAGTCTTGCCCAGACAACGCAGCGGGCATTATGCTCGATCCGTTATGTGGCGCGATCCAGGATATCGAGACCCATGAAACCGCATTTATTCATCGCGATGCCTCATTTGTATGTAGCATCACGGGTGTGACTCTGCCCGATCGAGACAATACCAAGGTTATAGACTGGGTTAATCAAACCTATGAACGATTATCCCCATTTTTTAATGGCCATGCCTACCAAAATTATGACATGGGCAACGACTGTCCATTGACCAGTTATTTCGGTCACCATGTAGAGCGTTTGATTGCTTTAAAAAAGAAATACGACCCTCAACTTAGGTTTGCAGGCTCTTTGCAGCGGGATTTACAATAAACCGTTAAGCTGGTGTAATACTTACTCAAGCGCTATGGCGATCAACCGTCAGTTGCAGTAATTAGGATATATACAGTGTTTAAATGGATGTTAGTTTTTACTCTACTTCTTCCCACCATTTGCTTTGCCGATACCGATGACTATGTTCACGCAGACTTCTATCGCGGATTAGTTGGCCTTAAGAAACAGGTTGATGAGATTAATCGAGATTTACTGTTATTGGAGAATGCTACGCTTTCCAATGCAGAAGTTAATCGTCGACTTGCGCGTATTGAACAAGATATTGATGCGGTGAAAACGTTATATAATGAAGCGATCAAAATGCAACCCTCAACGCTTAGCGCATCTGAGTTAGAGCAAATAAAATCATCTTTGGATATTCTTGATATGCAAGAGATTCGCTTACGATTGCAATCCGAGTTAACGCAACAGCATCAATCTGTTAAATCAGAGACATTGTTAGCTTCGCGCGACTTTACTAATGAAGCTACACGCAATTTGGCCACCACAGTATTAACATTAACAGCCATCCTAGTTGCCGTTATTTCTGCAGTTATTGCTTGGATGAACCACATTCAAAGTACTCGAACTCAAGCAGTAAAAAACAAAGCAGAACAAGACTTGGAGGCGCTAAAAGAGGCAACAGATCAAGATCTACTAGCGTTAAGGGGGGTAACACAACGTCAAATTTCAGCGCTCACTGAGCGGCATGAGAAAGATATTAAGAGGCTCACAGACGGACACCAACAAAAAATTGAACGTTTGGAGCAGATAAATTTAGAAAAAGTTCAGTACGCGGCAAACGCTTTCGATAAGTTAATGAGTGAGACGGAGACGCAAAACGGTCTTGTTTTTAAAAATTTAGCGATATCGATTTATCTTCGCCGGTTTCTAATTGAAGACGGTTATGACCGTTTCTTTGATGATCTAAGCATGACGTCAGTTGAAGACAGCACTACCGCTCGTTGCGATCCGAGTGTTCTTAGAGAGGTCATCGCAATACAAGAACATGCTATTTCACGCTTCGAAATGGTCAAAGACAAATTAGATGACGCAAGAATGCTTTACTATGAAGCGCTACTCGATTTAGCATTTTACGAAGCAGAGATGACCCGCTTTGGTGTATTAAATGACAATGCCTTGCAGAGTATTAACAAACGGTTAAAAAGTTTTGAAGAGAATTTAAATTTTTGGTTGACCGAAGAGCGCAGTGAATACCAAGATCCTGAGCGGCTTCCGCGGTTCATTTTTCGGGTGATATGCATGGTCGATAGTCTAATTTTTATTAGAGTCTGTTTACGTGATAAAAGCCTTTTTACGAAACAAGCGGCGATGCATGAAATTTCTTGTCAGGTGAGACTATTATTGGCAGAAAAAGAAATGGCCACAGACGACGCTATCACTAACGTACTCGCGGGAGCACAATGTAACAGTCTATGGCAAAAATATACTGGATTCCAGAAAGAGCGCCCAAGATTGTTTGAAGACTAGCGGTAATCTGGGTTTGTTGGCACTAAAAGCACAGCGGTCCCTACCTAAAAATGTTGTTGTACGCTAAGTATATCCACACTATTACTGATATACAAGTGCTAGAAACGCCGAGACTACTTGTAAAACAAACAACGCTCTACTTTTGTCAAAGGTCCCTTATTATCATTGTCTCATCTTCAACTTAGACTCACATAACCGAATGCGAAAGCCAATACACGCTGCCTAATGTTACAAAAAACAGAGGTTGATGTAACACATACACAGCAAGACTGTGACGTCCTAAAAACGTGATTTTAGTTGATAATTTCAGTGAAGCACAGGGATCTATACCCTTAATAAACATATGGCCAACGCCAATGCCCAGCAATACAACGCCAACCCAAGGAAATAGTGCAACATAATCGTTGGGTGATGACGGCAGCCCCAATTCCCATAAGTTAAACGGCCATTTACTTGTAACCACATTCGTTAAGAACAGTGTAATAATCCCTATCCCAATAAAACAAGCCATGACTGGATAACGTGCGAAGGGAAGGCATAGTACACTGGCCACGGCGATAAAGTGTAAAACACCAAAAAATATCCAATTACTATTGAAAAACCAATAAGTAAATAGTGATATAACGCATGCCCATACCACTATCCACATTATTCGCTTCGCAAAGGATTTCAAATCCACGCGTTGGTGATGAGCGAACACCAATGATGCACCCACACTTAAGAAAAAGAGTGATAAAATGACATACCGAAATTGTTTCCAGCCAGGACCATTTGGCACACTCCAATCTACCCAGCCAAAGAACCGCAAGTCATACGCGAAGTGAAAGATCACCATTAATACAATGGCGACCGTGCGCATGATGTCTAGGGTAACGTTGCGAGTGATGGGCATACTGACGTCGCTTAATGATGCTTGTGGGGCTTTTTATCGCGGGTAGACGAATGTGAATGTATGACTTTCCATCCTTTACTCGTTCGTTTAAACAAGTACGTTTGGTAGCCCTTTTTGTCAAATGTTGAGCCAGTTTTTCTTACTTCACCAGACACATTTACGGTCGTAATCGCCCATGCCATATCGTCATCAATTGTAATATCCATATCCAATATATCGATGGTGAGGCGTTTGAGTACTTCTTTCTCTGGCTCCACATGATTTTCGACGAGATCACTTAATCCTGTGTTTTGGCCGCCTGATTCAATGTATCGAGCACCTTTATGGTCGAGATAGTGTTCATAAAAAGGCCGTCCTTGGCCCGACTCCCAACCGTTTTCAATAGCAATGATAATTTCTTCAATCGTCGCTTTGTCTTCATCTGCCTGTGATGCAAAGACGCCCAGTGTAGTTGTGCTTAACATCAGGACGAGTGAGATTCGCATAAGTAACGTCATTTAAAGTTTTCCTATAAATTAAAGTGTTAATGGGACCAGTGGATATGACTTATTTTCCAATGACCATTGATAAGGTTAAGTACCAGTGTTTCATTTCCTTGCTTATCAATTTGTTTACCTTTGTATGTGCCAAGGGTGTGGCTTCTGGCAATTGAGACCGCCGTATCCCCATAAACGCGAACATGATGTTCAATTGTTGTGGTTTTGACAGCCGCAGAAAACCGCATATCACCGTGTAAATGATGTTGTCGATATTCTTCAGCACTGCGTTCTATTCGCGATCCCTCTAAAATAATGACTTCGGATGTCAATGCACTCATGACGTCATCCGCTTGTCCATTAGATAATGCTTCGTGATAAGCGAGCACACTGCGACCCGCTGCAGTATCCAAGCCACTGAAGTGAGTTGCAGAGTGCTCTATTGATTTGAGTGGCTCATGAGCAAACGTACTAAATGAAAGCAGCGCAATAGACAAAACAGTCGTTAAAACGTAATTAATTTTCAGATAAATCCAAAGTTAAGATTGAGGACCAAGAACAGTAGTCAAAACAGCGGTGATCAGAAAAATGCATAGTCCAATGAGCATTTCAATTTGGATCGAACGGCGCATGTCTATCGCTGCGTTACTGTGCGTTAAAAGCTTGGGCGTTAATTTTAATTTATGCCATGCGGCAAGCAGCAGGATCGCATTGACAAAGCCCAGCTTTAACAGAAGGCTTTGTCCATAGATTTGATTGAATAAATTACCTACAGAACCAACTAGCTCCCATGCTAGCAGAGTGCCGGCAAGGAGCAGCAGGCTCACCAGTCCTATAGCAAGATGACCAAATTGCCGCATCAGACTGTATAGCGGTGTAGGCGATAGGTGTAGGCATGCTGCTGACAACGGCCAAAGAGCGCCCATCCAGCTTAGCGCGATGATCACATGCACAGCTAATGCATAACCATATGAACGTTCCAGTTGCACGGTATGCCCGGAAAGCATGAATACATATCCAATACTCCCCCACAGAATTATTGCACCAAGAAGAGTCACGATAAATTGAGGCGTTTTTTTGCGAGCGAGTTGCCAATAAAACGATCCACAAAAAGCAATGCCGACGATGAATATGCACTGCCGACTTATTGCAATAGTCCCTAAAGTAGATTGTGCAACCATACGTCGCATGACCGCATCAAACATGCCTGTGAAACCCGTTTGAGATAGCGACCCCACTTGGAAAAAGAAATCCAACGTAGTCGCGAAAACACCAACTAAACCAAACATAGCCATATACTTAATAATATGACCTTGCAGAAGCAGACGAGCGTGAGATTGTTTTTCCAGGCTAAATGGCACTAAAAGAAGGATAAGAAATCCGCCCAAAAGCGCCGACAGTCCTAGATAGACAGTAAGCTTGGTGGATAGGATCAATACTTCCCAAATTGCCATTTTAATCTTCCTCTTTAATGGTCTTTGTGTTGACTATGGGCTTTTTTGTCATCTTGCATGGACTTGCTTCCGTGAACCATGAAGTCAAATGAACCGTCCATTTTGTGCCCATCCTCACCAAGTAACATCCACTGTGCGGTATAGTTACCCGGCGATAACGTCGGTAAGTCGTAATTAAAGAAAGTGCTAGACTCCATCGATGGAGAAAAATTAAAGTCGACAGGCTCGCCGTTTTGAGAATTTAACGTCAATTTGGCCAAACGAACTGGCTCAGTAAAAACAACGGACAATTGTGGAGGCGATGACATTAACATCGCATTGTTTTTTGGCATGGACGTTTTCAACGATGTGTGAGCATAACTGCTTGTGCTCAAGAAAAGAGCGGTCAGTAAGAACGTTGACAATAGTGTTTTCATAAATAAACCTCGGTAGTTTTAAGTAGTAGTAAATGGTGAAAATGAATCGATTTGTATAGCATTTTCATTGACGGAGTAGCGTAATAGTAACTGGGTTACATCGTTCATCATTGCCGGAGGACCGCAGAGGAAAAACAAACATCGATGGAGGCTACGGTGCGCAGACACAAATGCATTCAACGGCGTTTGTACGCGGCCCACCTGTCCATACCAAACAGAAGACGCGTTAGACACGATAGGTTGATAGGAGAAATTGGAATGCTGTGTTTCAACCGCTTTTAACCAGCAATGATTTGCCAATTCAACAGGGTGTTTGGCGCCATAAAAGAGGGTTATAGGCAGTGTCGAATGCAAGTCAAATATTAGTTCATCGATTAGAGCTTTTAGAGGTGCTATACCCGAGCCCCCACCGACCAACACAATTTCTCGTACACCAAGATCATCAGGTAAGTTAAATCCCCCTCGAGGCGCAACTATATCAACCACCGTGCCGATGCTTAAATTACCAAGGTGAAAAGAACCGATGCCAGGTCTTTGGTTGTTAGATTGTGCCGGTTGCATTTTTATATTGAATGTAAGCACGCCACTACCATCATTTCGGTTTGCAACTGAATAATGCCTGACAGTGTTTGGATGGGAAAATGTAGCTGATTCAAAACGCGGCCAATAAGGCTGATAGCGTCTCGGTAAGTCTTTCGGAAACGCTAAAGATTGACCTTCTTTAATCGTGAATTGAACAAAACTGCCAGGCTTAAAATCCAGTGGAACACTGCCTTGATATTTAAATCTTAATTCTTTGATAAAGGGTGTAATGAATGTGTTTGAGAGCAACTCGCATGATACTGTTTTGGGGTTTGGAGACTCTACAAGCTGAACGTTGCCTTTCAAATCAGTGTTTTGCTGACAAGCTAAACGATAACCGGACAACAACCTGTCTTGAGATAAGCGGTATCGTTCTGCAACTGAAATGGCAGCCGATGGATCAAGACGCACAATACATTGGCCGCATGTTCCCCCTCCCCCACATACTGACCCAATAGAAAGGGCGTTGTGCTGTAGACAATCCAGAAGTGATTCATTGTCCTTAGCAACGACGTTTTGGAGGTAACCTTGCTGATCTCGTACCACTAAGTCTTGCTTTCTATACCACCACCTAATGAATACTTGCTTATTTTTAACGAGGCTAACCAGCCACGTAATTCCTGAAATACTCATCAGCACAGTCAGTAACGCGAGAGCCTTGATCCACCAGTGATTAAATGAGCCGGTGTTCTGATAATCCATAAAGTGCAATAGCATCAACAAGTTTGTCCATTCCCTGTTGCTATCGACGACGCCGGCCAATTCCCCTGTCGATGCTCGGACATAAATGTGTGTCGTTTCTCTGTCTGATAAACGTACATGCCAAACCGATTGTTGCTCTTTGGGTAGATGCTCTATCGGCGGATCAACACGGCGCAAATCTTGAATAGGCGAAGTTAACCGGAACTGATTGTTGACCAGATCACGGATATCGTTCGCTGTTAGTTCTATTTTATTTCCCTTTATCGCGTCTATTAACTCATACTCTCTTTCATGGGCATGTCTAGCATAGTGCGTCATAACCTTATAGGTCGGGTTTCCCAGCAAGCTAAGCAGCTCAATAGAGAGCGCATTGGGTGAGCGTATAAGGACGTTCTCGACGGATATTAGGTTTGGCGTTAATACACTTCCTGCAATAGCGTCACTTGCGATTCTGGAGAGGGGTTTACTGTGCTCAGCCTGTCCGAGTAAAAAACCCGTAGCGAGCCAAACCATTAATTGTGAAAACACAATCAATGCAAGGTATTTGTGAATGATCCGCCAGAACATTTCAGTCAGCTGCCTTTCGCGATGACGAAAAGGAATAAGGCAGCAATAGCAAGCCTGCTAATGCGGCCAACAGCCCTATGATAGTCATGCTCACTAATAGTGTATTACTAACGTCTTCACCGTCTTGGTAATCCATAATATGGAGGCGCCATAACCAATCAAATACTTGCCAAGGGGCATGTCGAATATATTCAACCGTACCTGTGTCTTGACTGACGTAAAATGTTGGCGCAAGTGCGCCTTTAAATTCAACTCGCCATAATGGACGTCCTCGTTGCCCAACCGCACTATCCTCTTCGTTTTCACCCAGCAAGGTCACATTGTCGACCTCATACGACCGACTTGACCTGGACATTGCGATGGCGGCGGCTTGTTTGTCTGACAACGGTTGGATGATGTCTCCAGATAAGCCGCTGATCAGGTGCGTCTTACCGGTGAGGGTTAATCGGTAAACCGGCATCTCCCCCACACTGTCCAAAACGATTGACTTAGCATCAGGATAAAGAGCGACTATCTCATCAAAGCCAACATTTACCGTTGACAATGATGAAAGCGCGCGCGAGCTTCTGATGAAATGATCGCCATGAATATAGTGGATATCAAACCAGACCATGTAGAGTCCACTCACTGACCAGAGGAGCATCTGCCCACCAACAATCAACAGTAGGTATCGGTGTAACCGACGAGCAAGGCGACGCATAACTACCAATTACTCATCGTTTTGAGCTGCTGTTTTCGCCATATTAAATAAATGGCTGGTAAAATAAGTAGCGTCAATAAAATCGCACTGACCATCCCGCCCACCATGGGCGCAGCGATACGACTCATCACTTCAGACCCCGTACCTGAGCCATAAAGTACCGGTAATAGTCCGAATATAATGGTTGCGGTCGTCATCATGACTGGCCGGACACGCAAACCCGCGCCATGCAATACGGCTTCGGTTAGCATTCCTACGGTGGGTTTAATACCGTCCATTTTGCATTTGTCGATTAACGCCTGGTACTCATGATTCAAGTACACCAACATAATGACGCCAATCTCGACAGCGACCCCGGCCAATGCAATGAAGCCAACGCCCACTGCCACTGAAAAGTTAAACCCCTCTAAGTACATAAGCCAAATACTACCGACCATCGATAAAGGCAACGTTCCCATGATGATCGCTACTTCAATAAAATTGCGGAAGTTGAGGTATAACAAGATCACGATAATGGCTAAAGTCAATGGCACTACATAGGTTAATTTTTCTTTTGCCCGCAACATATATTCATATTGTCCCGACCACGTTATGGAGTATCCTGCAGGCAATACCAGCTCCTCACTGACGACCTGCTGCGCTGCGACGACATAAGAGCCAATGTCTACACCATCAATATCCACATACACCCAGCCATTAAGGCGTGCATTTTCACTTTTAATGCCTGGGGGACCATCTTCAATATACACATCCGCGACATCAGCCAACGCAATGCGTTTGCCTTGTGGTGTGACAATAGGCAACAATGACAATGATTCAGGTGATGAGCGATATGATTGTGGATATCGAATATTCACTGGGTAGCGCTCTAATCCTTCGACGCTTTGTGTAACATTCATTCCTCCAATCGCACTAGAAACAACTTGTTGAACGTCTGCTATGTTAAGACCATAGCGAGCGGCCCGTTCACGTTGGATATCGACTTTGACATAACGCCCGCCGGCAACGCGCTCTGAATAAACGGATGCAGTGCCCTCAACATCTGAAAGTATCGTTTCAATTTGTTGACCAATCTTTTGAATTTCCATGAGATCTGGACCTCCAATCTTGATGCCCACGGGGGTCTTAATACCGGTAGCCAACATATCAATCCGCGTTTTAATTGGCATAACCCATGCGTTCGTTAACCCCGGCAAATTAACCACAGCATCAAATTCTTTAATCAGATCTTGGGTAGTCATGCCTTCACGCCATTGATCTTGAGGTTTTAATTGTATAAACGTTTCTATCATTGTTAATGGCGCAGGATCGGTTGCCGTATCGGCTCGGCCGACCTTGCCAAACACCGTTTCGACCTCAGGAACGGTCTTGATCAGTTTATTGGTTTGTTGCAATAACTCGCGTGCTTTACCTATCGAAATACCGGCATAAGTCGTCGGCATATACATTAAGTCACCTTCATCAAGCGGCGGGATAAATTCGCTACCGATCTTATCAATTGGCCAAAGCCCAATTCCCAGTACTATAACGGCGACCAGCATGGTCAACTTGGGAAAACGTAATACCGTTTTCAGTGTTGGCATGTATAAAAACGTCAAGAACCGATTTACAGGATTCTTATGCTCCGCAAGTACTTTACCGCGCACAAAGTACCCCATCAAAACTGGCACCAAGGTGATCGCAAGCGCTGCGGAAGCGGCCATCGCATATGTTTTGGTGAATGCAAGCGGCGAGAACATCCTGCCCTCTTGCGCTTCCAGCGTAAACACTGGTACGAAACTAACGGTGATGATCAACAAACTGAAAAACAGCGCAGGTCCGACTTCAGACGCTGAATCTATGACGACCTGCCATCGATTTTCTTTCGTCAGGGGGGTTCGCTCCATATGCTTATGCATATTTTCGATCATGACAATGGCCCCATCGCTCATTGCACCAATAGCAATAGCGATCCCCCCCAAGGACATGATGTTCGCATTGATACCTTGCATATACATCACGATGATTGCCGTGATGATCCCGACAGGAATACTTATAATTGCGACCAGCGATGAACGTACATGAAATAAGAACGCGATACACACTAGGGCAACGACGATAAACTCTTCTACCAGTTTGGAGGCCAAGTTATCTACCGCCCGTTCAATCAAAGCTGAGCGATCGTAAACCGTGACGATTTCGACACCATCCGGCAATCCTTTTTTAAGGTCTTCTAGTTTAGCTTTGACTCCGTTTATGGTTGTTTGAGCATTTTCCCCAAATCGCATTACAACGATGCCGCCTACGGTTTCTCCCTCGCCATTCAGCTCAGCGACCCCCCTGCGCATTTGAGGGCCTAATTGCACATCCGCGATATCCCTAACCAACAGCGGCGTGCCGTTTTCATTCACGCCGAGAGGGATCGTTTCGATATCTTGTTTACTTGAAATATACCCTGTCGCCCTAACCATATATTCAGCCTCAGCCATTTCAATAACAGATGCGCCAACTTCTTGGTTGCCTCTTTTGATGGCCATTTGAATATGCGATAGCGGGATCCCATAAGCCCGCAGTTTTTCAGGATCAACTTTAACTTGATATTGCTTTACCATGCCGCCTAACGCAGAAACCTCAGAGACACCGGGAACGGTTTGCAGTTCGTACTTGAGGAACCAATCCTGCAGACTACGTAGTTGTGATATGTCGTTTTTGCCTGTGCGGTCAACCAATGCATACAAGTAAACCCAACCCACACCCGTTGCATCTGGGCCTAATTGTGGCCGAGCATTTTCAGGCAAATTGGGAGCAACTTGAGACAGGTATTCTAATACACGGCTTCGGGCCCAATAGAGATCCGTGCTGTCATCAAAAATGATGTAGACATATGAGTCGCCAAAGAAAGAATAACCCCTGACTGTTTTAGCGCCTGGTACCGACAACATCGCTGTGGTAAGCGGATAAGTCACCTGATCTTCAACCACCTGAGGTGCTTGTCCAGGGTAACTCGTCTTAATGATGACCTGGACATCAGATAGGTCGGGCAATGCATCAATTGGTGTATTCTTTAGCGTGAATAAACCACCGCCGATAATAATTAAGGTCGTCAGTAATACGAAGAAGCGGTTGGAAACTGACCATCGAATAATAGCAGCGATCATTCGTGTGCTCCTCCATGGTTGCTATGATCCATCGAAGCATCTTGGCTTTCAGACTGAATGCTCAGGATCCTAAAGTTGCCGTCAGTGATCTCAAACGTAAATGTAATGTCAGCACCGACCGTAAATTGGCTGATATCGATAGCGTCGCTCACGGTAAAGTCAAGAGTTGCCGCAGGCCTATCCCACTTTGGGATCGCTTCACGTGAAATATTGACTACACGAGACTGCGTATTGATGGCATTAATGGTGCCTGTCACCACTGCGCTTTGCGCTGAACTTGGTTCTGCTGATTTTACATGGATGGTTGTTACCAGATAGTCGCTATCACCGGTTTTGGTGATTTCAATATGCAAATCCATACCAGCTTCCAACTGTGATAAATCGATAGTGTCAGCAACAAAGAAATCCATTGTCATCGCGGGCCAATCCCACGCTTCAATTGCTCCGTGGTCAAGATTTAACATTTTGTGTGAGGACATAACCGAATTAATCGTTGCTTCAGTCCATATAGTGCGTCCATTTATAGTCTGTGTATCAGCATTGTCGTCAATGATATGCACCGTCGTTACCACATACTGACCATCGTTTTCTTTACTAATTTCAATATGCGCCCCCATACCTTGCCGCAAACGCGTTAGGTCTACGTGGTTGGCGACAGTAAAATCCATTGTCATTTCTGGCCAATCCCATTCACTGATGGCGCCATGGTTCACTGTTATCATGTTATGTGAGGGCATAACATCGGTGATGGTGGCTTCGGTAAAAACCGACGACGGGAGTGCATCAGGTGCTTCCATCCGTTTAAAATCTGAACTGATACTGCTTTCTGAATCGAGTAAAAAGTGTGCAGAGGTGACAATCTGATCCCCGTCGATGAGACCTGTAGTAATCTCAGTGTAGTCCTCTACCACTCGACCTACATCTACGGCAATGGACTTGAATTGCCCGTCACCGAACGCCAAGACAACACGATCTTGCGTGCCGGTTCTGATAACCGCTTCTGATGGCACAAGAACGTTGTCTGAGTCAAAGTCTGAATGTATTGTGATCTGGGCAAACATGTTCGGCTTAAGCGCGTAATCGGCATTTTTAAAGCGTAACCGAACCCGCAGCGTTCGAGTGCTCTGTTCAAGTGTGGGGTAGACGTAATCAACCTCACCCTCCCATGTTTTGCCGGGTAAAAAATCCAACGTCATTGTGACGGGAAGTCCAACAGTGACTTGCGCGGATTGCCGTTCAAAGATTTCAGCATCAACCCACACCTCATCCAACGCACCAATGGATAGGAGGGTATTGCCTGGCTTGATAAAGAATCCTTCGCGGATATTTAAATTGTCAACAAACCCGGTTTGCGGTGCCGAAAAAGTGATCGTTTGACGAACTTTTTTGCTCGATATTAAGGACTGAATCGCTTCATTTGGCATTTGCAACGCATCTAACCGCGACCGAGCAGCATTGATCAAATCGTCGCTCCCGCGGCGCATCGCGATCAGCAGCTCTTCTTGCGCATTGACCAATTCTGGGGAATAGAGCGAATACAATGGTTCGCCTTTTTTGACATACTCTCCCGAGGCTTTCACATGCAGTGTATCTACCCAACCTTCAACGCGTGGGTGGATATGTATCAAAGTGTCTTCATTGTATTGCACATAGCCAACCGTACGAATAGGGACATGCAGCGAGCGGCGTTGAACCGATGCTGTTCTTACCCCTAAATTATTAACTACATTGGGTGATATGCTAATGGTTCCCGGACCTTCATTACCTCCGGTGCTCTCCTCATAAACGGGGACGAGATCCATTCCCATCGGAGATTTACCCGGTTCATCACGACGGTAATTGGGATCCATCGGTGCCACCCAATAGAGTGGCTGGGGTTCTGTGCTTTGCCCTGCTGCGTTAGATGGTGCATCAGAAGGAAGTAGGAATGTATATGCTAACGCAGTCATTGCACCGCCGATAACACATCCTAAAATAATGGCTTTCGTGTTATTCATTATTGTTCTCCGAATTGAGTCTTGGAAATACCTGCGGTGGTATTGAAGTAATAATTAAGTCGAATGTTTGTTCTGACGAGATCCACATCGATATCCAATGCATCAATACGCGCATTCAAATCCGCGATACGCGCGCGAGCAACTTCGGCGAAATCGCCGTCATCATTGGTGTAGGCATTCAAGGACGCATCTGCTTGTTCTTGCATTTGTGCTAATAACTCGTCGTTGTATAACGATTGCCTGTCAGTTAAACGTTCTCGCTCAGCGTATAACGACTGGATGGCAGACATCATTTCGCGCAGTGCGAGTAACTTGTCAGTCTTTATGGCTTCTGATTGATTTACGGCTGCAGAGACTTCTTTGTCTTGACGGTTTTCAGTAAAAATAGGTAAATCAAAACTAACACCGACTGACAAGAAATCAGCTCGACTTGCACCTGCCGGGGTATCATCGCGAAAAGCGTAACTGGCATTTACGCCCCATTGGGGTTTGTATTTTTCTTTAGCTAACTCAACCCCGGTTTGACTCGCTCTGATACGTTGATTAATGGATAAAATATAAGGGTGATCTGCGAGTAATTCCGCGAGCTGTTGTTGGTTTTTCCTTTTTACCATTAACAACGTGTTGTCAGTGATTTTTGCAATGGCAGGTAATGTATTAGGCAACTGCAACGCGCTAAATGCATCAAAGCCAAGTAGGCGTGCAGACTGCTGGTTTTTTAGGATCCATTCCAATAACTTACCTGTGGCGCGTTCTTCCAGTGCTTGTAGTTTTGTTAATCTGTCTTCTAACCGCGTCAATTCTAACTTTGCCCTAATGATGTCTTGCTGTCGCACGCGTCCAAGGGCGGTCGCATAATTCGCTTTGGCAATGTCACTGAGTTGCTCAAACAATGCCCTATCTTGATGGATTAGCTTAATACTCTGCTGCGCGCGATAAATTTCAAGCCAAATATCAGAGACCTGCACACGTGTGCGGGCGATGCGATCAGCACGCATTAATGGGTGCTCGGCGGCTTGCTCTCTTAATTGACGAGAACGAATATCTAACGAATCCCCTCTGGGGAACATCTGTGAAACCCCTGCCTTAAGTTGCGTCATGGGTTCTTGATCGAATGCGAATCCATCTGTTGGTAAGTTCGCTAAACCAATATTAACTACCGGGTCCGGCAAACTAGCGGCTGCCACGCTACTTGAAACAATGGCTTGCTCGCGATACTCACTGCCTACAAGCCAAGGATCGTTGTTAATCGCGATTTCAACAGCCTGCTCCAATGTCAATACCGACTTGGTTTGACTTTGGGCGAGCCCAGTATTCAAAAGCGTCATTAGTACAATGACATGAAATGAAAAGCGTCTCATTAGAATTGCTCCTCATAGGTATTAACTTCGGCATAAGTGGTTGCGCTGCCATCGTCATTGAGTTGCAGAATAAGATAAGGACGAAATTGATCACCGACTTCCATACCAGGTGAGCCAATTGGCATAGCCGGCACACTGAGTCCGATGGCGCCTTCAGGTATATTGTCTAAAAATTGCTGAATGAATTTTGCTGGAATGTGACCTTCAAAAACAAAACCGCCTGGGGACAATGCCGTATGGCACGAACGGTAATTAGGCGCAACACCATATTTGTCTTTAATTCGAGACATTAACGTAACATTGGATACGTCTGCGTCGAACCCGTGCTCTTCAATATGGTTCACCCACTTTTGGCAACACTTACAAGAACGGCTTTTGTAGACTGTTAAGGACGTTATCGGGGATTCAGTCACTGCCTCTGAATCGTTATTTATCTGTGTTGCGTCGGTACATGCTGATAAAAACAGTGCAAACACCAAGGCTATCCACATCGAGCGATGCGTAATAATTGACATAATTACTTTCTCATTTCTATTGTTTAAATAAATGGCTTGCTACGAACATTCGACTAACAAGCGATATCATTGCCCGGATTCTAGACGGACTTATCCTGCTTAAATGAGAGAGTGTTTCGGAGGGCGCTGCAATCCACCTAAAAAGATTTGGTTTAGGTTTGGGTTAAGAGACTGAATACTCAGCGACACGCCTTCGGGTGACGAATGAGCTTGACTAGAGAGAAGACCAATATGAAACATCGCCATTGGACAACAGCAATCTTGCTGACAACAATCATTCATATCATCGCTTTGCGAGTGTTTCATCATGTCATGAGCGCTGTGCATATCGTGAGATCCGACCTCCATCTCCGCTGCCATTTCGTCACTGCATGGCATTTGCGCGAATGCAAATGACTCGCTCATTTGCACACTGAGCAATGCAATCACAATAATTAAGTGAATGAAGGCGCTTTTCACGGTCTCGTCGTTCCTTGGTGTTTGACAGACAGCAGTCAATGACTGTTTATTAATGGCTGATGATGTTAGCACCCTCGCCTGACAACCAGATTACCCCTACATTACAATTCGGTAATAAATGCAATTAGACGGATTATCATAGATCAAAGGCAAGGATTTCATTGCATAATCAGCGACCTAAGGGCTAACATCTTGATAGCGCTCAGCATTAAGATTACGGGACATTAGCGAAATTACAAAGCGACCTACATAGTAGGTGTTTCGTTTCACGGTTTCGTTAGGTACATTAATATTGTAAGCGGGCTTATCATAAGTAACACGGGCGGAACATCGCATGAAAATATTAGTCGTTGAAGACGAAACAAAAACTGGAGACTACATCAAACAAGGCCTTGCTGAATCGGGCTTTGTTGTTGAGTTAGTTCGGACCGGCCTCGATGGCCATCACAAAGCCATGCTCGGTGAATATGAGTTGATCATCTTAGACGTCATGCTGCCTGATATCGATGGTTGGAAAATATTGTCATCGTTACGAGAGTCTAACAATCATACACCGGTTCTTTTTCTTACTGCTCGTGATCATGTGAATGACCGTGTTAAAGGTTTAGAGCTCGGCGCAGATGATTACTTAGTGAAGCCGTTTGCATTTGCTGAGCTGCTAGCGCGTGTGCGTACGTTGATCCGCCGCGGCACGTCCGTGCCCAATAATATTTTACACATAGCCGATTTGGAGCTCGACATTCCTTCGCGTATTGCCACGCGAAGTGGGCGCACAATAAACCTGACAACTAAAGAGTTCACCTTATTAGAATTAATGGTGAGACGCCAAGGCGAGGTATTGCCGCGTTCTCTTATTGCTTCGCAAGTATGGGATATGAATTTTGATAGCGATACCAATGTGATTGATGTCGCCATTCGCCGTCTTCGAGCAAAAATCGATGATGACTTTTCACCAAAGCTCATTCAGACTGTGCGAGGGATGGGATATAAAATGTGCAGTAATGAATCTTAAGGATCTATCAAAGCGACCAAGCTCTCTCGCCTTTCGGGTCACTATACTTGTTGGGCTCACTATCTTTGTGTGCCTAACGTTTATAAGTCTTATGGTGCAGCAATCGATTGCTCAGCATTTTGAAGAGCAGGATGCAGATGAGCTGAATGAGGTGTTTCTAGCCGTGAAACGCAAGCTTAATACAGCGTATAATGAAGGGGTCGCACCGTCTAGCATATTATTCCAAGCTGTCTCTGGGCATCACGGTGTCTATTATTTAGTTAAAAATAAAGACAACGAAGTTATTTTTAGCAGTGAGAGCGCGGTGCTAGAAAAATACCCTGGGGATACGTATGAAATAGAACAAATAACGCCATCCATGTTAAGCCTCTTTTTCGACGGCGAACATATGTTACGGGCAACGGAAATAACCGTGCGTATTGAAGACGGCAACAGCCAAACACATTATCAAGTCATCGTTGCCTCGAACATGGAATTTCATATGAACTATATGGAAGACTTCGAGACAACATTGTGGGGGATCATTGTATTGTCTGGGGCTATTACGATCTTAGCCGCGCGGTTTGCTGTTTATCGTGGTCACTCCCCCTTACGACGTCTCAGTCGCAAAATCGGTTCCATCACCGCGGATAAATTGGATATCAGGTTGGAACCCACCGAAGTCCCAGTGGAGCTTGCTAATCTGGTGGAGTCCTTTAATGCGATGATTGAGAGACTTGAAAGCGGGTTTGAGCAGCTGTCCCATTTTTCCGCTGACATAGCTCATGAACTAAGAACGCCTATCACCAACCTGACTACACAGACCCAAGTCATACTCAATCAGCCACGCTCGACGAATGAATACACTGACATCTTATATTCTAACTTAGAAGAGTACGAGCGAATGTCGAAAATGGTCAGTGACATGTTGTTACTAGCACAAACGGAGCATGGCTTGATCAAACCCAACGCTGAGCGGATAGACTGTCAGAAAGAAATCGGTGAATTAATCGAATACTTTGAGCTCTTGGCCGAAGAGAAGCACATCAGCATTCAACTTATTGGTCACAAAATAACGTTAATGTGCGACAAATCGATGTTTCGACAAGCACTGAGCAACTTGTTATCTAATGCCATTCGGTACACTCCCGATAATGCAGAAGTAACCGTATCTACTCAAATACAGGATAACGAAGCATTGATATCGATTTCAAACCCAGGTAATAAGATCCCTGACATTCAACTTTCTCGCCTTTTCGATCGTTTCTACCGCGCGGATCCATCTCGAAAACGTGACGGGCAAGGCGCTGGATTAGGATTAACCATTGCGAGATCTGTTCTTGAAGTTAACGGTGCACATATACAAGTGGGATCAGATGAGCAGGCAACCACGTTCACGGTCATCTTTCTATTGCGTAGCTGACGCCTCGAACACACGCAAGTGTAAGTTCGAGACGCCCGTTGGACTAAAAGGTATACACGCCTTTTAAATAATAGAAACCGCCGTTAATGCCAATGGGTGACGTCGTTGGGTACTTTGAACCCGCCACTTCGGTATCATAAAGCACATTTTCATCAGGGAGGTTATCAAATGCATTTCGAGCGCCTAGTGTCATAATAAATGATTCATTAATATGATAACCAACTTCAAAATCGACCGTGTATTCCGCACCCACTTCCTCTATGGGTAAACCGGCATCGATGTGATCTTCAAAAATGTCACTAAAATAATTAAGGCGCGTTAATACCCGCCAATCGCCATTCGTATGATTGCCAGTCAGGCTGAAGCGGTATTCAGGCAAATTATCCTCAATCATTCGAATGCGAGTGGGTGAAATGTTTTGGACTTGCTCACCATTCACATCGAACGTTTTAACATCATCAACTTCTGTATCGGTCCAGTTCCCCGCAAACGAAAAAACCGTATCTCCTCCCAACATTTCCATTGAATAATTAGCGACGACATCAATACCTTGTGTTGACGTTGCAAAGTCATTTGTGAAGAAACTCACTTCACTAAAACTCGATGCGTCAGTGACGCCTTGGGCGAGAAGCGCATTGATATCCGCTTCCGTGAGGGTGATACGCGACGTTGTGCTGATCCTATCTTCAACTTCAATATTGAAGTAATCGATGGTAACAAATAACCCATTTTCAAATTCTCCTACCCATCCTACACTGTAGCTCGTAGATTCCTCAGGTTGGAGGGGCGTTGTTGCCCCCTTTTGAATGGAAATCGGATCCGACGGCGGCAGCGTGGCTCTATCAACCAATCCCGTTGCACTGAACGCGGTAGTGACGTTTCGTACATTCGATTGTCCTATGGTCGGCGCTTTGAATCCAGTTGCAATGGCGCCGCGTATTGCGACGGTTTCATTCAGTTGATAGCGCGCAGACAACTTGCCTTTGGTTGTGTCACCAAAATCACTAAAGTCCTCGTACCGAATAGCTGCCCCCACCATAAAATCGTCGCTAAAGAAATACTCCGAATCAATATACAGCGCTGCGCTATTACGACTATTCTTGCCTTGGAACCGAGCGGCTAGCCCAGGAAAGCCGTTTGAACCGATACCAAATCCCTGTGCGGCTAAAGGGCCTACTTCGTAGGACTTTGGATCCCCAGCGATGGCTTCAAACGCTTCATATCGATATTCAATGCCCCCGGCTAAGAACAACGGTTCATTCCCGCCAATATCAATATACTTATTGATGTCGATATTGAAGCTCGCTTCTGTTTGAATGTAGCGCCCGGGATTAAACGATGTTGGTGTCTCCGGTCCTAATGACGGATTTATGGTGTTGCTAATGGCATAATCGATTTCATTAGTACCATAAGTACCACTGACATCGTAATTTAGCTCGTTATCCAATTCTCCACGAGTACCAACAACCAATGAAGCATCAGTAACGATCCCCCCAAATTTTGGGGTAAATCCACCAGGAAAGAGTTCGTTGAATGCAAAACAATCAGGATTGTTTGCAACTTGGTTGATATAAACAGGGTTTTCTAGCACATTTGAGCCGACAGCTATATCGGTCGGACAGTTGCCCGATAGATCTGGCGTCAAGTCGGCTACCAGTAATAATTGCTCACCACTGTCATTGGTTCCGCCATCATTGACACCACCGCGGTTGTGTGGGTTTCGAAAGTAAAACCCGCCCTCCACTTCTCGTCTCGCATAGTTACCAAATAAATACGCTTCACTGTTTTGATCAAGCTCCAAACCTGCATTGGCAAAAAACTTAAGATCCCCTTTTATTTCAGGACTCCCCCAGACTTGCCCCGGATCTTCAACGAACGTGTTGCCATTGTTAATCAGCGCCGCCGCATCATCGCGTTGTACGCTTCGTGACGTGGGATCGGCCGTTCGATATTCTAGAGAGAGATTGACAAACCCTTGATCAGTCAATGGCAACCCAACATTGCCCGCGACCATCGTCGTTGCGCCATCCCCTTCATAATATTGACCTTTATTAAATTCCACTAGGCCTCCTTCAGCGTCATCTTTAAGCGCAAAGTTGATCACGCCGGCAATTGCGTCAGAGCCATATTGCGCTGCCGCACCGTCCCGTAATACTTCAACTTGTTTAAGTGCAACAGACGGTATGACGGATATATCAGCCCCTTGCGCACCGTCGGATATTTGACCACCTAAAAACGTAATAACCGCTGAGCGATGACGCCGTTTTCCATTCACCAGTATCAAGGTGTGATCCGGCGCGAGCCCTCTTAAATTCGCGGGACGTACTAGGGTTGAAGCATCATTGATTGGTTGGTCGTTAACATTAAAGGATGGCACGGCGGCTTGCATCATTGTCGTGATGTCGGTGGACCCCGTACTTTTAAATTCTTCTGCGCTGATAATGTCAACAGGTACCGCAGAATCTCCTATCGAGCGTGGCGCTGAACGCGTACCGACCACTGCGATTTTTTCTACATCCGCCTCAGTGGTGCCGGCCTGCTCTTGTGCAACCAGCGTGGGTGAAATAGCCACTGCGATGGAAGCAGACAAAAGAGTCTTTGCAAACCCCAACCTTGTCGCCTTTGATTTAGTGTTAGTCATGTGTTTCCCTGATTTTATGTCTATGTCGTGTTGTTTGAAAAATCTCTTGAGAACCCAAACCGGTTGTTACAGATGTAGGAGGGCTAAGAGACTACCGTGCTGCGCAAAATACGCGCAGACACTGGCCAAAACTGACAAAATCCGCCATGACCTACATGGCGGTGGGATTACATGATAATTACAATTTTGAAAGGCACTGAGAGTGTAAGAAATGCCTGATCTTCAGCCGGCAAATCATGACGATGCCATGGGACGCATAGGCTATGCTGCGCAGCGCCCCAGCACCGATAGCGTCATGAACAACGGTAGGGATTGGATCTTGAGCACAGCAATGTCATAAGAAAAGCAGACGGTCGATGTGCTCACCTGGTGAGACATTGTTCATTTGATAAGGTGGTATGTTTATCGTTCGCTACATAACATCTTGTGTCGTTTACGCATCAACAGCATTATCATTGCGGCGTATCATCGTTTACGCTTAACTTCTTCGTTTTTTTCACCGTTTTGTTTGTTTGGTGCATGTATTCTGCGATCAGATGCGCTTGTGTGTTTACCGTCGCGTCAGCTGCCACTAATTGTTGGCGAGTTTCATTAAGTGCAATCGTTTGTGTATTCAGAGCGTCAGTCGAAGAGGACAGATCATCGCGAAGCAGATCGGATGCGTGCTCTAACCTCTCGACGGTTTGTTCAAGACGCTGATTGTTACTGCGGGATTGCGCGAGTGCCTCTTCCAAAAAGCGGTTCTGCTCTGCCAATGCTTTGTGATCGTTAAGCGCCTGAGACAATGTAACCTCCAATCGCGCCAGTGTAAGTTTTTGCTCTTGGTTGGTGCCGGTTAAGCCGGCCAGCTCTTGCGTCAACGCGTGTTGTTGATGATTGAGTTGTGCGATCGTACTTTCAAAATGATGGGTTTCGCGCTCACGCTGAGACGCGACAGACGCACGATAATGCTCAAGCGCCGCACGCGCATCCACGTGCTTGTCCTCTAATGATTGATTATGCGTTGTCAGTAACTGGATTTCCTGTGTCATTGATGCGAGCCGTTGTTCGTAACGATCACACTCGCGAAGTGCTGTATCGCGCGCCGCTGTGATGTCAGTCACATATTGAGTCAATTCAGCGATGTCATTGTTAGCTCGCGCAATCTGAGCCTGCAACGTATCGTTTTGCTCCGATAGTGCGACTGCGCAAGCCGCCTGCTCGTCAAGTGACTTTTTAAACCTACTTTCACGTTCAACCAACGTGGCATGCGTCTCCTTTTTTAATCGCGCCGCAACGTGGCTTACAAGCTGCTGTAATTCTTCAGACAGTAAGACTTCTACCGGCGCATTTGCGCCCCCTTCGGTTAAGCGTTTCAAATGCTTATGAATAGTGCTCTTTGAGCCCGTATGCCCGAGCTCTGCGCGCACAGCGTCGATCGACACACTGTTACCGCGCGCAATGATGGCCTCTGTGGCTTGTTTAACGTTTGTCAGCGTCACGCCGGTTCGCGCCATGATAATGTACTGTATTACGTAATATGTATATACAGTATAATGTTTGAAGCATTCGAAATCAAAATAGGGAAATATAAACAAGCGATAATCTTGAATTATACTATCTTGACTCTTCATTACCCCCTATTCTCATTATTTAATACTGTACTGACCCGACGGAGTCATCACACCGTGACGAAATCACTTTCACAACAAAATGAAGCAAACGAGCAGGAAATCGCCGAGCGGATTTCACGTTATATCCATGCGGCTACCCGAGATAACACACGCAAAACGTATCGCTCTGCAATCGAGCATTTTGAGGTGCATTGGGGCGGCAAGTTACCCACGACGCCTGTAAATATCGGACGCTATCTGGTGACATATGCCGATATCTTAGCCTCCAGCACATTGAAGACGCGTCTAGCTGCTCTCAGCCAATGGCATAGAGCGCAGGGGTTCGCTGACCCCTGCTCTTCTGAACATGTTCGGAAAATCATGCGAGGGATCCAAGCAATTCACAGTAAAAAGCCAAAGCAAGCGCACCCTTTACAAATAGAGCACTTAAATCAGATTACTTCATCGTTGGATGCGCAAGTTTGTACTTCTGATAACAATGCTAGTGTAATGCGCGGCTACCGTGATAAAGCACTGGTCTTACTGGAGTTTTGGAGAGGGTTTCGCAGTGACGAATTATCCCGCTTAATGTTTGAAGATTTGGACATCATAGATAATATGTATCTTCGTGGGTATGTGAGGCAGTCCAAAACAGACCGTTATAATCAGGGTATGTATTTTGAAATGCCTGCGCTTCAAACATTATGCCCCGTCAAAGCCATGTCAGAGTATGCAACGCAGATAAATCAGCAAAATGGGCCTGTATTTCGCAAAATTGATAGGTGGGGAAAAATCAGTAAATACGCTGTCAGGGCTGGCAGTATCCCTGCCATACTCCGGCGTGTTTTATCTCAATCAAACATACCAAACCCTACGGCATTTAGTAGTCACTCTTTACGGCGCGGATTTGCTCATTGGGCCAATCAGCAAGGATGGTCGTTACACGAATTGATGCAGTATGTCGGCTGGAAAGACATTCAATCTGCAATGCGATATCTCAATGGTAATGAAGCTTTTTCTAATCGACTATCGACAAACGAATCCTTCTGACTACTTAGCCGATAAAGAAGAGACAATGATACTGAGCCCCTCTTGAGGATCAGCGTCTAAAGCCTGGCAATATTCAACAAATTCGACTAAATCAACGCGTCGGCGTCCTTGTTCTATTTTACCGAAAATAGAGTGATGGATCCCGGTTAGTGTGGACAATTCACGGAGGGTAAGCCCTTTCTCTACACGCTTACTTTTCAGCCAAACGCGTAGCTTGTCATAATGAGGTGAATAGACTGAATTTTTCATTGTCTCGATGATAGAGACACAGTAAGATGTCGCGAAATTCGAGACAGCTCTACAAAGGGATGCAACTAAATGTATACGACACGTATTGATTTTGATGTTCATACGTTTGTTAAAGACAACATGCCAAAACAATTTACCGTCACAGAATTAACTCATGTGTATTTTCACTCTCCTCTTACACAACATACTGAGTTAAAGTCAGCACGTCAGTACATGTACAGACAACTGCAAGATCTCGTTAAACGCCATCATGTCGTTGCCCTAAAGGGAAGCGATGGAAGAAGTACCGTCTACCATTTGTCTTCCGAATCTGAACACTATCAATGTGCATTGCAGACTGAGACTCACCAAGCAAATGAAAACAGCGACCTCAAGTCACAATTGATTGAGAAAATAAAACTCAACAAGGTAGAGTTGTTAAGTGCCATGGGCGAAACGGAGGCATTTTTAGAATGGACAGATATACAAACTGAATTAACTGATGAAGTCAAAAACCTGTACAAGGCATCGAAAGACAAAACATCAAAATTGCTTGGAAAAGTCAGTGGCTATGAAAAATTGCTCGCACTCTATCAGTCACGTTAAGCAGAAAATGTCTCATACATCTCTCCGTGAGTGGCAGGTGGAGTGTGTCAACTCCGCAAAACAAAAATTTCAGATACCCCATTCTCATTATATGTGTCTTGCAACACCAGGTGCAGGGAAAACGTATATGGCGGCAACCCTGAGTCAGTATCTTCTGGAAAACGATATGGTTGACTATATTGTGGTATTTTCGCCTTCAACGACCGTAGCCCTTGATTTTAAAGAAACGTTAGAAGACACGATCGGACGGAATTTTGAAGGGAAGTTGGGTGATGCTGGTCTGTCGGTAACATATCAAAGCATGTCGTTCCAACCAGTTTGGTTTTGGCAACTCTTTGAGCACAGCCGTGTATTTGTTATTTTTGACGAAATTCACCATTGTGCTGGGCACAGTATCCAGAACGCCAATGCTTGGGGTGAGAAAATAATATCCTTCATCCAGGGAAGAGCATTGTACTCGTTGGCCCTATCCGGCACGCCTTGGCGATCAAATAATACGCCTATTTCACTAGCGGCGTATTGCATCACCAGTGGTGAACTATGTGTAGATTACCAGTATGGTTTGCACCGTGCGATTAATGATAGGGTTTGCAGACTACCTCATATCACTGCAGTAGATAACAAAAGTATAGCGGTTCGCGATGAAACGGGAGTCACTTACTTTCGTTCCTTCGAAGAGCTTATCTCAGATAGCGAATGCCAGTATTCAGACGTGATACACCATCACGAGATCATCACCGTTCTGCTCAAACAGAGTGTAACGCGCTTAGATAAAATAAGGTTAGCTCAAGCAAATGCAGCTGGACTGATAGTCGCTGCGACGATTGAACATGCGCGAGTTATTCAAACTTTACTCCGGGCGTTGGGCGAAGTATCCATTGTAGTAACAAGCAAAGACCAAGATGCTCAACAACGAATTACAAATTTTAAATACAATCAGGATAAATGGATCATCGCTGTTGGCATGATTAGCGAAGGTACCAACATTCCCAGACTGTCAGTCTGTTGTTATCTTTCTGTCGTCACCACGGAATTATATTTCAGACAAGTCTTAGGTCGCATACTACGACGTCAATCTATCTTAGATGAGACAGGCTTTCTTATCATGCCCGCACACCCCACTCTGGTAAAGTATGCACGGCGGGTATTCGATGATATTCCTGAAGAACAAAATATTTTCTTAGATATTATAGAAAGTAATATTAACAAAGCAGAGATGTTAATAATTCCCAGAGAGCGTATTGAAAAGGTGGCTGAGCATTCACTAATGGTAATTAATGCCGAGCACAATACCCTGTCGGGAAGTAATTACCGTGGAGGGTTAGAGCAATGGTACAACTCTCATATAGAAGCACTCGGACACTACAAATCTCAAATTATTGCGCTGTAAAATCCCCTTATATTGAGTTCAGCGCTTCTGCTGGCCTCCCCCCAAATGACTTTTAAAAATAACCGTCCTACTTTTCCATTAATTAAAATAGGACGGAATGTACTCAATACGTTATAGTTTTGGAATAAGGCATGGCGAAAAATAATTTTAATGAATGGAATAAATGTTGCTGATTTTCAATATCTATTAAGGTGTGATCTGGTCAACCAGATTTCTCCCAGATAACCTATTGATACCTATCAATTATATTTAAAATTAAGATGGAGATTTTGGATTGTATGATCCAAAAATATGTGAAAAGTTATGAAGGAAGAATAGATTTAATGAATTCGCCTACCAGTGAAACTTATCAATCGTTAATCTACGCTTATGATTTTTTCAATCAAGCGCTTTTTAGCGGAATGCTGCCTCCGGTAGTCTTCACGTATCACCGCCAAAACAGAGTGATGGGATATGCTTCATTTCAACGGTGGATTGATGACAGCCAAAAAAGTATTGATGAAATTGCAATCAACCCGGAATATTTCGCAAAATTTCCTCTATTGGAGATTTGTCAGACACTAGTTCATGAAATGGTACATATCTGGCAAGCACATCATGGAAAGCCGGGTCGCCGCGGGTACCATAATAGTGAATGGGCTGACAAAATGGAAAAAATTGGCTTAATACCATCATCAACAGCAAAACCTGGCGGCACCAAAACCGGCGAAGCGATGATGGACTATGTATCTATAGATGGGTTATTCATCAAGGCATGCCGTAAATTGGTTCGCTCAGGCTTTAAGTTTCCATTATTTGATCGCTATCCAATCTTCAGAGAAGACACGCCAATCATTGCTTATGATGATGAAGGCAAAGTCGTGACGCTTGATCCAAAGTACGAGCCTAAGGGCTATAGGGAGGCCGCTCTAGCATCCTATAAACAGGACTCCTCTAACATTACACCTGTTCCTACGCTTCCTGAGATTCGGATCAAGACTGCTCGGCCGGATCAAACGCTCTTAGATACGGTAACGACAACCAAACCTAAACCAAAATCCGGTCGGGTAAAATATATTTGCAAAGGTTGTCAGACTTTTATCTGGGGAAAGCCTAATCTCAACATCGGTTGTTTAGATTGCGACCAAAAATTCCGGGAAGAAGATTAAAAAACGTTCTATAGTGGTCTCATGAAAAAAATGGATTTTTTAATTTATGAGCAAGTCAAGGTTATTTACGCAAGATGAGCATGATCGCCCGCCAAAATTCTCTGGTGTTCAACGAAAACGTTACTTGTACATCGATAAAGCTTTTACAGATAGCATTGTCGCGTCAACACGGTCCATGTCAAATAAAGTATACATAGCGCTTGCCTACCGTTACTTTTGCTATACAAATCAGTTTTTTGATGACGCATTTCCCGCTGATCTGAAATTTATTGCAAACCAGTTAGGGGCACAACAGGTTCCAAAGTGGGAGGATTATAAATGGGATAGCAAGAAACGACATCGAAAAATCATTCTTGAGTTCATGGGCGTTAGGTCCTTTGACGCTCCCGAAGCACAAGCAATAGTTGAGCAAGAAAACCATAATTTCGCATTATCACAACGCTCTTTCAAATCTTGTTTTCATAATCTAGTGACAAAACTTCGTCAGAAGTTTATAGAAATCCCCAATTTTCGTACTGTTGAACAAACGATTCGAACAGCATACGAAAAGCATGAGCATACACTATTAACCAATTTGGAGCGTGAGCTTACAACGACTGCGAAAACAAAATTAGATAGCTTGTATGAACAAAAAACAGATGGGAATGCACAAAGGTACCGGCTTACTCTACTTAAGCGATTTAGCCAAAAGTTAAAGCCGACAGAAATTAGTAAGAATGTGGAGTCATTCAACATACTTCACGAGCTCTTCTCACAAATTGAGCCTGCGTATAACGCTCTGAATCTAAATGCTGAAGGCCTGAAGCACTACGCCAATAATGTGCAGCGGGCACAAATCCTCCAAATCGGTCAGTTAGCACCCAATAAACGGTATTTACAACTGGTCGCTTTCACGTCGCATCAGTATTTCACACTGCAAGATATTTTTGTTGAAACACTCATTCAAACTGTAACAAGCGCTATTAACACAGCAGATAAGAAGGCAAAAGAACATTATTACAGTGTCAGGCATGCTCAGACTAAGCATACTCACGATTTAGTATTGTCAGCAAAAGAGCTTCAACAGGCGTTGGGAAATATTGAATTAATCTTAACAGATGACTCCATCAATAACGCGGAAAAGGTTGAGCGTGCCCTGGCATCTTTGAAAAATACGTTATCTAAAAAGGGACAATTGGCAGATACTGTCGAGTAAGTAGAATCAGATCTGAATTCAATGAGTGGCGAGGCGCTCTTTTACCATTTTCTCGAAGAAGGCTCTCTGAAACTTCAGCAACGCTGCAACAAGTTGGTAGAAAGCTTGCAATTTGATGAGCAAAGTATAAACCGCCCGCTCTATCAAGCCATTGAGAAATTCAAGGAGAAATCAGGAAAAGTGGACGCGTCATTTCCTGTCGATTTTATGACTGATAAGGAGCGTAAATATATTGATACCAAAGAAAAATTTAAAGTATCCCTGTACAAGGTTGTTTTGTTTGATCACATTATGCAGGCCATTAAAGGGGATGTGTTATCGATTAAATACTCGTATAAATATCAATCTCTAGAAGATTACTTAATCAGTAAAGACGCTTTCGAGCGTGATATACAGAGTTACTTAGATCAAGCTGGGATACCTGAGGCTGAACACCCAACTAGACTTCTTGATAAGCTTGAGCTAACCATACATGCTCAGTACCAAGAGACAAATACACATCTTCTCAACAATGAAAATGAGTACCTGAAGACAGATGGTCTGGGCGGTTTTAAGTTATCCGCCTACAGAAGGCAGGCTGCAGATGTGATGGAATTGGAAGAAGCCAAAATCGACCTCTTTCCTGCAGAAGAACGTGTCAGTTTGTGTGAGGTTCTATCTACTGTTAACCGGGTGACCGGCTTTCTTAATGAGTTTGTTCATCGTTCAAACATTCATGTGAAACAACGTCCCGAAGATCGTGCATTAGTCGCAGGATTAATCGGCAAAGGATGTCATTTTAGTCAGCATCAATTCTCAAAAATATCAAAACAAATAAAAAGCTCAACGCTAGTAACTGCACAGAACAACTATCTCACATCGGAGAGCTGTAATCAGGCATGTAACGCTATCATGCAGTATGTTGAAAAAATGGCTCTAACTAGCATTTATTTGGTTGACAATGAAATTCATACGTCCAGCGACGGCATGAAATACACAGTCCCAAAAGATTCTCTAAACGCGCGAAACTCATTTAGGTATGGAGGGCGTGAGCCCGTCGTCTCAGCATATGCGTTTTCTGATAGTAGAAATCTTTTCCCTCACGTTGAAGTCATCAGTGGCAGTGAGCGCGAAGCGCATTACATGATCGATGGCGTTTTAAAAAACGAAGTTGTAAAATCAGATATGCATGTTACCGATACCCATGGATATACTGAAATGGTATTTGGAGCATCTCATCTTCTGAATATTTCTTTTGCACCTCGAATAAAAAATGTTCATCGCTTAAAGCTTTACGCATTTAAAGGGAAAAAGTCATATTCCAGCAAAAGCTACCCGGTCCTACCCGATGGGCGGATACGTAGACCGCTAATAGAAAAAGAGTGGAAACAAATATTAAGAGTGATCGTTTCGATAAAGCTTGGTCACACGACAGCCTCTCAGATTTTCAAACGATTAAATTCCTATACAGAGGATAGCAACCCTCTATATATAGCACTTAAAGAGTACGGTAGAATAATAAAATCTCTGCATATTCTTCGTTACATCGACAGCCTGGAGTTACGGCAAGCTATCCATAAGCAACTCAATAAAGGTGAAAGTGGTAACAAACTCGATCGCGCCCTCGCAATTGGTCATACTGGACTTTCATTGGCGACAAGAGAAGAACAAGAGGAAGTCGAAAACTGTAAACGTGTGATGAAGAACGCAATTGTCTGTTGGAATTATATGTATTTAACTCAGCGGCTACTTGATGCATCGTCTGTCTTGGAACGGCGCGCAATCTTAGAAAAAATCAGAACATCTTCCACCGTTTCTTGGGAACATATCGTTATTCACGGTGAGTTCGATTTTTCCGATAACAGTCTTCAAGATACTCATCATTTCTCGTACGAAAAAATGCATGACCCTAATGTTATTAAATAGCTATTTTTTCAAATAATATTAATTCTGTTATAGATTTGGATTTGGGCGTTTTGATGAATTAAACATATTGCATCCTACTGATGCAATTTTCTGTCTGCTCTTTGGCTAAATTAATCGGCTGGGTTATGTAACCCAGCCGATTAATTTAGCCATCACGGAAGCTTAGAAGCACAACGTTATTATCTTTCAACCTTTTAATTGTTTAATAAACGGCTGCTCATAAAAACGTTCTCCAGTGTACTGATACAGTGCGTTGGCCAGCGCGGCAAATACCGGCGGGAACGGCGGTTCACCGAGACCTGTTGGATCGATGGTGTTTTTCACGAAACTCACATCTACAGAGGCAGGAATTTCATTCATCCGAATCATCCGGTAGCGGTCAAAGTTATCCTTATCCGGCTTGCCATCGGTAAAGGTCATCTCGCCGTACATCGCATTACCTATACCATCAATCACCGCCCCCTGTACCATGTTAATGGCGGCAATGGGGTTCACCACAATGCCACAGTCCATGGCACTGAAAACCTTATCGGCTTTTGGTAATCCGCCTTTTTCTGTCACCGTAATCACCTGCGCGGCATAAGAATTATGACAATAGTAAGCAGCGACGCCTTTCTTCACATCGTCGCCCATAGTGTCCCAGCCAGACTTTGCCCGTACTTCCTCTAGCACGCCAGCGTAGCGGGATGCATCGTAATCGTAAGCCTCACCAACCGGCTCATTTAAGGCCTTATCAAACAGCGCCAGTCTAAAGTCGATAGGATCCTGGCCTGCCATTTCGGCCACTTCATCGAGAAAAGCCTGCTCTGATGCCCCCATAAAATTTGAACGCGGGGCGCGAAAGGCTCCCGTTGAAATATTCGACGCTACAGCAGCTCCTCTGGCAAGATAATTCGTTACCGCACCAGCAGGATAACGATTATGTGCAACACAATGCTCTGGTACTCCCACACCATCTACCTGATAAGCAGCAAGGTTATTGTTTTCATCTAAAGCCGCACGGAATCGTACCATGTAGGTGGGGCGATATACGTCCATGGTCATATCGTCCTGACGGGTGTACATCAGTTTAACCGGCCTTTTCACTTTTGCTGAAATTACAGCCGCTTCCACCAGATAATGGGAATATGCCCGTCGGCCAAATCCACCGCCCATGCGGGTCATCTCGATGTGTACTTTATCCTCTGGTACGCCAAGCCGCTTGGCAACTGTACCCGCGATGAATCCCGGCGCCTGCAGAGGCCCGGCAACGTGAACGCCTTCGTTAGTGACGTTAGCGAAGAAGTTCATTGGCTCCATGCAGTTATGCGCAAGATACGGTGCAAAATATGTGCGTTCAAGCTGCCGATCGACTGGGGTATTTTTGAAAACAGAGGTCACATCGCCGTCTTTACGCAGTACAGGTAAATCTGAATCCAGCAGCTTTTCCATTTGCTCGTGGTGCCAGCCGGTACTTTCCAGGCCAGCGGGCACAGCTACATCAGTGAGTGAGCCGAACCGGTCCATCTTGTGAGTGGATGCCTCAGCCGCTTTCCACTTTGCCTGCAGCGCTTTTTTCGCTTTCAGCACCGACCAGGTTTTGTCGCCCACAATGGCAATCAGGTGAGTAAATCCGATGGTATCGAAATAGTTACGGGTATAGTCGTCTTCCATGGAATCGAATACAAACGCATCGGCGATGCCCGGCATGGATTTGATGGCATCAAGATCGGCAGATTCCAGCGTAGTACCGTACGCAGGCGGATGCACAATCCCGGCAGTTAGCATACCGTCAGCCTTGTAATCGATACCAAACATGGGCTGACCGGTTACCACCTTGTTGCCGGTCAGATTCGTTTTAGATTGCCCGATAACGGTGAAATTTTCTGGGTTTTTCAGATTGATATTGTCGGGTAATGTCATTAGTGCTGCATCAGCTGCCAGTTCCGCAAAGCTGGCTGACTTACCCGAGCCGTGAGAAACCACACTGTTTTTAACCGTTATTTCAGACGTAGGCACTTGCCATTTTGCCGCAGCTGCCATAACCAACATGGTACGGGCACCAGCACCGGCAGTCCGAAGAGGCTTCCAGCCCTGACGCATAGACTGACTGCCGCCGGTAAACTGGCGATCAAATTCTTCTGGCATAAAGTCGGCTTGTTTAGCTGTGATGTGATGCCAGTCGGCATCCATTTCTTCGGCCAAAATCATTGGCATAGACGTCATCACGTTCTGACCAAATTCCGGGTTGGGCACCATCGCTGTTATGCTGCCATCGGTATCTACTAGCAGATAGGCATTCAGTTCGGTGGCGCTGTCGCTATGGTTTTTATCTTCATAATGAGCAGCCCTGCCCGGCCAGCTGAAACTGATCATCAAACCGCCCGATGCCGCAACGGAGGCTTTGAGAAACTGACGGCGGCCAGTGGAAGTAACGGTATTTTGCTGTGCTTTCATAGTCCCCCCCTTTTTAAGCTTTCACTGCCGTTTTAATGGCTTCTTTAATGCGCAAATATGTTCCACAACGACAAATGTTGCCTGTCATTGCCGCCTCGATATCTTCATCAGAGGGGTTAGGGTTGCGCTTTAGCAACGCTGCGGCATTCATGATTTGACCAGTCTGACAGTAGCCACACTGGGCGACGTCGAGTTCAACCCAGGCTATTTGCAATGGGTGGTCGCCTTTCTCAGAGAGTCCCTCAATCGTGGTGACAGCATTGCTGCCTACGGCAGAAACCGGCACCGAGCAAGAACGTACAGCGTTACCAGCCAAATGCACGGTGCAAGCACCGCACATTGCAATACCACAGCCGAATTTTGTGCCGGGCAAATCCAGATCGTCCCGCAACACCCAGAGTAATGGTGTGTCTGCGTCGGCTTCCACTTCCCGGGACTGGCCGTTTACATTAATTTGATACGTAGGCATTGCTTTCTCCTCTGAGGGATATTCTATTCGTTATTTATCTGTAGCATGATTTAGCGTTTAAACCTCTTGTGAACCTATCATGGTCTAAGCTTCAGAAACGCATCTAACAGTGTAGTGTAAAGTTCTACTTTATCGCGCTGCCATTAGCCAACAATGCATAAAATCAGTAAAGGCTTATGATAAATCCTCATCAATGTACGGAATGCGTTAGCTTGAGGGACAAGCAGCCCCACTTTGCAGCCAGGCTCGTGTCAAATCACCCAGTATTTGTTGGGACCCGGGCGCTGATTCGCGTCCCTCTCCTGGTGCCCAGGCCCAGCCTACTAAAGTATCTTTAGTCATATGATGGATGAGTGCTTCGCTATCCATGTTGCCGTTTCGGGTGGGGTCTTTGAGCTGACGGCAGATTTCACCTAGTGATTTTCCGACCCAGCCCATTTCAACGGGCGCAAGGTGCCATTTTGGATGCCCGGGAATACTTTTAATGCTTTCAGCTTGGGCGGTAATTGTTGTATTCGAGTCATGATGGCAAGTCTGACATTGCATTCCAGGTACACCATGATTGTCTTCACCGCGCGTTACGGGGGGTTCATGAAGTCGCATTGTCATCCCTTGATAAGGGCTATTAGAAGTAGGGTGGCAGTTCATACATCGTGGATGCTGTATGACCTTACTCATTTCGCCGAACAGCGCCAACGAGCGTTGCTCTTTGTCTCGGATATACGAGAAATCATTTGCAGACCTAAGTTCCTCAGCCATAGCCGACGTGCCCCAGAATGAACTTGCGATTACGCTAATGAATGCAGTTACGACTCGCATGCGCGCCTTTTTTCCAGTTAGTAATTGCGCTTTTTTCTCCATCTTTGACTCCTTTGCTTCATTCGATAACGTAATACTGGTGATTGAACAATTTCTACGCATCTTCAGCACGAGGGATTAAAAAGATTGATGGGTATTACTCATAAGGCGGTTTACTTTTTCTTATAAATAATTCAGTGGAATTCCACGTAAAAAAATGAACGCATTATTGAATTAATTTCATAACGCTCTCTGATTTTAAGCATTTAACTATTGCTTCAAAGGATGTCAGATTTGTTAGTGCGGCTATCAACAACAGGGCATGTGAGCGATACCGCAACCCCAGATGTTGCCCTCCCTTTTAGGGCAACATTTTTTAAACTTCATCTAAATTTGCGGCTTTATCAACGGCGCAATATTCGGTTTCAAGCCACGACTTAACTTCACCACGCACTTCCACTTCTCGTTTTCCTTTGATAGCCAGAAGCACACCGTTCCGTTCAATACCGCCTTTTACTGAAAATTCCGGCTTAACGGTACACTCAACACAAAGCTTACGAAATGTATCAATACTGCTTCCCAGGCCATAACCGGCATTGGTATTAAAAGGAAACACGGTTTTATTGCGCAGTTCAGTGGCACTAAGAAGCGCTTTCACGGGCGGAGGTAGTGCCATACCCCAGGTCGGAAAACCAATGAAAATTTCTGAGTAGCGTTCGGGATCATGTTTTAACGACACCAGATCGGGCAAGAAACCATTTTCGTTTTCTTCCCTGACTTGCTGCACAGTTTGCTGGTAGTTTTCCGGGTAAGGTTCAACCAGGGAAAGCGATTCTGTATCTCCCCCTGTAAATTGTTTAATCATTTCCCCCACTGCAGCCGTGTTGCCGGTTCTGCTGAGAAATAGTATGAGTGGCGCTTTTTTTTGCTTCTGACAGCTCACTGTATTAATTTCAGAGGCAGCGGCTGTCATTGCGCTAATGGCCGTTAAACCGGCCAGCACTATTTTCTTCACGTGTTTATTCCTGTTCTCCAGGCAATGGTTGGCGCATCGCTTCTACGAATAGTGAAAAGGCTGGTGAATACTGACTTCGGTTAGGAAAATAAAGATAGTAACCCGGAAACACGTCGCACCAGGGCTCTAATACCCGCTCAAGTTTTCCTTCCTGAATATCCTCCAGCACCATATCTTCCGGCAGATAGGCCAAACCAAGGCCGTCCAGTACTGCCTCGCGAATGAAACTGGACTTATTAGAAGTGAACTGCCCCTCTACCCGCACATTCACATCGTGTCCGTCTTTTTCAAAATCCCACACTAAAAGGCGCCCATAGGTAGGCAAACGCAAGTTAATGCAGTTATGCTCAGACAGTTCACGGGGTTCCTGCGGTTTACCGAACTTTTCAAAATACGCCGGCGTAGCAACCACAGCCATACGCATGGTAGGGGAAATACTCACGGCAATCATGTCTTTTTCGACACTTTCACCTAGGCGAACACCGGCATCGTATTTGGCTGCAACGATATCGGTTAATGAGTATTCGATTGTCATTTCAATATTGATATCAGGATATTCGCGCATAAACGCGACGATTTTCGGCCACACAAATGCCCGGGCAGCATGCTCGGCAGTAGAAATGCGAATGGTACCCGCCGGAGAATCTTTCAATGCATTTAGCGAATCCAGCTCACTTTCAATTTCGGTGAGTCTGGGCGCGACTGAATCGTAAAGTTTGCGACCAATTTCAGTGAGCGACACACTACGGGTAGTGCGAGTGAGCAAACGCAAACCCAGCCGCTCTTCCAGACCTTTAATGGTATGACTTAATGCAGACTGCGACACCGATAGGCGCGCAGCTGCACGAGTAAAGCTTTCTTCCTCTGCCACCGCGATAAAAGCGATGAGATCGTTCAGTTTTGTTTTCATTTTACTTATGCTTATGACTGACCGTTATTGTTACTCACTACCCTGACTTCATCGCCCGTTTTAATGCCATCTGGGGGATTAGAGATGACATCAGCGTTGTTGGTTATACCCCGGGTAATTTCAATATTCCGCCCTAAATCACGGTTCACCGTTACCGGCATCACTTTCACCCTGGCCGTTTCCGCTGTGTCGTCGATGACCGCTACCGACAAACCTTCTGCGTTAAAAATAAGCGCACTGGCTGGTACAGTGATCATAGGTTCAGCACTGGCTAGCGGTAGGCTGACACTGGCATAACTACCTGGTAAGAGTTTTCCTTCGGCATTATCCACAAGAAGCTGCACCATCATTGTACCCGTTTGCGGGTCGACGGCGGAATTAGAGCGAACAATTTTGCCTTCGTACTGCGCGCTAGGGTCTTCAGGTACGGAAATTGTACCAGTCACACCGGATGACATCTGGCGGGCAAATTTCTGTGGCACATCAACATTTAAGCGCAGTGTTTCTGTTGCTGCCAGACGGAACAACGGAATACTGTCGTCGGAGCCCGCGTTAATCAGATCCCCCGTGTCTTTGTTTCGGGCAACTACTACGCCGTCAAATGGTGCAGGAACACTGGCCAGATTTTTCTGTACTTGCAGTCTGCGCAAGTTCGCCTCCGCAGATTCCAGAGCTGCTGCGGCAGAGCGATAGCTATTTTCTCGCTGTTCCAGTTCCTGCGCGGTTACCGCATTGGTTTCAACCAGCTTGCGCCAACGCTTGACGGTAGATTCGGCTAACTCCACATCCGCTTTCGAACGGGTTACGTCGGCCCGCGCCTGCATCATCTGCTCGTCCAGTTCCGGCGTATCCAGTTCAGCCAGAATATCACCGGCTTTCACCAATGCGCCAATATCGTGATCCCAGGACTTAATGTAGCCATCAACACGGGCATAAATCGAGGCCTGCCTGAACGGCTGCAAACGTCCAGCCAAATCTAATTGTTCCGTGTTAACCCCATAGGTCGGTTTCACCACAGATACGGTTGGAATAAGCCTTTCTTGTGTCCATGTGGCAACTTCTTCACTATCAGCCTGGCGGGATAAAACCCCAGTAATAACGACGGCAACGGCAGCAACGCCTAAACACGCCAGTGCCAGTTTGCCCCGGCGAGAGCCTGGTTGAATGTGTGGTTCAGACATAATTATTCCTCTACCGGTTTGTCTAAGATAATTTTACTGTCATTACGATGAAGTACGCTGAAGATCACCGGAACAAAAAACAGTGTTGCCACAGTGGCAAACAGCAAGCCGCCAATAACCGCACGGCCAAGTGGCGCGTTTTGCTCTCCACCTTCACCAAATCCTAATGCCATAGGTAACATGCCGACAATCATCGCTAACGCCGTCATGAGTACCGGGCGAAGACGGGCAAACCCAGCTTCAAGTGCCGCCTGTACAGCATTGCCCGTCGCTTCAAGACGCTCTTTGGCAAAGCTAACAACCAGCACACTGTTGGCAGTTGCCACACCCATACACATAATGGCACCAGTTAACGCGGGCACACTGAATGTTGTTCCTGTGGTAAAGAGCATCCATACGATACCGGCGATGGCTGCCGGCAACGCCATGATAATAATGAACGGATCACGCCAGGACTGAAAATTAATCACAATGATGAAGTACACCAGGCAAATCGCCCCAATCAACCCTGTGAGCAAGCCCGTATAGGCACTCTGCATGGTACTCACCTGCCCTTTCATTTCCACTGTCGCGCCCCGTGGTTTTTCGGCTTCAAATTTATCGATGACAGTCTGAATGTCAGCCGCAACGGCCCCCAGATCCCGCCCCTGTGTGGTGGCAAAAATCTGGACCATGGGCTCGATGTTATATTCTGAATACACACCGTTTAACTGGGTGCGCGAAAACGAAGCCATACTGCCAAGCACAGATGGTTCGGCGTCTCCCCCTGACGCACTGACTGGCACATTATTCAGTTCAGTGAGCGAGTCGATACGATGCTGGGGCGTTTGCATTACGATAGGATAAGACACGCCATTAGCCGGGTTTAGCCAGAAGGTTGGTGCAACCTGAGCTGACCCTGCCAGATTCACCACCAAAGAGTTACTGATATCGCGCTGGGAAATACCGGCAAAAGCGGCCTGATTACGGTCGATATTAACCTTAATAGCAGGCGCCTGTCTGGACTGCTGAATACGCGCATCAGCCACGCCGGGGATCGCCCTGATCTCCCGAAGCATCGCGTTGGCAAAATCGAAACTGGCGTTTAGATCGCGCCCGCGAATTTGTATATCAATGGGGGAAGGCGCCCCGAAATTAAGAATTTGACTGACAATATCTGCGGGCAAAAACGAAAATGTCATGTCCGGGAACCGTTCCGGCAACACTTCACGTAATCGCTTGATGTAATCTGCCGTAGGCGCATGCTCTGCGGTGAGCGATATACTGATATCGCCATCGGAACTGCCTATCATACCGGTGTTGGAATAGATGGTGTTCATACTGGAAATGTAGGTGCCCACGTTATCCACCATGGCACTGATTTCCTGCTGCGGGATCACCTCGCGGATCACGTCCTGAATTTCTGCAAAACGGGCGGCGGTCTCTTCTACCCGCATTCCCACCGGCCCTCTTGCATGCAGAGCAATTTGGCCACTATCTACATCCGGGAAAAAGTTACGGCCGATGAAAGGGAGTAATGCAAACGAGGCAATCACCACTAACATAAAGGAAAAGATGAAAACCTTTCTGGCATGCAACGCACGGTCTAGAGTAGCCTGATAGCGTTCGCGCATACTGTGAAAGCGCTTTTCAAAGCCGCCTTGAAAACGATTGAAAAAGCCTCGCTTCGCCATCGATTCATCATGTAGTTGATGTCGCTTCAGCATGTATTTCGCCAGTGTGGGCACGAGTGTGCGCGACAACAGAAACGAAAACAGCATAGATAACATTACCGCTTCTGCCATAGGCACGAACAGATAACGTGGTACACCTTCGAGGAAGTACATTGGCACAAACACAATACAGATACACAGTAATGACACGAATGCCGGCACAGCTATCTGCCGGGCACCATCCAGAATCGCGTTTTCTACCGGTTTTCCCTGTTCGAGGTGATAATTGATACTTTCTATAGTTACCGTGGCTTCATCAACCAGAATGCCCACAGCAAGCGCTAGTCCGCCAAGAGTCATGATATTCAGGGTATGTCCGAGTAGGGACATCACCAGAATGGCTCCCAATATTGATAGCGGAATGGATAGCGTAACAATGACGGTTGAACGCCAACTGCCGAGAAACAGCAAGATCATCAAACTGGTGAGTAACGCTGCAATCACACCTTCGACAACAACACCGTGAACAGCGTTGAGCACGAACATAGACTGATCGCCAATTTGCTTCACTTCAAGGGACTCAGGCAACGCGTCGCGCACTTCTTCGATTCTAGCTTTAATCCCATCTATCACATCCAGCGTTGAGGTGTTCCCGCCTTTAAAGATGCTCATCAACACAGAACGACCGCCGTCCACATGCACAATGTTAGTCTGTACAGCGCTGCCGTCGTACACGTTAGCCACATCACGAATATAAACGATAGTTCCGCCTACAGTTTTTACCGGTAGGTCGCCAATTTCTTCCATAGTGGCAGGTGCGTTGTTAATTTGAATAGCGTATTCAAATTCTCCAATTTTCTGGGTGCCAGCCGGAATGATGACATTTTGATCTGCCAGTGCATTGGCTACATCCTGCCCCGACAAGCCCCGGGCCCGTAAGGCATCAGGATCCAGACCGATTTGAATTTGTCTTGATTTACCACCAAATGGCCAGGGAATGGATGCCCCCTGCACCGTGACCAGTTTCGAGCGGAGCTGGTTCATCGCCAGGTCCGCAAGCTGTTGCTCGGTAAGCCCTTTCCCCGATAACGCCAGCTGCAACACAGGTACAGTAGAAGCGTTATAATTCATGATGAGTGGTGGCTGGGTTCCTTGCGGCATTTGTCGTAGCAGCGTTTGTGCGACACCGGTTACCTGCGCGTTCGCCATATTGATATCGACCGAGTCGTGAAAGAAAATTTTCACAATACCGAACCCTGTGTATGACGTAGCTTCAATATGCTCTACATCGTTCACAATACTGTTCAGCGCTCGTTCAAAGGGTGTGGTGATCCGCCCAGCCATTTCATCTGGCGGCAGCCCACGCCACTGCCATGCAACGGCAATAACAGGAATATCTACGTTAGGGAAAATATCCGTTGGCGTGCGCATAGCAGACAACGGGCCGAGAATAAGAATGAGTAACGCCAGTACAACAAACGTGTAAGGCTTACTCAAAGCGATGCGGACAAGCGCGAGCATAGATTTATCTTATTTGTGAATAATAGAGTTTAATTTATCAGCAGTACCTAGTAATGATTAGTGGTAATAATCTGCATAAACTTATTATTTAAATTAATAGATTGTGTGAGGTATGTATGAATTCACTGTCAGGGGAAGCAAACAGTTTACTTGTGGCGACCTCCCCTAACTGCCCATCTTGTAAAGCTCTAAAGTGTCTCTTTGAAAAAGGCATTGAGTTTTCTGACAGCATCATCGACGTACTCTGTTTTCCAGTATGTATCGATATGGCTGGCACCTTTTAGCAAATACAGATTTTTATCTTTTGCATTCACCGCAAGATTAAAGGCGTTCTCACTCATATAAAGAGAATCGGCTTCACTTCCCGCAATCATCAATAACGGTTGATTAATTAAATCAATATGATCGGTTGCATCCCAGCGTATTAACTCAAGCAGGCTTGATTTGGTGTATTTGCTTTGTGAATTTGGGTGTTTGTGGGTAAAACCATAGTATTCGAGTCCTTCCCGGTAGAGCTCAAAAGGTAACTTCGCGATTTGTTCTCTCGTAAGGCTCTGTCCACCCACGTACTCGACAGTTCCGTCTTCAACTTCAAGCTTTTTAGCCTCAGAGGCGTCAGCTAAACGGCTTTGGATGGTGTCGATTTGAGAGTCGATGTAGCCATTGCGACGCACTCGACCAGAGTTAAACATCGATAACGTTGCAACAGACTGAAAGCGTTTATCCGTTTGTGCTGCGGCCAGTGAATAGCCACCACCGCCGCAAATGCCCAGCACACCAATTTTGTCAGCATCAACACCGTTGAAAGTACTGATAAAATCAGCCATACCGTGAATATCACTTATGCGGTTGGCGGGTATATCTATATAGCGAGGTTCACCACCGGAAGCCCCTTGGTACGCTGCATCAGCGGCGATGGTGATGAAACCCTGCTTAGCCAATCGCTGTGCGTAAAGCCCTGCTACCTGTTCTTTTACACCACCATTTGGATGAGCAACTACCACGGTTGGGTAGCGCTTTTTAACGTCATATCCCGGCGGCGTATAAACATTCGCTGCGATTTTAATCCCATGTAAATCATAAGTTACCGGGTGTATGTTGACTTCATCTGGCAAGTTTTCCGTTATGGCGCCTTTGTAGACTAGCGTAAACGGATTTTCGTCTGCAGATGCGGAAAAGGCTGTCTGAGAGAAGGCTAGCGTTGAACTGAATAATAAAACAGAAAGGTGTTTGATCAGCAAAATGAGGTTCCTTATCAACGTTAAAAACCTATTATTGCTGGTATGAGCCGTCTTGTTAGTGACAAAAAGCTGACAGATTTGTCAGCTTTCATCCACGCGTTAAATTGTCTGCTATCTAGAAATACTTAGAATTTACCGCCTTCTCAACTACGTCGAGTCGTTCGGTTGTCGGATCTGGAAGAGAACGGGTGTTTCCGGCTTTATTCACTCTCAGAAGCATTGATGATTCACCCGAAAACCGGGACCATTCTGATAAAGCTTCGCCATTTGGATTGCCAGTTTTTGCAAAGTTGACCCAATAGGCATTCAACATACCGGATACTTTCTTATCGGCTTCGGTAATGGGTAAGTTACCGCGACGAGCATCTAGATTATTGAATACATAAGGAATTTCGGAGGCATGTGGCGCGCCATAGCGGAGACTGCTTGAGAGTGCTTCGGGTACATAACCAAACCGATATACGTAGACAGGTAAATCATGCTCTGCAAATATCCTCGCAGTAAAACGCGCCGGCTCTGCCCACACTTTGTCAGTGTTCACATAGGTTAGCACTTCATCCAGTTCACGATTACCTTGCGGATCGTAAGCGTTTGCTGCGTTTGATGCGAACTCACCGAAGGCAGACCAAAGCGCGTCTTTTGAAGACGCATTAACAAACCCCGCTGGCACTTCTGCCGTGTTAGATCCGATTATCAAAGGTACTTTGTTGAACATATTTTGTTTATAGGCGGTCTCAGCTGTTCGTTGAACTAATTTACCGTCTTTTATAGGGCCGGAATAAATCGGCTTACCAGTGTCAGGATCCTTTTCTGCACCACCGGCCACTATTGCCTCAAAAGGCAATGCCATGAGTTGTGCCAGTGCTTTTTCGTCAGTTCCTTTTATGCCAGCAAATTCGGCGAAGTTAATGCCTATTTGTTCGGCCGACTCGGGATAGTGAGGATCTGCGTTGTTTTCTGATAAGGGACGGGCTGTTAACACTCCGTCACGGCCGCCACCCGATTGCACGATGGCCTTATGAAACAAGCCTTCGGCGTCTGCGATGCTCAATAGAGAATGCACAGATACGCCACCAGCGGATTCACCAAAAATGGTAACATTATTATGATCACCATTGAATGCTTCAATATTAGCCTTCAGCCATCTAAGCGCCTCCACTTGATCCATATAAGCATAGCTACCTTTGCTTTCATTACCATGCATTTTAGTTAGCGCTGGAAAAGCGAAATGCCCAAGGCGTCCTAGCCGGTAATTGATGGTGACAAGAATAACCCCGCTTTCGGCAAAGCTGTTACCTATACTCTCATCAACCGAGCCCGAACCGAAAACAAAAGCACCACCGTGGATCCATACCATTACCGGTAATTTGGCTTTCGTTTCCGCCTCATGAGGGCGCCATATATTGAGATACAGGCAATCTTCCGACATCCCTTCTTTCCAGCTTTCAGGATCGCCAAATCTAACCTGGGGGCAAATATCTGAAAAGGCATCGGCGCTCCGAGCCTCACCCGATTCCCATGATTTTACTGGTACGGTTTCCCGCCATCTAAGGTCACCTACCGGAGGTTCTGCATAGGGGATCCCTTTGAATACATCCACATTGCCTTGTTGTACCCCTACTACTGCACCCAATGGCGTTTTCACTTTTACGTTGGTTGCTGAAAAGGCACTACCCGCGCACAAAAGTGCGAGTGATAGTGTAAGTAATGACACCGCTCTCATTTTTATTTTTCCGTTTTTAAATTCAATATGTTTTAGTGCAATTTTGCTGCGGGCTATTTGGTCAATCGCTTGTGCTTAATCAAAACCCTGCCAGCTCACTGTTGAACCTGCTTCTGGGGTAGATATTGCTACGTGAGCCATTGGCGATTCATCAGTAGCGCCGTGCCAGTGCAAGGTGTCAGGTGGAATAGTCACTACACTGCCTTCTTCCATAAGCAACTTTTCTTCACCTTTTTGCTGAACATAGCCTTTTCCGGAAATGACGATCAGTGTCTGACCATTAGGGTGTGTATGCCATGCTGTTCTTGCCCCTTTTTCAAAACTCACGATGCCACCACGATAATGAGACGATGCAGGCGCCTTAAATATAGAGCTTACAATGGCTTTGCCTGAGAATTTATCTGCAGAACCGGTAATCGTTGATTTGCCTGAATCGACAATAACCCGAGTAGGTTGTTCACTTACATCGATATCAGATATTGTCGTAAGAATGTTAAATGCACGGCTGGCGGCTGCTACATCAACGTCATTCGCCAGCACCTGTGTAAATGCCAGAAGCTGCTTTGCGCTGTAGCCCACGCGCATGGAAATATTCATATGGCCGGTAAGTTGAGCATCGGTGCCGGTTAAGGTTGAAAGCATGCTAATGGTGACAAGTTCACGGTCTGCTGTTGAAAGTACATCCCGATAAAAGATATCCGCAAACAGGTGCTCAACCAGAAAGACATCGATGGTCGGGACAAAAGCCGCATAACCGGTCGTGCGATTAGAAATATCCCGTCCCACTAAGCTATTTCGGACTTCATGCCCATAGGCGTTGTTGTCGAAGTTTTCAGGAACTGGCGTCGCGCTTTTTCCAAGTTTATCGTTGATGCCGTTGCTTTTTCTGTTATCCACAACACGATTAAATGCATTAATGCCATTCAGTGCGCGCGGAAAACCAACATAGGCGTAAGCGTGAATGAATATTTCTTTTATTTCATTCACCGTGAGTCCTGCATCAAGGCCATCCGCAAGCGCTATATTCAACGCAGCGATATCGCCAGATGCGGTATGCGCAGCAATCGGGATGATTGCCTGTTGCCGCGCGTTTAATGGGTCTTTGACTTCTGCCTTAACGTTAGCAGACAATGAACTGAAAATGAGTACCAATATGCTTGTTGTATTGAGCAGGTATTTTGACATCAGTAGTTCTCCATAATTAATGATTTTCCTAACGAATGTTTAGTGATTTACTGTCTAGCCACATAGACATGCGTTCGGCAATCTCACGGTTATTTAAATCGGAGAACGGAAAATGGGTGTTTCCATAAATGCCCACGGTTGGCAGGTGAATAACCGTGGCATCACCACCGTATTTATTTACGACATCTGCCCATTCATAGGCCATTTCCAGTCGCACCCGCCATCCGTCCTGACCAGGATTGTCGTCAGGTTGCTCAGGAATATTGTCACCGTAGTAGATCACGATGGGTATTTCGGTAAGACGCTTAAACTGATCAAGGGGCACTTCTACAGCCACTAACGGACCTGCTGAGCTCTGTTTTGGCGATGGTGCTTCACCGGTCGGGAAGACAAAGTTACTACCCGGTTCATAAGACACGATTGCTTTAATTTTTTCGCTTTGCAAGACGGCTTGCCATCCCATGCCGCCACTATGAGAGTGGGTGACCAATACGCCATCGCCAATCTCTTCAAACAAAGCCTCTACGGCGTCGACATTCACATCGATATCAATAGGGCCTATATTCGGTGTCATTTGTCGGAAATATTGATTCAGGGACGCGCGATCTGAAGGGAATTGCACATCTGGAAAATAGTCAGGCCATTTTCCTACACGAAAAATGTTGAACCAGTTTTGCTCGTCGGTAACCGGGACATATTCGCCTGCTACAGTCCCTTTTCCTGCGTTTCCTCTGCGCGGTTGGTCAAGCAAGTAAACGCTATAGCCTTTTCTCAAGAACAGATTCTGAAACCCCTCTCTGCCATCAGGCGTGGTTCCCCATGTTTTTGAAAATTGGCCTATTCCGTGCCACATCACCAAGGGGTATTTTCTTGCATCAACCGGTTTTTGGTAAAAGACATAGGCATGATCACCATGAAGCGTTTGTCCTTCAGGCCCGCGAGTCTGTGGATCATAAGTACCATCAGTGGTGATAACCGACCCGCCAACAGCGAAACTACCCTGCTCTTTCAACGCAATGTTTTCAGACTTTTCACTCGAGGCACAAGCGCACAGTGTTATTACGCCTGAGATAAATAAACCTTTTGCAACGCTACTTAATTTTTCAGCTTTCAACCAACCTCTCCTTTTTACGCTTAACGTACGCACTTAACTATTAGCCTCTTTTGAAAGAAGATTCAGTGCGTAAGAAACAACATAGTTAACAGTATGTGTATCCGACTTGTCTTCATGATGTCTTTTAGCTGACATTTTTGTCAGGTTTCAGGCAGATATAAAATCGGCCAAAATTCGAAAAGAAAGCGTAATTCGATGATATTAATAAAATTTATAAAAAATGGATTTTCAAACACAGTGCAATTACAGTGTTAGCTATTAAAAAGCATTAATAGCTGGTGATATTGAATACCGCCCGATATAGTCATTTATGAAAATACTCATTGTAGAAGACGAACAGAAAACGCTGAGATACCTCACGAAAGCCCTGGAAGAAAATGGATTTGTTATTGATGGTGTTGATGATGGCATCGACGGCCTTCATATGGCGTTAGAACAAGACTACGAAGCCATTATTCTTGATGTTATGTTGCCGGGCATTGATGGTTATCAGGTTTTAGAGCGGTTAAGAAAAAAGAAGCAGACGCCGGTATTAATGCTTTCGGCCAGGGGTAATGTTGAAGAACGGGTAAAAGGGCTTCAGAAAGGCGCCGATGATTACCTGCCTAAACCATTCAGTCTTGTTGAATTAATTGCCCGTATTCAGGCATTGGTAAGGCGACGACATAACGATACCCGTGATATCAGTGAATTAAACATTGCCGATCTCAACATTAATCTGCTGTCCCGAAAAGTATTCAGGAGCCATCACCGAATAGAACTCACGGCAAAAGAATATAGCCTGCTAAGCTTACTTGCCCGTCACGAGGGCGAGATATTGTCTAAATTGATGATTGCAGAGCAGGTTTGGGATATGAATTTTGATAGTGATGCCAATGTGGTTGAGGTCGCTGTGAAACGGTTGCGTGCCAAGATAGATACCCCGTTTGCGACTAAATTGCTGCATACGGTTAGAGGGATGGGCTATGTACTTGAAGAGCGAGGCAACCAGGATGTTTAAGTGGTGGAAAAGCAATCATTACTCTATCTCTGCCCGTCAGGCCGTCATCTTTGCTTCCGCAGCCATATTGATTGTCTCAATGTATGCGCTCACGCTGCGATATACCCTTCATGATGCTATCCGAACCCAAATGCATCAGGAATTGACCTTCAGAGAAAAACTGGTGTTACCGACTATACAGGACTATGCAGATGAAGGCCGCTGGGATGCATTAAACCATGAACTCGAGCGAATATCCGCCATCGAAGGTCGTCGTGTTCAATATTGGGTTAAACCCACCATGCAGACGTTTAGTGAAGTACCTGAATTGCCAAACAATGTCGTTTGGGAAAGTCTGCCCATGGGATATTCAAAAGTTTCCGTGAGTGAAGATATTTGCTCACTGTATTTATTGAACACCGAACTTACCCTGTCGTCGGGCAATACCAGGTTAGCACTTTTGGTGGCGATTGATTCAACCCCCTATATGGGAACGTTTGATTCGTTCAATCAGAAAATGTTCTTCCTTACTTTGTTCGGGGCATGTTTAGTCGCATTATTGGGCTATGTCATATCACGGGCAGGCATGAAACCCGTCAATGCATTGAGCATTCAGTCAGGTAAAATAGAACCAGGCGTGAATGGCCAGCGTTTAGATACCAAAGTGCTACCTCTTGAGCTACAACCGCTTGGCGCTAGCTTCAATGGCGTGCTTGAGCGTCAGGAAGTGGCCTGGCAGCAACTTGAAAGCTTTAACGCGAATGTGGCCCATGAACTTAAAACGCCGCTTACTAACCTGATTGGACAGACGCAGTTGGCTATCTCTAAAAGAAGAAGCCGGGAAGATCTGGAAGAGCTACTTTACTCAAACCTTGAGGAATTAGACAGATTAACCCGCATCGTCAATGACATGTTGTTCTTATCCCGTTCTCAGTCTGGGCAAACACCGCTTTTGAAAGAGCCGGTTGATCTCGCTGTCGAGGCGAACAAGATTATTGAATATTTAGAGCCGCATTTTCACGCGAATACATTGCACGTGAGCTGCACAGGAAGTGGAAAAGCGCAGGTAGACAGGGGCCTTTTCCATCGTGCCCTTGGTAATCTTTTAGAGAATGCGATTCAATATGCGGAGCCTGACTCAACAATCTTAATTCACATAGAAGTCAATGCCGGCCAGGCGTCTATTTCCGTTACAAATACCGGCGAAACAATTGATGACACGGTAAAGGCCAGTCTATTTGAGCGCTTTTTTCGTGCAGATCCCAGCCGAAACGGCAGCTCAGCAAGGCATGGATTGGGCTTATCTATCGTAAAAGCGATAGCGACTTTACACGGCGGAAACGCTTTCGTTTCTACGAGTAAACAGCAGAACACCTTTGGTTTTTCCATAAATTGTTGATGTTTTCTATGTGTTAAAAGAAAAGAATGTGCTTTCTGACAAATCTGACAGCTGAATGACAGTTAAGCTTCAGATCACTTTGCAACAATACCGGTAATGAATATCGGGAGTTTGTAATGAAAAAATATCTTTGTTTGGCCGCCTTTTTAACACCCGCTTTCACACACGCTGAACCTGCGGTCACTGACCATGCTGCAATTAAAAACGGAGCAATGCGTTATCAAAGTTATTGTGCTGCATGCCACGGCGATGCGGCAGAAGGTGCAATCAATGCGGGACGGGAGATATCCATCATCACGGACAGCGGCGGGAATCAGCCTCCTGATTTAACCGATGATGAATCGCTATATGGTACAAGTCCTGATGATATTTTAGCACTAATCGAAAATGGTGTTCCCGGAACCATGATGCCAGCATGGAAGGGACGCCTCACCGATGTTGAAATGAAAAATATCGTGGCATATATCCATTCGCGAATGGGGGGAATGGCACAATCTTCTATCGAAAAATTGCTGGATACTGGCAGTCAGCCGCGTAATCCAGAGCAAAGCCCTTATACACTTGTACTGTCAGACTATATCAGCATGCCAGTCACTGGCGATTTGGCCAGTGAAAGTAATACCCTTTCACAGATTTCCCGGATGAATTTTATTCGACAGGAGCCTGAAACAGAGCGTTGGTTTGTTCCTGATCTGAACGGGCCACTTTACATTTTCGATGACAAGCAGGCAGTCCCTGTTGAGTACCTCAACTTTAAAACCATCTTTCCTGCCTTTCATGACAGCTTTGGCTTTGCCAGTGGTCTGGTGAATATACAATTTGATCCGGATTACAGTAAAAATGGTCGCTTCTACACTATTCATCTTGAAGTGAAGAAAAACGATGTCCCGCTTCAACCAGTACAAGGCCCGTTTAAAAGCCTGAATTTAAGCAATTATAACGTAACGAAAACCATAGAAACGCCCTCTTTTGGCAATGATAATGGTTTTTATGGCGTATTGGTGGAATGGCAGGACAGCGATCCTAAAAATGATGTATTTGAAGGAACGGCCAGAGAGTTATTGAGAATGGACATGAATCGGCATATTCATCCAATGGGGGCGCTTTCATTTAATCCTTACGCACGGCCGGGTGATGAAGATTGGGGAACCCTGTATGTAGGCATAGGAGAAACTGGTTCTGGCGGTATGCAGGACGAACGCAAACTTAATGCGCAGCGTTTAAACAATGTTGCTGGCACAATTTTGCGGATTATTCCGGACCTCAAAAAGCGAACTTCAGATTCCAGCCTAAGTGAAAATGGACAGTACCGGATTCCCAATGATAATCCGTTTGTAAAGCTAAAAGGCGCGCGGCCTGAAATCTGGGCCTATGGATTACGCAATCCCCACCGGTTGATTTGGTTCAAAGACAATCAGAATACCCCGCAACTTATGGCTTTCAATATTGGTCAGGTAAACTGGGAAATGATCAACATTATCGGTAAAGGTAAGAATTACGGTTATCCGATTTACGAAGGAACGCAACTGATGATGCCCGATGCCGTGAAACGGGATGGCGATTTTGTAAAATTGCCCGTTATGATCAGAGGTGTCCTGCCTAAACGATATATCGAGCCATCCTACCCCGTATTGCAATACCCCCATATGGCGGAAATTGGTGGCGATGCGATTTCAGGGGGCTACATTTATTCAGGCACTAAACACCCTGAACTTAGAGACAAGCTAATATTCGGTGACATGACCACCGGTAATATCTGGTACAGTGACATAGCATCTCTGGTTGACGCAAATGATGACAATCCCGAACATCTTGCGCCTAAATTTGCTTTTACGACTACACTCAGAGAACAAGTTGAATCGACCTATAAGAAACGCGGTGGTACACAGTTACCTTTACCTGGCAGAGGCGTCATCGCAGGCCCGGGTCGCATTGACCTTAGATTCGGCCAGGATCGCTCTGGCGAAATATTTATAATGACAAAAAGTGATGGCATGATCCGCAAGATAGAAAATGTTGTGGATAGCGAATTTAAAAATTAAAAGGCACAATATGAAAAAATTAAGCTTCGCCCTGTTTACATTAGCGCCACTGACTGCTTACGCTGCAAACTCAGATTATAACGTTTCATCGTATTACACCGCGGGAATGAAGGCACCCAATACGCATTATATTGGGGAAGCCTGGCTGAACGCTGTCATTCACGACGATAACGACCTGGGCTACAACATTACTAAAGCCACTTTCAAAGCTAATTCTACGCTAGACTGGCACAAACATTCGTCGGCGCAGGTTTTGATAATTGTCGATGGCCAGGGCTATTATCAGGAAAGAGGGAAAGATGCGGTAATTCTCAAAGAGGGTGACATAATTAAGTGCCCGGAGGATACGGAACACTGGCACTCATCAACCAGGGACAGTGACGTTACCTACCTGGCATTGTACGGTGCAGAGAATCCCACTACCTGGACTGAAGTACTAACACAGGAATATTATGACTCGGTAGCTGATAAGCTTAAAAATCACTGATTTCTGATTTACTTATCAAGCAGGACCACGTTGTTCTGGTGTGGCCCTGCTTATGCAGATACTTATGTAAGATACTGTGTGAGAAGTAACGCACCCGGTGGCAAAAATGCGAAATGAACTAACAGCCACCGTCTCAGTCCCTACAAATTCTTTTGCAAAGTGTGCATAGATTTAGTATCTATCGCCTACCACCTCAATGTCTGCCATTGCATCCTCGATTTGGGATAAGTCCGTTGCAGAAAGCGTGATGTCGGCAGCCGCCATATTTTCATTTAACCGCGATAGCGAACGACAACCCGGGATTGGTACAATGTAAGGGTTCTGCGCTAATAACCACGCAAGCGCAATTTGAGCTGGGGTTGCATTATGTTGTTTACCAATGTCGACTAACAGGTCCACGACTGCCTGATTTGCATCAATTGCTTCCGCGGTGAAACGGGGATTGTTGCTGCGAAGGTCGCTTGCATCATAGGTGGTATTTTTTGTAATTGTTCCGGTTAAGAACCCCCGACCTAAAGGGCTATATGGCACGATGCCAATACCCAAATCTTCGCAGGTTGGTAAAATTTCAGCTTCGATATCGCGCCACCAGATGGAATACTCGCTTTGCAAGGCTGTAACGTTTTGGACACTATGGGCACGACGTATTGTTTCAGCATTTGCCTCTGACATGCCAAAGTGCTTTACCTTGCCCTCTTTAATTAAATCCTGAACTGCCCCCGCAACGTCTTCGATGGGCACATTAGGGTCTACTCTGTGCTGGTAAAAAAGATCTATGGCTTCTACATTCAATCTTTTCAGCGAGGCTTCAGCTACCCGTTTAATTTGCTCTGGCCGGCTATCAAACCCGTGTGAAGGTAAAGGCCCAACACCATCGTGATGTTTAAAGCCAAACTTGGTGGCAATGACCAGGTTGTCTTTGTTAACGTTAGCAAAGGCTTCTCCGAGTAGTGCTTCGTTGGTAAAGGGGCCATATACCTCAGCAGTATCAAAAAATGTCACACCCGCATCTACAGCCTGATGCAGTAACTTTATCATTTCGCTTTTATCTGCGGGTTTGTCTGCGAAGCTCATTCGCATGCAACCAAGACCCATAGCTGTTACTTCCAGGTCACTTTTACCCAAAATTCATTTTTTCAAAGTCGATGTCTCATTGGTTGAATTGAGTATATATCGTATCAAAAATCAATTTATTGGATAAATTGATTAACGAACTTACGGTTAGCAATTTTTCTAATGAAACGTACTGTCTCGCTTATGGTCTGCCTGAGGTTTTACCAACACAGATGGGTACTCGCATCGGATGTGCAGCAGGCTATCGACATCAGTATCAACAATGGCACTGCAATGAACAAATAGCTCTGGGCGACGACTTGAAAAACTTGCTTTCTTTTCATTGTTAATTTCCAAAACAAAAGACCGGCGAAAAGCCGGTCCGATAATATTTAGCAAAAAACTAGATGTTATTGCCGGAAAGCACCCAGCAAATGTTATGACGATTTACACGTCAAGTTTACGGGAAGTCAGCCATTCAACCATGGCTGGATCCCGGTGGGAGAAGAACGCACTGGTCGCAGTATCTAATGCCGTGATCATTGTCATGTCTTCGTCAGACAAGGCAAAATCAAATACTGCCATGTTTTCTTTCATTCGCTCCACACTCACCGTTTTCGCCAATGCCACAATTTGACGTTGAACCAGCCAGCGAAGTATCACCTGCCCGATGGATTTGCCGTACTCATCGGCTATTTGCTGAAGCACGGGGTGATGGAAAAGGTTGTTTCGGCCTTCTGCAAAGGGGGCCCAGGCTTCTGCCTGAATACTGCGAGATGAAAGCCAGGGCGCAGCTTGTAATTGCTGATTAAAGGGATTAACTTCAATTTGATTCACTGCCGGTACAATTTCATTAAATGCGATGAGGTCTGCCACTCTGTCTGGCGAGAAATTACTGACTCCTATAGCCCGCACTTTGCCTTCCGCAACCAGTTTTTCCATGGCACGCCAGGCACCGTGTACATCACCGTAAGGCTGATGAATTAAGTACAAATCAACGTAGTCCATCTGAAGCCGCTTTATCGAGCGCTCAAATTGTGCCAGCGCTCCCTCGTAAGATGCACCTTGTAACCAGAGTTTAGTGGTAACGAAGAGGTCTTCCCGATTTACGCCACAACGTTTAATCGCATTCCCAACTTGCTCCTCATTGCCATAAGACGCCGCCGTATCAATGTGGCGGTAACCGGTTTCAATAGCATCTGTAACCACTTTTTCACATTGGGCGGGGTCGGTTATCTGAAAAACGCCATAACCCAGAATTGGCATTTCTACACCGTTATTCAATCTAACTTTATTCATAAAAAATTCTCTTTGTATTAATGTTCTATTTCATGCGTGTCACGCACTTTACTGAAGGTGAGCCCAAGAATTTTCCAGTCACCGTCAACCTTGCTGAATGCTTCAGTTACCGTAAATTCATTCTCTACATCATTGCCACGAACATGTGCAGTTAGTGTAATGCGACTCCAGACAACGCCTGTATCACCCACAACTTCTGTGGCACGGTCGTGAATGGCGGCCTTTTTGTACCAGATAGAACCGCTTTTAATGATTTCCAGCTCACGAGCCGTTTTCCAGGATCCACTCATATGGACAAACTTGGCGTTAGGGTGAAAGAGTTGTTGCAGAGGGGCAATATCTTTTGCTGCCATCCATTCCCACTTGCTGTCTGATAAGGCTTCGAGTTGTTTTGCGGTGTCATCTGCAAATGCTAGCTGGGTAAAGCTATATGAAACAAAAAAAATTATAAGTAATTTAATTTTAGTCATTTTCTTTCCTCTATTTATGAACAGTTGTCGGCGTCAAACTCAGGTATCGCATAGTTAAACGGCCATCGTTGCAGGCAGATATTGTCATTTTGATGAAGTTCAGCTGACACAAATGTCAGCTTTACATGTTCTGTCGTCGTAACAATTCAACAGACATCATCCTGCGTTTTACATCCGCTTGATTTGTTTAGTAAGCTGTTTTAACTAACGCTGCATAGGCGCCTCAACATCGGAAAATGCCTGAACAAATGGGGGCAATCTTTCCCCTTTAATGGTTATGGAATTCAGTGCTGTGTTTAGTTCAACGATTTCACTTGCAGACAATTCAATGGTTACGGCAGCACTGTTCTGAAGCATGTGCTGCAAGTTGGTCGTACCCGGTATAGGTACAATCCAGGGCTTCTGGTGCAGTAACCAGGCAAGAGCAATTTGTGCCGGCGCCGCATTTTTTCTTTCCGCCCAGCCATTCAAAAGGTTAACCAGAGCCATATTGTGTTTAATATTCTCCGGGGTGAAGCGTGATTCCATTGATCTGAAATCACCCTCTGCAAACCTAGTTTGCGCGTCAATCCATCCTGTAAGGAACTGCACACCAAGCGGACTCCAGGGTACAAAGCCAATACCTAGTTCTTCGCACAAGGGTAAAACTGATTTTTCCGGACCTCGCCATAACATGGAATACTCACTCTGCACGGCTGTTACAGGAAGTACTTCATGGGCGCGTCGTAGAGTATTAATACCCATTTCAGAAAGACCCCAGTTAAGTACTTTTCCTTCTTTCATCAGGTCTTCCACAGCACCTGCAACATCCTCAATAGGCACAGCAGAATCAACACGATGTTGATAAAGTAAATCTATCCTGTCAGTCTGCAAACGCTTAAGCATGCCTTCTACAACGGCTTTAATATGTTCAGGTTTACTGTTCAGACCAGGTAGCCTGGCGCCTGTTTCCTGATCGATATTCCATCCAAACTTAGTGGCAATTTTGACTTCATTCCTGAAGGACTTGATACCTTCGCCCAGAATACGTTCAACCTCAAAAGGTCCATAAGCTTCCGCAGCATCAAAAAAGGTCACGCCGTTTTCGTACGCCGTATGAATCACTTCATACATTTCTTTTCTATTGGGAACTGACGTATCGTATTTGCGGCTCATGTTTTGAACCCCAAGGCCAACAGCGGATACTTCCAGGTTGCCTAGTAAACGCCCGGGCATATGTGAGACTGATACCATTCTGACAGGCCCCCCTGCACTACCAGCGTTTGCCGCGCGCATAAACCCCGTTGCCGTAATACCGGCTCCGGCAATAAGAAAACCTCTTCTGTCTAGCATATTTAGCCTTTTAACGTTTATGAGTGTGATGAATGGATGAACTTTGTCTTTGCGTTAATTCACTCTATACACACTAAGAGATGATTGGCACCTTGGTATATCGCGATTCTGCCAGAAGATAGCCTGATCCTCTGAGCGGCGAAAATTCTGTGAGATCCGTCAGTGAGATTGACGTTATACTTATTTTAATGACATGAAAGAGACCGGATTGATTTATGACGATGAATGCTGAGCTAACACAACAGATGGCTCTACTTGCAGAAGGCATTGCAAAGTTAACGCAGCACACCCCATTTTTGGAAACCGCTATTCCGGGACTCGCGGTATTTCGAATATCGGAGACCTCCGAACCGCTCTCAGGATTATATGAACCTAGTGTGTGCCTGATTGCACAAGGAGAAAAACAGGTTCAACTAAATGAAGAAACCTTCATCTATGATACTGAGCATTATCTGTTTTCAGGTTTGCACTTGCCCGTTTTTGCTCGAGTTGTAAATGCCACAGAAGATAAACCTTATCTTGGGCTAAAACTCACGTTTGACTACAAGGAAATTACCCAATTAATGCTGGAAAATCAGATCCCTGCCCCTCAAACTAAACAATCAAACAGAGGTATGCAAACCGGAAAGCTGACCAGTCAAATGATAAGTGCCTTCCAGAGAATGATTGACCTGAATAGTGAAGAAGAAGCGCATATTCCTACGTTAGCCCCCATGATCCGGCGTGAGATTTTTTATCGGTTGCTTGTTGCCGAGCAAGGCGAAACCCTTAGAAATTTGGCTTCACTGGGCACGCCGTCCAATCAGATGACTAAAGCGATTATCTGGTTGAAAGCGAATTTATTTGAAAACATTCGAGTAGAAACTCTCGCGGATTTAGCCAATATGAGTGTCTCGACGTTCCACCATCATTTCCGCAATATCACAGCCATGACACCACTACAGTACATGAAAGCATTGCGACTACAGGAAGCGCGCAGGTTGATGCTCACTGAACATCTAGATTCAGCAACTGCTGCATTTAATGTAGGCTATGAAAGCCCGTCTCAGTTCGGCCGGGAATATAAGCGAATGTTCGGTAATTCTCCCGTAAAAGATGTGGAAAAGCTGCGTGAGAGATTCATGGCTAATTAGTATCACTACTTTAAAGAAGGAGCACAACAGCCTCTACATCGTTACTCATTTATGAATTATTCTAATTAAACACTACCATTATTGTACCTTTTTTTTATGATTTTCTGATTAGAGAATAGCGACTTCTTTAACCTTGGAGTTTTTCGCTATTAATACTGTCAGCCACCAACACGAGCATACAAATTTATTGCTTATCGTGATCTTAAGCGCTCTGATGGCATTCACTTCGTTGTCCACCGATGTGTATCTTGCCGCGATGCCACAAATGCAACAAGATCTTAATGGTAATGCCGAGCTCACGATCACAGGTTTTCTAATTGGATTTACCATCGCTCAATTATTTTGGGGTCCGGTCAGCGATCGCATTGGTAGGAAAAAACCACTTTACATTGGGATGTTACTTTTCGTGATTGGCTCAATTGGATGTGCCCTATCCTACAGCATGGAACAAATGGTGTTCTGGAGGATTTTTCAAGCGTTTGGAGCTTGCACTGGCCCAATGCTGGCACGGGCCATCATACGGGATAAGTTTGGTCGCAGTCAGGCGGCGCATATGCTATCCACTTTATTTATGATCATGGCGATCGCACCGATAGCTGGACCAATCCTTGGCGGGCAGATATTGTTGTTCTCAACTTGGCACACTATATTCTGGCTCTTGGCAGCAGTCGGCACAATTGTGTTGAGCACTCTGGTATTACTGCCCGAAAGCCTTCCCGCAGAAAAAAGACTCACTGCCCCCCTGTCCCATTCATTTCAGCACTACTGGTTGTTGCTGGGCAATTCAACCTTCATGCAATTCACATTATGCGTAGCGTTATATTACGTTGGTGCCTACGCCTTTATTACCGGTTCTCCCCAAGTCTACATAAATTACTTTAAGGTTCCGCCTGAATACTATGGGTGGTTATTTGCAATCAATATTGTCGGAATTGTTAGCTTAAGTTTCTTTAACCGTAAGCTAATCCGGCGCTTTGCGATGGAAAAACTACTCATGGTTGCCTGTTCCATTGCGGCGCTGGCAGTGATCATGCTCACCATTTTGGCTTGCCTGGATGCTGCCAGTCTGCCCGTTGTAGTTTTTCTCGTGTTTATCTACTTTTCTATGAACGGCGTAATTGCTGCCTGCGCGTCATCATCTGCACTGGATCTGGTGCCGGAGTTGGCAGGTTCAGGCTCAGCACTGATTGGTTCATTGCAATATGGCAGCGGTATTATTTCCTCATTGCTGCTTGCGATAGCAAGCGATGCATCGCCATTTACCATGATCATAATTATGGCATTTTTCGGAACATTCAGTGCTCTAATGGCTGTTCTTGCCCGAAAATCTTCTCGTTAGCTTTACCCTTAGAGCTTCGGCTTAGGGGTGTTTATAAGTAAAGTAATGAAACGAGTTGATGGCTAAGTGTTCAGCGTTAGGATGGTTTATTACCCAACGAACCTAATAACAATCTAAGTGGCGGCTTGGCCAGCCCCAATCCATCTACAAAATACCGATAGCCTTATCCGAACGTTCAAAACTCTTCCGCCTGTAAAACTAATACGTCTACATACTTTTATTGATATTTAAGCTGTTTTGACAAGCTTTTAACTTAGAGCATCCTATTCCCTAAAAAATCGAATGGGCGAATAAAATTCAAACCTTTTCCAAAATGCTAAACCCGGAAACTGACATTAAGTTGGAAAGCAGTTACACCCTATCTTGTTGTAATAATTATAAATTATTTCAATCGCGTGCTGATTATCTGGATTATATTTAACAAAACCCTAAGGAGGCCTGGCTGTGTTTCTGCTTGCTTTAATTAGCCAGAGTTATCACCAGAATTGCCTCGAGCCTTGGCCGTTCGTAAAACCTGTAGGCTTATTAATAAAATGAGACTGCATTTCTACCTGCACTTTTTGATGCGTAAAGCGCTTCATCGGCTTTATTTAATAAACTTTGAAACGTTCCATTAGGCACAGCTTTAGCGACGCCGATGGATATTGTCACAGCACCGTAGGTATCGATCCAACCTTTAATGTGCTCAGACTCGATATTTCTGCGATTACTTTCTGCTACGCGTTGCGCTCCTTCTAATGGCGTATCAGGCAACAGAATTGCAAACTCTTCGCCGCCCAGTCTTCCTACGGCATCAATTTGGCGAATTGAGGATTTCAGCGTTTGGGCAATAATCTTTAACACTTTATCACCCATAGCGTGTCCTTCTGTGTCATTTATTTCCTTAAAGTTGTCTACGTCAACCATCAGCATCCACAAGTCTGGTGATCCCCGTTCAGTTCTGGATAACTCTAATTCAGCTCTCTCGATAAACGTTCGCCGGTTAGGTAAACCCGTTAACTCATCGGTGGTTGCCATGAGAGTCATCTCATTTAACGTGTCTCTTCTTTGTTCATCCACTAGCTCCGTTACAAACGCCGATAAGCCAGCCATGATTAAAATAAACCAGCATACTCCTATTACAAACACGCCAAAAAAGCTGGTTTGATTACTAACGATGGATTTAATAACAAGAAAACCTAATAAACAAGGCACCAGATAGCCCGCCAATGCCTGATACCTTGCTACTCGTCCACCAATATACGGGCTCAATAGTGCCCTCAGTATGCCTTTGCTTGCACTCAGGCAAAACGTTGCCATTGCGAGTGCAAAGCCAGAAATAGCAGTTAGCATAGACATTTCGCCGTAAAAACCACCTATTCCGTAGGCATATCCCAGAAATGAAATCAGCGGAATTGACCCGGCTATGGAAACAATAAACTGTGAAAGAATGGGTTGCTTAAGCGATGCAAGTAAAATGGATAAGCCCAGCCCACCTAACATTATGGCGGTATTGAGTCCCATGCTATTATGTTTTCCTCACGCAAGTTCTTGCGACACCACTCCCTGAAACGGCACAAAGTGATGGGTAAATTCTGATTCAAACAAGATTTCGGAGGCTCTGCTTAAACAAATACCGATAGCTAAGAGTGAAAAGAAGCGTTGCAGAGCGATTTGTGGTGGTCGCTTAATATTGCAGTAGAGCGCGATACCAATAGCAGAGATTGTTAATGCCGTTAAAGGATGAGTTGCAGAGCCATATGCTATGGGACGATAGAACTCCTCAAATGCGCTTAGATACCCTATTATCGCTATCAGACCGAATAATAGCGCGACAACACCAAATGGGCGTATCGTTGAACTGGCCACTTTTACAAGCCGCCATGTTTCATTTTGAGTCTGATTGGATGTCACTGCTACTACGTTCTTTTAATTATCAGCGTTATTGTTTATAACAGTAGTTCAAAAAACAGACAATAAAAAGTAACTAGTGGTTAACTTATCCTAAAGTATTGGTATGTTGTAATAGCCGGATTGATGAGATCCGCCGGGTACCAATGCTGCCAGGTATCTGACTGGTTACCCTTTACAGGAGAAGTAAATGTCCACAGGGCTGGAAATACACGAGGCTATATTAGAAAACCTGGGTGAGGCACTCATCATAATTACCGGATCCGGAGCGATAGAGCAGTTTACTTACGCGGCTGAACAGCTCTTTCAGTATGATCGTAATGAGGTACTTGGTAAGAATGTTTCAATGTTAATGCCCGATGAGATTGGCCTTACTCATCAGCACCATATCAATGCCTACGACTCAACCGAGCGTAGTACTGCCCTAGGTAAAACCCGCGAATTGATTGGGCTTCGCAAAAACGGGGAACGATTTCCTGTTGAAATCATTGTTACTAAAGTGGTCGTTGATGACCGTAGGTTGTTTGTGGGCCTGCTTAAAGATATCACTGAAAAAGTAAACACTTTTAATGCTTTAAGTGAAGCCAAAGCAATGGCAGATGCGGCTAATCATGCCAAGAGTGAGTTTTTAGGCAACATGTGCCACGAAATCAGAACGCCTATGAATGGGATATTGGGCACACTGCAATTGTTACAACAGCGTTCGTTAGATACGGATGCGGCTAAACTGGTTGACATAGCTTTAACTTCGTCTGAATTACTAATGCGAATATTGAACGATTTGCTCGACTTTTCCAAACTGGAAGCCAGTAAACTCAATATTGAAGAGTCCCCTATTCTACTAAGCAGCCTGGTAAGTGAGGTTATTAATAACGTGCGAGATGCTGCTGAAAAAAAAGGTGTGCAGTTAGTGGTTAGTAGTGACGCGTTACCTACAGAAGAATGGCTAGGGGACTTAGTAAGAATCAAACAAATTCTGGGCAATATACTTTCAAACGCGATTAAGTTCACTGACAAAGGCGTGATCTCATTATCGGTTACCACCTCGGATAAATCTGTGGTTTTCATTGTGCGGGATACCGGAATTGGAATGACGAAAGAACAAATTCACAGCCTTTGCGACAGATTCACTCAGGCTGATCTTTCCACCACACGAAAGTATGGCGGAACTGGCTTAGGGATGGCCATTGTTAACGAACTTATTTCGTTAATGAACGGCTCGCTCAAAGTCGATAGCACACCGGGTGTCGGGACTGCTATTACCGTTGACTTACCACTGGCTAAAACTGCCAGTACCAGTCAGTTCGAAGAAAATGTCATTGTAGCGCCCAATTTTACCGGTAAATCATTATTAATAGCCGAAGACAATGATATCAATCGAATCATCCTCGAAGAACTTTTAAAGCCAACTAAAGCGAAGTTAGTGTTGGTATCAGACGGTAAGCAGGCCTTTGAGTATTGTTGCCAATCACACGTTGATATAGTGATCACCGACATCAACATGCCGGTAATGGGCGGCGAAGAATCACTCGAAAATTTAAGGCGTTCAGGTTTTAGCAAACCGGTTGTTGCACTTACTGCCAATGCTGTAAAGCATCAGGTGGATCATTATCTGGCGTTGGGGTTTAACGACGTCGTGGTTAAACCTGTTTTTGCCGAGTCGTTGTTTAACGTTTTGCAAAAACATCTTGATGATTAATTTTTCAGATTAACCGCAGACAACTCTGTACAAAACTCAATAACATCGATTATTTTCTCGATCGTTAATGGTTTTAAAATGACCTTATCCATCCCAGCCTCCTCACATCGAGCTTGGTTATCTTCAGTTACATCAGCTGTCATAGCGATTATCATGACGTTGTCGTTACTGGTTTCCCTTATCTTTTGAGTTGCTTCAAAGCCATCCATGACCGGCATGTGGCAATCCATAAAAATAATATCGTAGTCACAACGTTTTAATGCAGCTAGGGCTTCTTCACCATTAACGGCATGGTCTGATTTTAAACCAAGCTCATTCAAAAAAACTTCTGCAACAAGTCGGTTAGTGTCTACGTCATCTACCAGAAGAACGTTAAACCTAGCATTTATTTTGCTAAGTGATTTTTGTTCAGTCTCGGCCGGTTGTTCTGATGGCTCAACTGCCTTTAAAGATACTTCAAAGAAAAACTCACTTCCTTTGCCAAACTCACTCTTTACAGCACAATGACCATTCATTTTTTCACAAAGCTGTTTGACTATAGAGAGCCCAAGTCCCCTGCCCGGCGTAATCAGGTTATTAAAACTATTGGTTTGAGAAAACGGTAAGAAAAGTTCAGGGAGGTCTTTTTCAGAAATACCAATACCAGTGTCAATAACACTGCCTTGCAGGACGAGAATATCGTTATTGCGATGGGTACTCACATGCAAACACACTTCGCCTGAATGGGTAAACTTTAACGCATTATCGAGTAAATTAGTCAGTATTTGTCGCAAGCGAACTTCATCACCTTTTACGCTATCCTCGCTAATGTTGAATGAATGAGATAATAGTATTCCTTTTTCATTAAAAGGTTGTTGGTAATGAAGCATTACGCCTGACAGTAAGGAATACACCAGAAAATTCGTTGAATATAACCTTAGCTCCTCGTGATTGACCTGGTTAAAGTCTGTAATATCGTTTATCAGGCGAATTAACGTGCGAGCATTCGCTTTAGCGATGGATAGCTTCTCTTTGGCACTTCCCTCAGGTACCCCGGCGTCAATGGTGTGGAGCATCCCATGCACAGCATTAACCGGTGTACGTAATTCATGACTAATTCGAGACAAGAGCCGATTTCTGGAGTTAAGCAATAATTCCAGTTCATTCCGCTGTTTTTCAACATCCAGTTTTGCTCGTTTCCGCTCATCAATATCCTGAAACGCACCGAACATCCTCACGCATTGCCCATTTACCATTTCTGCCGTACCCAGTGCGGCAACCCACTTTTCATCACCATGGTATGTCACAATCCTAACTTCCAGGTCCCAGGATTCTCCATGATAAATACCATTAAACACCGCATTGGAAATTTTTTCTCTGTCTTCTCCCTCTTTGTAAAACTCAATAGCTTTGTTTAAGTCCGGCTCAAAATCAGCAGGTACCTCATGAATGGCGCGAGTTTGAAGACTCCAGTAAATCGTATTTGCGATTAAATCGACTTCCCACCATCCAATGGTTGCCAACTTCTCCATAGAGCGCATAGAGTCCGACTTTTTCTGAGACACACGTTTAGCTTCGCTTAAAGCAATTTGCGTTGCCAAAAGCTGCGTTACAACTTCTATTTGATGCTGAATGCTCTTAGTGAGCATTACATCAGGAAGTGAATTTTTACTTACAAAATATAACGCACCATTAAAACCACAGGCGGCGGAGATCGGAGAGCATAAATAATTGATGGGCTTGCTTTGGAACTTTGTTTGGCTTGAGCAAAGCTCCAATGGAGGGAGAGGAAGCGTTGCGACTAACTCTTCAACGCTTTCTTCATCGCCAAAACTGCTCTCTCCAATGCTTGTTAAAACAGTTAAGGTTTTACCATCTGCACGAGCTAGTATCAGGCAATCTATCAAAAAGTAGTTAGCCAATACTCTAAGCATTTGTTCAGAAATGCCCTTTGGTTCATTTGCGTGGTAAGAAAACAGTGCCGAGATAGCCTTAGTCAAACTCATCTATGATCCATACTTTTCATTATCCTCTGAAAATACATTTCACTCGATAAATATTGTTGAACAACGTCACCTACCGGTTAAATAATTGTTGACTATGTTAAAGAAAACGCAAGGAATTTAGTGTTAAAAGGAGCGTTATAACCGAAGTTGATTTGGTGCTGCACCGCCATAGCTATTCAAAATTGAACACAAATAAAGATACTAACCTACCTATCAAAAAGCTAAATACTATGACCAACGCATTGGTTTTTACCAGCCGTTTTAGCTTCAAATAGGGCAAGTTCGGCTTCGTTTACTAACCCAGCTAATGACGTTTGATCGTCCGGTTTAGTGACTACAAACCCAAGACTAATCGTGATTACACCACTGCCACAGTTTGAGTTTTCCATGTTTAAGCTCTCTACATTCTTACACATCGCTTTCGCCAACTGCTTCACCCCTTCTTTATCGGTATTGGGCAAAAAAACTGCGAACTCTTCGCCGCCATACCTTAGTATTTTATCTTGTGGCCGTCGTAATGTGTGTTTTAGCGCTGTTGCCACTTGAGCCAAACAGTTGTCCCCTTCCAGGTGACCGTATGTGTCATTAAAAGATTTGAAATTATCAACATCAATCATCATAACAGCCAAAGTTAACCTGCTCTCTCACACAGTGCTTGAAAACAGCTGGAATCTCGGCATTCATGTAATAACGGTTATATAATCCGGTAAGTGGATCTCTGAATGTTTCCTCAGTGAGTAGATCTAAACGAAGCTTGCTTAATAAGATGTTTCTAACCCTGTGCTGAAGGGTCGATGCTACCACTGGTTTAATAATGAAATCAGAGGCACCCGCCTCCCAGCATCTATCCTGGTCCTCGGGTTTACCCGCCCCGGTAATAAAAATCACAGGTATGTCTGCCGTGTTCTGATTGGCTTTAAGTTCCCGGCAAACAGTAATACCGTCTTTTCCTGGCATATTTAAGTCGAGCAAAACCACGTCTGGCCTAGATTCGAGGCAAAACTCTACCATATTCAAACTATTATATTATCACTGTACTCAGTAACAATAATGTCCTGTAAAATGGCAGCTAAGACTAACAAACTGGATTTATCATCATCGACTATCACCGCCTTGCACTCTGAGAGGCCTTTTGTTTGAAATTGAGGCTCTTTGAATGTCGTATATTCATTTAATAAAGTCATAGCGTCTCTGTGTTTGTGCACTTCATAGAGCAATGGGCGTCCAGGCATTTTTAAGTTCATCCATTGGCAACGGTTTACTAAAGTAATAACCTTGCGCTTCCGTACAGCCTAATTCTTTTAACATAATCAGCTGCGCTTCATTCTCAACCCCTTCACACACAATATTTAAATTCAGTGAATCTGCGAGGTGTTTAATGGCCTTAAACAGGCTTCTGGCTTGTTCATCGACAGCGATGTCATTGATAAAAGAACGGTCGACCTTTAGCACGTTAAAGTTAAAACTACGTAAGTACGATAAACTGGAGTAACCCGTACCAAAATCGTCCAGGGCGATACTAATGCCAATCTTTTGCAAAGATGTAATGGCTTGCTTGGCAGCGTTGATATTTTCAATTAAGGCTGATTCAGTGATCTCAAGCTCAAGATACTTAGCAGGTAACTTGCACTTTAATAGCGTATCAGCAACGGTTTTCGTAAAGCCAAATTTGTTAAACTGCGCGGCACCTATATTTACTGCAACCTTGGTTGGGCGGCCTTCTTCTAGCCACTGTTTCGCTTGTCGGCAACTCTTCTCAAGTACTTGTTTGCCTAGCTGATTGATAAGATCTGACTCTTCCGCAACGGGAATAAAATGAATAGGAGGGAGTAGTTGGCCGGTTTGATTAAACATTCTCACCAACGCTTCCATACCCGTTAATTCGCCATTAACCAGGCTATATTTGGGTTGAAAGTATACCTCTAAGGCATCTTCCTTTATCCGTTGGTGCAACAACTTTTCTATACTTAAACGTTCTTCCAGCTCGTGAGAAAGTGAATTGGAATAAAGCGCAATATTGTTCTTCCCCTCACTTTTTACTTTATACATTGCAGTGTCTGCATGACGCATCAGCTCTTCCGGTGTATTCGCATCATTGGGGTAAATTGAGATTCCCATGCTAACAGACAAACGATGTTCTTCGTCGTTTAGCGTAAAGGGTTCATTTATGGCGTCCAGTATTTGCGACGACACACGATTGATACAACTCATGTTTTTACAATCGCTGATCATTACCACAAATTCATCACCTCCAATGCGTGAAACCGTATCTCTGGAGTCAACTACCCCATCAAGACGCCTTGCCACGTGCTGAATGATATTATCCCCAAGGTGATGGCCTACCGCATCGTTAATGTATTTGAAATTATCCAGGTCGATTAGCAGTGTTGCGACCATGTGGCCGGTACTTTCTGCCACCGTTATCGCCTGTAGCATACGGTCATGAAGTAATACCCGGTTTGGCAGCCCAGTTAGTTGGTCATGATTAGTAAGATGTGTCATCTGAACAGCCATGGATATGGCATCACTCACGTCCTGAAATACAATCACCCCTCCACTCAAGTGCCCTGCTATATCAACTATCGGGCTGGCTGTGTCTTCAACTCTATAGCGCTCACCATCTTTAGCGACCAGTTCAGCATTAAGTGCCATTGCCACAGTACGTCTCTGCCTAAGCGCTACTTTAAGTGGATTTTCCATTTTCTTACCACTGCTGGCATCTTGTAAGTTCATTACTGTGTCTATCGACTCCCCTTGCGCCTGTTTATCCGTCCAGCCGGTTAAACGCTGCCCAACAGGGTTGATATAGGTAATCTTTGCATCTTTATCGGTGGCGATAACGGCATCACCAATACAATGCAGTATGGTATTCAGGTGGGTCTTTTCCCGGTGCATGGTTGAATAGGCTTGATGAAGAGAACGAGCCTGCTGTTTTATGGTAATTTGACTCTTTACACGTAAACGGCACACTTCCATATGAATGGGCTTCGATATAAAGTCCACTGCACCGATTTCTAATGCCTGCGCTTCCGACTGAACGTCTTTATGGGAAGTAATAAAAATAAAACTTGTATTAACCAATGCAGGGATGGCTTGCAATGCTTTACAGAGGGTAAAGCCATCCATATCCGGCATTTCGATATCCAGCAAAATAACATCGGGCAGGTGTTCTTCTGCGAGTTTAAGCGCCTCAAATGGTGATGTGGTTTTGATTACAGAGTAATAATCTTTTAGCGCATTTTCTACAATCAACAAATCGGCTTCCTGGTCATCCACAGCAAGCACCACGCCTTTTTGGAAATCTAGTTTCATTAACAATCCTTCGTACACGATAATACAAATAATGACTTCTTAACCAAGTCTAGTAGGCTTTTGCATTTCAGTCATTTTTTTATTGCTATTCTTATAGTTATCATCTATTCGTTATAGCAATATTGATATTTTCTTCGTGCTTTCCGTGCACAATCCATTTCATCACACGGGAAAATCTTAATGGATTCAAGATTCTCTTTTTCTTTGTATGCAGCAGTCACCACAATCGTGTCATTGCTTATTGGTTTCATTGGTAATCAGCAGATTGTTGCTTCATACAACGAAAACCTGCTGACTGATTTGCAAATCAACCTGAAAGAAGCGGATGTACATCTAACTAATGAATTCGCTAGCTATAGAGAAGACTTCGGCTTTTTGCACACTACGCCGCCTATAAGTGGTCTTACACGCGCAAGTGAAACAGGCGTGGATCCGCTTGACGGTACTACAACTGCGTTGTGGAAATCGCGACTTGAAAAAATTTTTATGGGCTTTATGCAGCACAATCTAGCCTACTTCCAATTACGGATTCTGGATAATCAAGGGCAAGAGCTAATTCGGGTGGAGCGATTAGATAACCTCATTACCGCTCGTGCCGAGAACGACCTCGCGGATAAGAGTACACGCTATTATTTCACCGAAACCTCGATGCTTTCCGAAGAGCAGTTATTCGTCTCCATAATCGACCTGAACCGGGAAAATGGTGAAATCTCATTCCCATACCGTCCTACACTCAGACTTGCCCGGCCAATATATGGAGAAGATAACGCCTTTTTTGGTATCTTAATTGCCAATATCGATGTCAGTTACCTAATAGCAGAGCTGGACCTCCTTGTTACCAACAAATATGACTTGCTCCTAACTGATGCAGAGGGCTTTTTTATTAAACATCCCGATGAAAATCTCCGGTATAGCCGCGATCTGGCACCTTCGCTAAATTTCCCCAGCTATTACCGGGAAACTCCTGCTTCTATTGTAAACCTCCGGCAGTACGAGACTACAGACCAGCTATATTGGGGAATTGATGATGAGCTAACCGTTTCTGGTTACTCTCAGGGAAGTGTATTACACCCTTATATATTGTTTTCAAACGATAAGTATCAGGATGAGTTGAACAGTGTAAGGCTTCAGTTTTTCCTTGCACTTACAGGCATCTGGGCAGCCGCGTTATTCGGACTTTTCTTTTTGAGTAACAACAATAAGCGGCTATCAAGTCTTTTAAAAGTTGCAGAAGAAGCGCAATCAGCGGTTAATGTGGCAGACGATGCTATCATCACGGTAAATGAGCATGGGGACATTAATACAGTCAATAATGCTTTTGAAAACATATTGTTAGTTCACCGCAATGAATGCTTAGGTGAGTCTGTGTCTGATGTGTTTTCTCGGTTTGGTTGCAATGTATTCAAAAACAGTTTTGAAACAGGCGAAATTGAGTCGTTACACAATTTCGAGTGGCAATTGGTACGCCCAGGTGCTCCTGATAAATGGCTAAAGACGAAAATACAGCCAGTCGAAAACTCAAAATCTGAAGCCGCATTCGCGATAGTTACCTGTGATATCACCACGGAAAAACTGGCTACTTTAGCTATTGAAAAGAGTAATGAACGATTAGAAGCTACGGTAAATGAGAGAACACAAGAGCTTAAATCTGCAATGGATAAAGCGCTTGAGGTCAGTGATCTGAAGTCTAACTTTATCTCCACTATCAGCCATGAAATGCGAACCCCGTTAAACGGCATTGTCGGCGCAGTGAGCCTGTTAAAAAATCAACCATTAAACGCTCAGCAGCTCGAGCTAACACAAATGGCCGAAAATAGCGTTGATGCGCTGCGGCGATTAATAAACGACGTTTTAGATCTATCCAAGATTGAAGCAGGAAAACTTGAATTACAGCAACGCCACTTCAATGCAGAAGCATTAATAGAGAGCATTGCCAGTACGATGTCAGTTGTGGCCAATGAAAAATCACTGGATTTTTACATTGATACTGTTGATCTTGATTTATCCATGATTAATAGCGATCCCCACCGACTCACCCAGGTGCTTACCAATCTACTTAATAATGCTATTAAGTTTACCACTGGTGGTTATATCTTGCTTAAAGCATGGAGTAATATAACTAACGACAATGCCTGTCTTTACATCGACATAACTGACACTGGCACCGGGATTGCGGCCCAAAATCTGGACAAATTATTTAAAGCGTTTTCTCAGGCTGATGAAGGCATTTCGGCCAAATATGGCGGAACCGGGCTGGGGCTTTCTATCTGTAAACAAATTCTCGATTTATTAGGCGGCAATATCACTGTAGAGTCAACAGAGGGAGAAGGCTCAACATTTCACGTAGAGTTACCTGTAAACCTATGGGAAGAAAAATCCCTGGCAGGCAAAGAGCGATTAAGGGGCCAGACAATAGGCATTTTGATCAACAAAAGCCCTTTAAATTCGATAGTAAATCGTTTAGTCAAAAGCCATGGCGGGAATACACACACTATTAGTGATTATCAGCACGAAGATGAGTGGGCGAAGTTATCAATGCTCGTGGTTGATAATTCGCGAGAAGATTTCAGTCAAATAACCGCCATGCACCAATCGGTAGTCTCAAAGCTTGGGCGAGGCATTAAATTCATTATAATTTCCACTACGCCAATGGACATGGAAGATTTACCAAAAGGCTCAGTTAATTTAATAGAGCCTCTTTATCGCTCTTCATTTCTATCCTCGTTACTGGACAGTCGTCAAAAGACCTGGAACAGCCCTCTCAACCCGGAAACTGTTATTGAGCGTCGAAGTACCGACGTCAACTCATCAAGTGCAACAATATCAGGCCAGTTACTCAATTGCCGGGCACTTGTTGTCGACGATAATGAAATCAATACCCAGGTCGCTCGATACATCTTAGAACCCCATAACGTGAAAGTCTCCGTGGTTGAAAATGGCAAGAAAGCGATTAAACATTTAGCGGCCTCTAAAGAAACCTATAACGTTATTCTGATGGATTGCAATATGCCTGTTATGAATGGTTACGATGCCACCAGAGCGATCCGCGCTGGAAGTGCCGGTGTAACATATCAATCGATTCCGATTATCGCCATGACAGCCAATGCCATGAAAGGTGAAAGTGAGAAATGCATGGCCGCAGGCATGAATGACTACATTACGAAGCCCGTCGAACCATCTTTGCTTATTCGAAAAATTTCACAACACATACCTACAGGCACAGAGACTCAGGATGAATCAGAGCCAGTAAAGGTTGATACTTCTGAAAACGAGTTTGTTACCGCGCCGCTTTGGAAAAAAGACGATGCGTTGATCCGCTTAGGAGGCAGAGAACCGCTGTTGGCGCAATTGTTAGCGCTATTTGTTAAAGGGGCTGAGCAAAAATTTGAAGCGATACAAGATGCCTTTACCGCTCAGGATAGAGAGAAGCTTCGTTTTTCAGCTCATGCCCTTAAAGGCAATTCAGGGGATGTTGGTGCAGAGGCACTGCATAAGACTCTGGCTGAACTAGAGCAGCAGGCTCCGGATGCCCCTTTTGATACGTTAAAATTACTCGTTGAATCTTCCCAAACCTTGTTAAATGAGACGTTACAGATATTCTATGATTATCTACAATCGCAAGCATAAGAACGCATTGATGCTTGTTGAGCCTGATTAATCGCCAGAAGACGAGCTACAAATGATGAGAGCAGACCAACTATATTCTTCAATTGTATTAGTACATGTGATTCATTAAAGCAGCGACTCAACTTTCAACAACGCATCATTGATATTCGGTTTATTCATTGGCAACCTGGCCATTCTGATTTTATTTATTGTAAGCTTGCTATTCACCGGCCATCTGGAGTTATTCGTTGATGAACACCGTTTCAGCAAAACTTAGCAATTTTCTTGAGCAAGTCAGCATCGCCAGAAAGCAGGCCCTGGAAAATGGTATTGAGCCTTCACCGGCGCTCGCGCGCAGTAACATGGAAAACCTGTCGACATTGAATGGTAAAGGCCCGGATGTTCAGTATGTCTCAGACGGTAGCTTCTTTGTAGAAAACGGTTCGCGTACAGAAATCCCCTTTCGTATTTACTCGCCAAAACCCGCTGATAAATTGCCTGTGATACTCCATCTGCACGGCGGAGGCCATATGTGCGGTGATCTGGATACCTACGATGCTATAAGCCGCAGGATGGCGAAATATACTAATAGTGTGGTGATTACGCTGGATTACCGGCTGGCACCAGAGCATCCCTATCCAGCCGCTATCGAGGACTGTCGGTTTCTTTTATCTCACTATAAGTCGTTGTTAGGTAGCCTTGGGTTTACAGATGAGCTTATTCTGGCTGGAGACAGTGCCGGCGGCGCCCTGGCTGCCACATTATCAGCCGCAAACAAAGGCCCGCAAATCAGCAAGCAAATCCTGGTTTATCCGAGTCTTGATTACACAATGGCGCATCCTTCATTGGATACATATCAAACCGGTTACTTGCTGGAAAAAGCGGGGATTGCCTGGTATTTCGATAATTACCTGCAAAACGGTGAAAACAGAATGCAGGTCTCGCCACTCTACTTGCCTGTGCCAGAAAGCATTCCCGAAACACTGATGATGGTGGCCAATTGCGATCCGTTGCAGGATGAAGCGTATGCTTATGCCGACAAACTAATAAAAGCTGACGTACCAGTGCAGATGAAAATATTTAAAGGCATGGTTCACGGCTTTTTACTGCTGAACACCCTGGTTGATGAAGAATGTGAACAGGCTTACGAATTAATGAACCAGTTTATTAACGGTTAGCAGGTTAATGATTCACTTTTATAGTTACCCTACTCGTCTTTCAAATGCCCTTTAAGGATGTCGTACAACTTAGGGCGGTTTTCGGCAATCTCCTGTGTGCTGAGCCCTTCTAATGAATGTGGGTATTTGAGCCAGGCTTCTGTTTCATACAAGTAATAATCCGGCACCAAGTTAGTTTGATTGCGTTGAGGCTTGTAATACGGTACGGCTACGCGAATATCCTCTGGCGTGTTCAGCCTGCATAGATCCGTTAGTTTATTAAAGATGGCTTGTACTGAACGGCCACTGTCGAATACATCATCAACGATTAACAACTTGTCCTGATGCTGGATATTCTTAACCAGGTAATTTAGGCCATGAACTTTAACTTCTTTAGCCTGATCGTCGATGCCCTGGTAAGACGAAGTTCTAATTGCAATATTGTCGGTTTCCACACCATGAAACGCCAGGTATTCCTGCACCGCGATGCCTATTGGCGCTCCGCCTCGCCACACGGCAATGATAAACGTCGGCTCAAACCCGGAATCATACACCTTCGCGGCCAATTTAAATGAGTCGTCTAACAACCCCTGCGCATTTAAATAGGTTTTACTTTTCATCACTCGCCTCACTAAAAGGTATTAACTTACCGGTCGGTCAAATGCTATGGTAGCCTTAACCTGGCATTGTGTCACATGGGAGATGCTCGTTGGAAAAGCGTTATCTTGAAGAACAGCAAATTATTGAAGATTCTTTTCGTTTAGGCGTTCAGATTTTTGAAAGTGGTTTTCGCCCTACGTTTATTGTGGGCCTGTGGCGTGGTGGCAGCGCAGTGGGTATTTATGTTCAGGAATGTTTGCAAACCCTTGGCGTGCAAACCGACCATATAGCGTTACGAACCTCTTACCCGGGCTTGCCGGAATACCAGAATATGGTTGAAACGCCTGAACGGATAAGGGTTCATGGTACCCAGTATCTGATAGAAAACCTCAACATTGACGATGGCCTGCTAATAGTAGACGACGTATTTAGTTCTGGTCACAATATCACTGCTGTCATTAACCGCCTGAGTACCAAACTCAAACGTAACATGCCGGAAGAAGTCCGAATCGCAACCCTTTATCAGCGCACCGGTTATAACCGCACTACCCTCAAGCCCGATTTTTGTCTGCATGAAACCTCCGACTGGCTGGTGTTTCCCTATGAATTAAAAGGGCTCAGTCACGAAGAAATTGCTGCCAATAAGCCTTATGTCGCGCCCTATTTACGAACTTAACGACTTGATATTACAGATTGATAAGTTTGTTAAGGTATTCTTTTAGCGGCGTATTGATAACCTTAACATCCGGGCTGTCGTTTATCTTCAGGGCCGTAATTACTATAGACTTAAGATACTGATACTCTTCATACACCTCAGGAATGTCGAGGCGCTGTGTAAGTGCTTCAATCTGTTCGTTGGTTAGTTTATTACGGCTAATGTAGCGCCGAATATAGCTACGCCATTCATCAACATGGCTTATTTCCAGACGCTCCGGGAAAACGTTGAGCTCCTCAATATCCTGTTTAAAATCATGAGGCGGCTGCGGTTCGTCCAGTAAATACCGGTAAGTAAATAGTGTAATGATTGCATGATGGTTGGTGGCTTGCATAGGCTTTACCTTTGTTGCGCTAGCTTATTGCTTGTTACGCAGATCAGTCGGTAAAAGGCCCACAATAACTAAAGAGTCAAACTTTCCGATTTGCACCGACTTCGGCCAAAGCGGCATATAAGCGGTTCATATCAATAGGTTTCCCGATATGCTTGTCAAACCCGAGTTGTAAAAACTCTTGTACCTCATCAGCCATTACATCTGCGGTCAGGGCGATAACGGGGAGATGCGGGAATAGCGTTTTAATTTCCTTACAAGCCTGAACACCATCCATGACAGGCATTTGAATATCCATTAAGACTATATCGTACGGGTCCTGCTTAGTGGTAACCGCATCAACTGCCCGTTTACCGTTATCGACAATGTCAAAGCTGGCGCGGGTTGACTCAAGCATCGATTCAACAATCGTCTGGTTAATCATATTATCTTCCGCTACCAGTATCCGCATACCGGTTAAATCAGGCGCTTCAAGACGTTCTGGTTCGCCAGCTGCTACGGCCAACGCGGCTGTAGGTAGAGGTAATTCAACGGTCACCCGGGTGCCCTGGCCTTCTTTACTAACGAGGCTTAACTGGCCGTGCATCATGGCCACCAGGCTCTGGGTAATCGACATACCCAGGCCGGTACCACCAAATTTTCGGGTGCTGGACGTGTCTGCCTGGGAAAAACGCTCAAATATTTTACTTTGCATTGCCTTATTCATACCGATTCCGGTGTCGGTAACTTCTATTACTACCTGCTCTTGCTCAGCGCCAGTTTGCGAGGTACTTAACCGAATAGTTACCGAGCCTGACTCGGTAAATTTCACCGCATTTGACACCAGATTAATGATAATTTGTTTAACCCGCACTGAATCACCCAGCCAGCCATCCCTGAAGGATTTATCAACGTCCACAGTCAGGTGAAGCCCCTTACTTTCAGCCAGTATCATTAAATCGGCTACAGCGGATTCGGTGATTTCCAACAGAGAAAAAGGTTGTTCTGCCAGCTCAAGTTTATTGGCTTCTATTTTTGAGTAATCGAGGATGTCATTAATAATGATCAACAGGTTTCTGGCGGAAAATAACGCTTTATTCACCTGCGCTTTGGTTTGCATCCCAAGATCTGAACGCTCAAGCAACTGCAATGTACCCAGCACACCATTCATAGGTGTCCGAATTTCGTGGCTCATATTGGCCAAAAACTCACTTTTTGAACGGTTTGCGCTATCGGCTGCGGCCAAGGCGTTTGCCATATTTTTATTGTGTAAATGAGCGCGGTATAACATATAAACCGTCATAACAATGATAATGACCAGAAAAAAGCTGATAATAAAGAGCACCATCTCCAGGGTATAAACGGAAGGCGTTTGGTTAACCACTTCGGCATTGGGGGGCAAGGAGGCTGAGTCGATGCCCCATTGTTCCAGTTGTTGCGCGTTAAATTGCAGGCTTACTACATTATTGGTATCAGCAGCCAGGGTCTGCCCTCTTGCCAGGGCTACCGCAATGTCGGCAATTTTTTCCGGCACAACTACCGCACCGCCGGCGTAGCGGTTAACATTGTGGGCAAAGATGGTAAAAATCGGGTGTTTATTCTGCGAGGTTAACCAGTTGTGCACAGCTTCCCAGCTTCGCTCGTGATACTTGTAATTAATGTAGATAATCGGCGTACCGGCTTTGCTTTTGTTCAACGCGTTGAGTGTTTTTTGGGGAGATTGTACAGGGTTAAAGTAGTTCACCCGGATACCCGCGGGCACCTTCGATAAAAAGTTTTGCACTAACCCGTCATCCTGTTCCAAACCAAGAGAACCATGGATAAACAAAATGTCGTCAGTATCAGGAAACGCGGTCAGGATCTGTGCATAAGATAATTCAGGTTCATAATCAGAACGCACGAGCGTGCCCGATTTGGGTTGCCAGTCGATGTGCAAAAAGAAGCGTTGGGCAGCCGGTAGTAATGATGGATTTGTATCAATAAACACACTGGCGTGGCGTCCGATAGCCACAAGTCGGGAAAAGTTAACCTTACCTTTTTCCTGAATTAAGTTGCGTAACTGATATTCGAAATTATCCCGTATCGTTTGCCGGATGTCTGTGTCAAAGTCTTCAACAGTATCAGCATAGTAAGCGGGAACCGTTAACACCAGAACATTTTCCAATTCGGAAACCTGGGTCATTAACCGGTACATCATTTTAACTTCAAAGTCAGACTCGTTAAACGAGTTCACCAGAATAATACTGTAATCATCGTTTTCAGAGGCAACGCTGCAGGCAGAAGTAACCAGTAATAACAAAATAAACAGCCGCAACATCATAATACGTAATCACTCAGTGATGATTTAAGCCATACCTAGACGGTAAGTGGCACTTTGTAATAGGTTAGCCAATTTTAACGCTATTGTTAATTTAATTTAACAACTGAATTTTACTTCGATACCGGGCCCTCAGTTCTGTTCTTTCCAATCACCGCTGAGCGAAAATAGCGTTCATCTGCAAGCCGGGAAAAGCTTATCTCCCGGCTTACGATTCAGGACTTTTGCAACTGGTGAATAAATGGTTGCTCGTAAAAGCGTTGTCCTGTTTGTTTATACAATGCATTGGCTAATGAGGCAAACATGGGCGGGAAGGGCGGCTCTCCTAAACCTGTAGGATCTACGCTACTCTTAACGAAACTCACATCAATAGCAGAAGGTGCTTCATCCATGCGTATCATCCGATACTGATTAAAATTTTGCTTATCTGGCTGGCCATCCGTAAAGGTCATTTCGCCAAACATGGCATTACCAATAGCATCTACAACGGCCCCCTGCACCATATTAGCGGCCGCTATTGGGTTAACTACAACGCCACAGTCAATTGCGCTATAGACTTTATCCGCTTGTGGCAGGCCTCTCTTTACTCTGGTGGTTACCACGTGGGCCGCATAAGAGTTATGACAGTAGTAAGCAGCAACGCCTTTGCTGGTATTTTCTGGCATAGTATCCCAGCCTGACTTTTGTCTAACCAGTTTAAGTACCCCGGCGTATCTTTCGGCATCATAATCATATTTATCACCCACCGGGTTGTTCTTAGCCCGACTAAAAAGTGCAAGCCTGAAATCTATAGGGTCCTGCCCTGCCAGCTCAGCTACTTCATCTAAAAATGCCTGTTCTGAAGCGCCCATAAAATTAGACCGGGGAGCCCTGAACGCGCCGGTAGTAATATTCGAATCAATGGCACCACCCCTTGCCAAATAATGCTCGACCGCGCCGGCAGGGAAACGGTCTCCGTGTACAGCGTGTTCCGGCACGCCCACGCCATCTACCTGATAAGCTATAAGTTCATTAGTGGCATTCAAAGCGGCTTTGAATCGCACCATATAGGTGGGGCGATAAATACCATTAGTCATGTCATCTTCGCGGGTGTACATCAACTTTACCGGGCGCTTCACGTGAGCGGAAATTGCTGCCGCTTCTACCAGATAATGTGAGTAGGCGCGTCTACCGAAACCGCCCCCCATACGCGTGACTTCAATACGAACCTTATCCTGTGAAACGCCGATACGCTCAGCTACCCAGGGACTAATCATTGCCGGGGCTTGCAGTGGGCCCGCAACGTGAACACCTTCATTGGTCACATTGGCAAAAAAGTTCATCGGCTCCATGGTATTGTGAGCAAGGTACGGGGCAAAAAAGGTTCGCTCGATGATCTTATCGGCTGTAGAAAACGCCTTATCCGGATCGCCGTCCTGACGTAAAACGGGTAAATCGGAGTTGAGTAAAGCTTCCATCTGCTTACGGTGCCCTGCACTGTTTTCAAGATCACCAGGCACGGTAATTTCAGTCAGTGTTCCAAATCGATTGAGTTTTTCAGTATGGGTTTCTATGCCTTCCCAGTTGGCTTTAACAGCACGCTTGGCCTTAATAACTGCCCAGGTTTTTTCGCCTACAATAGCGACCATTCGGGTGAATGCACTCGTATCGAAGTAGCTTTTAACATAATCAGGGGTGGTTGACTCAACCATAAAGGCATCCACAATGCCTGGCATATTTTTAATTGGGGTCAGATCAGCGTCGCTTAAAGTTTTACCGAATGCCGGCGCATGAACAATACCAGCAATCAGCATCCCTTCACTGGTGTAATCAATACCAAACAAAGGCTTCCCGGTTACAATGTTCTGACCTTCAAGGTTAGTTTGTGACTGTCCGATTATGTTGAAATCCCGATTTGCTTTAAGCACAATACTTTGTGGTAACTGCATTAACGCCGCATCGGCTGCCAATTCACCAAAGGTTGCACTATTTCCTGTTGCCGCATGAGACACTACACTATTTTTTACCGTGAGTTGTGCAGTAGATACCTGCCATCTTGCTGCTGCCGCCATGATTAAAAGTTGCTTAGCACTGGCACCAGCCATTCTCAGGCTTTGCCACCCTCGCCTTATGGATTGACTTCCTCCGGTAAATTGCCGCTCAAAATCAGCGGGCTCGTATTCGGCCTGTTTAGCGTTGATTTGCGACCAGTTTGCATCCATTTCTTCTGCAAGGATCATGGGCATCGACGTCATCACGTTCTGGCCAAATTCCGGGTTGGGTACCATCGCAGTAATTTCGCCGTCAGTGGCAACATACAAATAAGCATTGAGCCTGAAGGGTGAAGAATCTTTGTTAGGAGACAACGCAGACGCAGTTCCCAACCAACTGAAATTCACCATCAGTCCACCAGTGCTGGCTACTGTTGCTTTTAAAAACTGCCGGCGACCGTGCGATGTTACAAATTCGCGTGCTACAGACTCAGCTGAAATGTCTTTCGTTGTCATATATTTCCCCTCAGGCTTTGGCTGCGGTTTTGATGGCGTTTTTGATACGAACATAAGTACCACAGCGACAGATATTGCCTTTCATCGCTTCCTCAATGGTGGCATCATCCGGGGCAGGATTTTTGTTTAACAACGCTGCAGCGTTCATTATCTGGCCAGTCTGACAATAACCACATTGCGCCACATCCTGTTCTACCCAGGCTTTTTGCAGTGGGTGGTCGCCGTTTTCTGATAATCCTTCTATGGTGGTCACTTCGTTACTTCCGATCGCAGACACTGGCATCGAACACGAACGAATTGCATTGCCATTCAGGTGAACGGTGCAGGCACCGCACATTGCAATACCGCAACCAAACTTTGTACCTGGCATCGCTAAATCATCACGGAGCACCCACAATAATGGGGTATCAGGCTCTGCATCCACCTGATGTGTTTTACCGTTTACTTTCAGTTTATAGGTTGGCATTACATTCTCCTGTCTTAGGTGCTTTATTGTATGTCTCTGACCGATCTGTGTGATGCTGCAATTAACCCTTTGCCTTCTTACTATGAGGGTAGATTATATACGGCACTATGCGACTCTTAATTTCCGCAACTTTCAATTCTTATTTTCTTTTGAATTCAGGCTATCGCGCATGGCGTCGACAAACAACGAAAAGGCCGGCGAAAACTGACTACGATTGGGGAAATAAAGGTAATAACCGGGGAATTCATCGCACCAGGAACCCAGTGCCCTTTGTAATTTGCCCGCGGAAATATCTTCCACAACCATATCCTCGGGGACATAAGCAATACCCACACCCTCGAGAACAGCCTCGCGAATAAAACTGGCTTTATTGACTGTAAACTGTCCCTTAACTCTAACATTCACTTCATGACCGTCTTTCGCAAAATCCCATACCAATAGCCGTCCGTAAGTAGGCAAGCGAAAGTTGATGCATTGATGTTCTGCAAGATCACGCGGTTCCTTCGGAATGCCATACTCTTTAAAGTAATCTGGAGTGGCGACCACGGCCATTCGTAAAGGCGGCGATATACTTACCGCTATCATGTCTTTATCAACGCTTTCGCCGAGCCTTACCCCGGCATCATATTTTTCTGCCACAATATCGGCTAGTGCATTGTCCACGTTCATTTCGATATGGATGTCGGGATAACGCTGCATGAAATCCAATATACGCGGCCACAGTACCGCGCGTGCAGCATGTTCCGCAGTAGAAATTCGAATAGTACCAGCAGGCTTTTCTTTTAGTGCATTCAGGGAGTCAAGCTCATACTCAATTTCCTGCATGCGCGGTGCTATGGAAGAATAAAGTTTACGGCCAATTTCAGTTAACGAAACGCTACGGGTGGTGCGAGTCAGCAACCGTAATCCTAATCTGTCTTCAAGACCTTTTATAGTGTGACTGAGCGCAGATTGTGATATCGAGAGGCGTGCTGCCGCTCGGGTAAAACTTTCTTCTTCCGCAACGGCTATAAAAGCAATAAGATCGTTTAGCTTGGTTTTCATTGTTATTGTGACCTGATATTTACTAAGGGTGTTGACGCATCGCACCTTTCAGCACAGTTTACCCCTTGTCCCCGGCAATGATTAGCCATAGAAATCGGTATGAGCTTATGAATATTTTAGATTAATTAATCGACTGAGCTCATTAATAATCTTAATAATTCCCTGTTCGCAATGTGTATAATAGAGCCCGTCTTACCAGCAATAAAGAATCATCAATGGCCACTCCCCTTACCTACCTGTCTCATTATCCGCAACATTTGCAAGATCAGGTTACGCAACTATCGGACGCTAATAAGCTAGGAGACTGGCTGCGTGCACGTTATCCCCGGATTCATAAAATAAATAACGATAAAGCGTTACGTGATTATGCGATGACCATCAAAAATCAGTACATGAAGAAAACGCAGCCATTAAGTAAGGTGGTTTACGACAATAAGATCCACATTGTTAACCATGCGCTGGGCCTGCATTCCTATGTCTCGCGGGTTCAGGGCGGCAAGCTGAAAAGTAAAAATGAGCTGAGGGTGAGCGAGCTATTTAAAACTACCCCGGAAGCCTTTTTAAATATGATTGTTGTGCATGAGCTCGCTCACCTGAAAGAAAAAGAACACAATAAAGCGTTCTATCAGCTGTGCCGACACATGTTGCCCGACTACCATCAAATTGAGTTTGACGTTCGCGTGTACTTAACTGAGCTGGAAAATACCGGCCATGTTTTTGTACCAACCACTACCTGAGATAAACCATGGATTTTGAATTTTTAACCGATGTTACCGGCGAGCCGCTGGCCAAATGCGATGTGGAAAGTGAATATTTTGGCGACTGGTTAAGCCATGATATTGGCGCAGACACTGTAGCCGTTACTACTTTACTGGCAGCGATTGAAAAGCTGCTCGCCAGACAACAAATGGAATTTGACTACACTGGTAAAATTTATCACCTGAACATTGCCGACGACGAAGTAGAACTGTTCCTGAATAACACCGAACTCAATCACAATGAGTTCGACGAAGATTTGGCTGAAGGCCCGGTCTCAGGCTGTGGCCTAATGGACTTTGCTAATCTACTTGAAAACTGGCTGGCGTTTATCCGCTAACGTCATATACAAGGTGTTCAAATTGTAGCAGTTTTTCTGTAGTTAAACGCATTCCTTACAAGTACAGTGATTAAACCTGTTTAGTGCAGCTACACATCTGGCTGTGTGAGCTGACGACAATGGATGATCCTTAATCTCTCATTGGTCTGATTGTAGTGGCAATTCAGGCGTAGACCTGGTGCAGGTTACTCGTAGCGGCGAGACGATTGTGCAGCAAAACCTGGCCAGAAAGCACACCAATACCGCTTGTTGATATCAGGCTTTGGCTAACAACGTGAATAACGGTTAGCCCACAAAATACGGTTTATCATAGGGTCGTGCGTATTCTGCTGTTTGAGATACATAGCCCCCAGCAAATAGGCTTCTAATTCCCCCTGGTTGGAACACTGCCATTGCTCAATGCTCTGGCTGTGCCACTGCACATGATGCACCAGTTCATGCAGCAAAATCTCCCTGAACCTGGGGTTTTCCGTCGGGTTAGCGAAACGGTTTGCGCTGTTTACTGCCGTAGGACTCAGAATATAAATGGTCCCATGTGGACCGTCCTCAAACGCATAGAGTGCTTTAAGTCGTTCATCAACACCAGCTCCTGGCGCTCGGTTAGCCACGCCACTGTAATATTCCTGAGTTAATTCCTCACGGGTCATCACAACCACCCTCGGGTGTGGCAATGCCTGCGTACTATAATGGGTATGCATATCAATCCAGCTTAAGAGTGTTGTGATAAGCAACTCCATTTATGCCCCCCAAGAGTGTTGCTGCTATTTATTACGCTTCAGCCGCCTAAACAGTGCAATTATTCTGGCTCGGAACACAAAAAGCCGGCTATCAATGATAAGCCGGCGTGTGAATGTGGTTGGATAACATTCAAAATAGATTAGGTATAAACCGCCAGGAAGCTCTCGGGTACATGCAGAGACTGTGAAAACGCGGCATGGTCAAGTTCGTCCATGGTCCAGGTTAACAGCGGCATATCCGGATAATAGGTATATCCGTCGCAGAACACTTCGTTACGGTTACCGGAAGGATCGAAGTAATACACCGTTTTTACCTGCGTCACACCATGGCGGTCGTTCATTTCGACCGGAATTTCATATTTGCCAATCAGATCTGCAGCACGAATGTGATCCTGAGGGTTTTCCAGTCGGAAAGAAACATGGTGGATTAACCCAGGATTGGGATTAACACCAAATGCGATGTCGTGGGCGCGGCTTGAACAGCTGACGAAAAATAACACCGTGTTACCCTCGCCATCAATAACCCTTTCTGTATAGCTAAACTCGAAGACTTCGGTAAACAGCTTAAGGTTTTGGTCAGCATCAGGCCCCACAATAAACACGTGATCCAGTGCATTAATACGAAACCCCCGGCATACCTCGTCATCGGGGATCACATCAGGATTAAACGTGCCCAGCGAGTTACCCACCTGTTCCTTCTCGGCAAACAGATGCATTTCATGCCCCGTGGGTAAAATAAACTTTAATCGTTGACCGCTCTTGGGATACACGCCGGCTTCAACACGCTCTACTTCAATGCCAAAGTCGATAATTTTCTTTTCCAAATCTGCCAGCGTTGCATCGTCATACACTTTAAAGGCAATGTGGTCCAGACCGGCACAGTCGGCTTCCCGCAGCACCAGGCTGTGATGATCATGTTCTGCCCAGGCCTTGAAATAAACTAAACCGTTATCATCGGTCATCATCTCGTGTAAGCCCATACGGCTTCCGTAATGTTGTTTGGACTCGGCCATATCCAAAACCCGCATTTGCACTTCAGCAAGTCTTAACACACCGCGCATTGACATATTTACCACCTTGTATTTGTTACATTTTTTTATGGCAACGAAGAAAGTTAGTCACGAATTGTTAAATTTATTGTGTTACTGATTACACAGAAACACTGCGACGTAAAACCTGGCAACTAACTGTATGTGGTTGTTCTGCTTTAACTTAGGCGATACCGTAGCGCAAAAACAGGCGTATCAGCGGGTTAAACATGCCCTACCATTGCAAAGCCATAAGTTAACATTGTGTAAACTTACACGGGCTTGGTTTGCCTGGGAAATACCTTTTACTCGCAGCTTGTATACCCTGAAGGTATATTCCCTTTTATTAGTATGGTTTTTGGGTATGAACAAACAAACCGTAGTGTCGTCCCGGGTGGCCAGTGTACGTTTGCTTACAGAATTCCACTTGTACGTCAGTCTTTGAATTATAAACTGAGCGGAATCACTTCTTGCAAGGAAATGCTAAAAATGAAAGCTAAACTGGTGATGCTGATCACGGCCCTATTCTGCCAAAGTGTGGCAACGGCAAGTGAGCTGATCCTGGAAAATTTCACGGTGGTGTCGGGCCATCTTACCGAACAGCAAGAAAATACCCAGATCCGCATAGTGGACGGAACCATTACCGAGGTCACTACGGAACCCATGCAGCCGCTGACTGCGCATGCCAAATTGATCAACGGTCAGGGAAAATTCCTTACGCCGGGTATTATGGACAGCCATGTCCATGTCGGTAGCATTCCTGGCATTGGCTTTTTAGATAGCCCTAATGCCGTAAAACATGCCGCCGTCGTGGAAGAGTACCTTCGCCAGTTGCCAAGAAGTCTGCTGTATTTCGGTATCACCGAGGTGCTTAATTTAGGTGGAAGCGATGGGAAGAAGCACTTCACAGCGGCCCGTGAGCACCCGGATTACTATACCTGCCAGCCCATTCCCGTTATTGGCGGCTACCCTCACCTGTCTGCCGGCTATACCCTGCGCCATGCCAGATACTTTATTATTGAAGATCCGACTCAGCTATCGTTGCCAGAATATATCGACCCAGCCTTGCACACCCCGGAAGCGGTAGTGGCCGCCATAGCAAAGACAGGCGCACGTTGCGTAAAGATCTATATAGAGGATGGCTTTGGCGCGGCATCAGACTGGCCGCTACTTAGCAGTACCAGCTTACAGCGAATTCGTCAGGCGGCAGATAAGGCTGATCTTCAGGTCTGGGCCCATGCCAATGCACTCGATATGTACCACATTGCCTTAAATCATCATGTCGATGGTATTGCGCACGGGTTATGGAACTGGCAATGGAAGACTAACCCGGACAATCCGCCCGTAACAGACACTCTCGAGCAACTGATTGCCAGTGATACCGCCTATATGCCCACCATTCAGGTCATGTTGTCTTTGCAGGGCATGTACGATAAAGACACACTCGCCGATCCCCGCCGGGAAAAGGTGTTACCGGCAGCGCTGCTGAAGTGGTATTCAACTTACGAGGGGCAATGGTTTAAGCGGGAAATCAGTAAAGATTTTGGCGATTTGCCCGACGCCAAAGTGCATGAACTCAGCGGCTATGGTGTTGGCCGGGCGAAACAAGCCGCGGCTTACCTTGCTTCCAAGGGACATCCGTTGCTGGTGGCTTCAGACTACCCTTCAAGCCCGTCTTTTGCTGCCGCCCCGGGTTTATCCACATTTTATGAAATGCAACAATTGGCCGATGCAGGGATCAGCGCCGAACAAATCTTTGCTGCCGCGACAATTAATGGTCCGCGGCAATTTGGTCTGGATAAACTGTACGGCACGGTTGAGCCCGGTAAAATCGCTAACCTGCTCATCCTTACCCAGAACCCACAACAATCGGTGGCGAACTGGGAAAGTATCGAAACGGTGATCCTGCGTGGAAAACCGATTCAACGGTCTGCATTGGCGGTTCCCCTGCCATAGGGAACCGTTTTAAATCAGAACAGCGAAAGCAGCCCTTCAGCGCCCACCATAACAATTTCAAACGCAATCAGAATAATAATGATCCACTCTAAAAAAGACGAATGTTTATGCTTCAATTCGTCTGCCAGCATATCGAAGAGTTCATGGATTACGTTGAGTTTATTCGACAATAACTCCACGCGAGGACGAATATCCAGGTATTTAGCTGCGCTGTTATAAGCCACTTCGTAAACCGGGTACTCCCAGAAAAATTCAGGCGTATCCAGCAGGTTGTAATGCAGGAAGATATCACTCTTAGTGCTGAATAAATGCCCACGGATACTGGCAATTTGACGTCGCCCCAGCTTTATCGAACCGGTTTCAGCCAGTACCTTGGGTAAATGACTGTATTCCGCGATGGTCAGCTGAGCTCTGAGTTCATAATCATTAAGCTTAATAGATTGTGCCAGCGCATGGCTGATAGACAGGCGCAATAGAGGATCGTCGCTGGAGAGCGATATATGGTCTTTTTGTAGTTTGACCTCGCTACCGCCCACCGTAAAACGAAAATGTTCCTGATGTTCGCCAGCCAGCAGTTCGCTTTGAATTTTCAGTCGGTGTAGCAGAGAAAGACGTTCGTCCTCATCGATGCCCCAAAACACGATAACGCCGTAATCGAATACCCAGGCCTCTCCCCCGGGGAGTTCAATTAATGAAGCGTCCCGATAACGGGTACCTATATCAATAGCGTATTCTGAAGTAAGTTGACTTTCGGGTAGCGCATAAACCGACACTCGGTCGTTGGTAAAGTGCATGAATCCTGGATCCAGTGAATAAAAACGGGGCGATTATGCGCGTTATCCGCCAATCTACCTATTCTATTCAGAACGGAAAATATTCTTCGCCAGGATAAATAATTTTTATCAATACAAGGAAGCTGAAACTGAGCCTGCTAGTTCAGTTGGTTGTCGTCCGGGTCGTAAAATCTTAAGTTATTTTTACCGTGCCGCTTTACTTGATATAAAGCAGCATCCGCGTTTTCAATGAGTTCGTGTTGCTCGCTTCCGTGTGCAGGGAACAGCGAAATACCAATGCTCACACCCACATGTAAATGGTTGCCATTGACATGCATAGCGGTTTCGAAAGCGCGAATAATGCGGGTGGCGACATCTGTTATGGCCCCTTTATCCAGGGGTTTATAAAGTACGATGGCAAATTCGTCGCCCCCCAAACGTGCTATTAAATCAATCTCACGGCAGTTTTCCCGAAAAACCTGGGCAATCACATTCAGCAGTTTGTCTCCGGTTTGATGACCATAGGTATCGTTAACCGCTTTAAACATATCCAGATCGAGGATCATTACTCCCAGTAAGGCGCTGTCCCGTTTAGCCATATTGATAAATTTGTCAAAGGTCGCATAAAACTGGTTTCGGTTTGCCAGTCCGGTGAGCTGGTCGGTCATGGCCAGCTGTTTTATTTTTTCCTGGGCAAGTTTGCGTTCGGTGATGTCCTGGACAATGCCATGAGACTGCACAACATTCCCCATGACATCGCGATCGTGAACACATTTCTCGTGGACCCATCGAACCTCACCGTTATCCTATCGGGTAATGCGATGTTCAACATCAAAAGGCGTATTGTTTGTTTTAGACAGCTCAAACTGTTGCAGCACATAGTCCCTGTCATCCGGGTGGATCACCGTAATAAAGAGCTCTTTGCTGGTAGATCGCACGGTGTCCGGTAAACCACAAATGTGATAGATTTCATTCGACCAGACCAGCTTTTCATTGGTTTGGTTCCAGTTCTAACTACCAATATGGCCCACTCGCTGTGCCTGGGTGAGAGCTTCTTCCGTGCGCTTCTGAGCGGTAATGTCTGTTCGTATTGCAATATACTGATTAGGTTTTTGCTGTTCATCCAAAACGGGCACTATGGTGGCGTTTACCCAGTAAAAGGTACCATTTTTAGCGCGATTTTTAATATCGCCGTGCCACACCTTGCCACTGGAAATCGTTGCCCACAGCGCTACGAAGAATGCCCGGTCATGATAGCCGGAGCTCACAATTCGATGGTTCTGACCGAGCAGTTCGTCACGATTAAAGCCGCTGATTTGACAAAATTTATCGTTAACATAAACGATGTCACCGCGTTTATCCGCAATACTCACAATGGCATGTTCATCGAGTGTTTTTTTCTGTAATGCGAGGTCTTTATTCAACTGGGTTAACTGACACCGGATCCGGTCTTCGTCGGCGCGCACTTTTTGCAGGTTCTGTTCATAAGGCTGAATCACTGCAAAATAAATCACCGGTGTTGAAAATAACGTCAGTAACGCAATATCGACCAGCACATTTTGCCAGGGTGATAAGTCCGTCCTGAGTAAGTGCAACCCTATCATTATCACTGTCTCAACCACTAGCACGATTGACAGGATTTTGATGAACAGCCTGGTGGTAACTTTTTGATTAACGATTTGCTTTGACACCCTTAAACGACCTGACCTCTTCAGATATAACACTGCTGATAAACTTGTCTGAAGCCGGCAACCATCCACTGTTTTTTTTAAACTAAAGTCACCGAACCCTGATTAGGGCATTTTGTGAGTATAGCGCAAAATTAATCCGCACAATTCTCTCGTATTTGGCAATTAGTCGTAGTCTGTCGATACCAAAGGCGTACTTAAACGTGCCATAACTGGCTTGTTCAGTAATGAAGACCGTCTGAAATTTAATCGCTACCTAAGCCGGTTAGATTAATGGCCTTAGGCTGTTTATTAAAAGCCTGCTTTGGAATACCTTATTATTGCAGAATATGAAAGACGGTAAAGGCTAACCCGTTATGCATTGAAGTCACCGGCCAGCAAATACTCAGGTAGCCATGCCTGTATACCGCCAGTAATTCCCGTTTCATACCGCTCATCATAGCCAGCATCAGCATGAAACAATCGTTTCACTGATAATAAAGCCCACTAATCACTCGTCACAGATATTCGCTCTGCTGAGTGCCTGGGACCTAAAAAATGACCATAATTGCAGAAAAAAGAGTTACGCGTAACGTTTTCAGGTGATTTTATCGTCTTATTTTCACAAGATAGCGTGCTTTGAAGTGGCGTTGCCCAGAGTAAGCTAAGTCCTAGTTGCCGATTGGACGAGCAGATCAAGCGGGAAATAACAGCGCTTAATTCACAACGAATAGTCTGCGCGGGGTTAAACAACCCTGAGTGGCAAGGTGGGTATTCATCTGGAATAAATTAGCAGGAAAAATACGCTTATTGTTTTGAAGTGAGGATAGCTTGCAAGCGGCTGCCTGAATGTTACGACGAAAAGCCCCTCTTAAATCAGAGGAGCTTTATGAGCAGATTACTGATTAACATCAACCACTATGCGACCCTGTACCTGGCCAGACAGAAATTGAGGAGCAATGTCCAGAGCTTCGGCTAAAGTAACCTCGCGGGTAATCGTCGCAAGGCTCGACTCAGGTAAATCCTGCATCACCCTGGCCCACGCTTTTTCACGAACAGCCAGTGTTTGAGTAACACTGTTTATGCCCATCAGCTTAACGCCACGTAATATAAATGGCGCAACAGTAGCCGGAAAGTCCATGCCCTGCGCCAAACCACAAGCTGCTACAGCCCCCTCTGATTGAGTTGCCGCACACGCGTTGGCAAGGGTATGGCTGCCAACTGAATCGACGACCCCTGCCCAGCGCTCTTTGGCAAGAGGACGGCCTGGCTCGCTAAGGGAAGTCCTATCTATGACCTCTTTGGCTCCCAGTGCTTTTAACGTATCGGCCTGTTCGAGGCGGCCCGTAGAAGCAACCACGTGGTAACCAAGATTGGCCAGAATCGCAATAGCGGTAGTCCCTACTCCGCCATTTGCGCCGGTAACAAGAATCTCGCCTTTGTCGGGTGTGACGCCCTGTGACTCCAGCGCCATAACACATAACATGGCAGTGTACCCTGCGGTGCCTACTGCCATCGCGTGCCGGCTAGATAAACCATCAGGCATTTTTTGCACGAAGTCTGCATTGATCCGCGCTTTCTGAGCGAGACCGCCCCAGTACTGCTCGCCCAGCCCCCAGCCATTAACTAACACTTTATCACCGGGCTGAAATCTATCAGAACGACTTTCCACTACCGTGCCGGCTAAATCGATGCCTGCCACCATGGGAAATTGTCTGACTACCGGACTTTTACCGGTTATGCCCAACGCATCCTTAAAGTTCAGGGTACTGTATTCTACCGTAATCAGCACGTCTTCATCAGGCAATGCCGATTCATCTAGCTCGGTAATGTCTGCCGTGTAATCCTGGTCGTCTTTGTTGATGTAAATCGCTTTAAACATTGTGCCCTCCTGGGTTAACGTTTGACAGTAAGTTGATGGATAAATCCATCGGCAAATTTTTGCATGGGTGAACTGGATTGCATGACTTTAGCGGTAAGGATAGCGCCCTCCCAGCCAATCCAGAAAAACTCGGCCTGCTGTAAACAGTCAGTCTCTTCAGAGATAAGGCGAAGTACCTTTGCCTGCTCGAGGTTATGGGCCAGCATGGATGTCCAGTTTTTCAGGCATTGTGCCAACGGCACCTTAAATGACTCCGCCAATATCGGCATTTCCTGACCAAAATTGCCAATCAGGCAACCCCGGCTAAACCGGTACTTTTCCATGCCATCAATCGCTTCCTGCACAAATGTGCTGATACCAGCCAGCGGCTGGGTGGGACTAGAAGCCAAACAGCGTCTTAGCTTGGCGCAGAAATACTGGTCATACCGTTCTATCACCTGCAGGCCGAAGTCGTCTTTGTTTTTAAAGTAATGATAAAACGAGCCTTTAGGCACACCGACACGCTTGAGGATCATTTCGATGCCTACCGTGTTGAATCCGCGCTCAGTCAGTATGGCCATACCGGCCAGCAGTAAGGCTTCTTTGGTATCGTCAAAATTTCGGGCTGATTTTGGTGGCCTGCCCCGGCGATTCTGCTGCATAACATCTCGTTTTTAGACCGAACGTCTAGTTATTATAGACCGGTCGTCTATAAATGAAAGTTAAAATAGTGAATAAAAACCTATACCACTGATTATTAAGGCTTTTAATGTTGCAGCAAGAAGTGTTTATACTGCTTGAGGGTTTGCTTTGATTGAGGCGTTAGAATGGGGTTTGTCAGTGATATAATCTGTCTTCCCTCGAGGATTTTATGTGCCGATTTAGCAAACCGTTGCTGTTCATAAAGTGCGGTTAAACTGCCATCGGCCAGGGCAATATCCAGGCCTTTTTTCAGGCGTTTCGCGAAAGACGGCTTTTGTTTGTTAACAAAGAAATACGTAGGCGACGGATAGTAAAATGCCAGTTGCGGTTCAATAGCCAGTTGAGCTGAGTTACGGGCAGATAATTCATATTCTATTTCCATGACCGACCGAGGGAAAAAATCAGCCATTCCAGACTCGATTAATTTAAACATCATATTTAATGGGACTTCTTCAACCCGATAACCATTAAAGCGCATTATTTCGTTGTCGGGCCATCCTATTCCCTGTACCGATAATGCTTGTTTAAGTTGTGCCGGAGATTTACTACCAAATGCGTCCTGATTGTCGGGATGGACTACAAATACGCGATAGCCCAGCAATCCCCTGGCCAGCGGAAAGTAGACCGCCTGGTGTTGTGCTTCACGCTCTTTAGACGTTACCGCCCAGGTAATGTCAGTTGAGCCTTCTTTTACCTGACGCAGCAATCGGTCCTGATTGGCATTAAACGGATCAGCCTCGATTTTGATATCGATGCCACCAGGGTTAGCACTTATTAAGTGCCAGCTCGAGTACGTCAACGAAGTACGTGTGTGCTGTGTTATCTTCAAAAACCTGGGCAGGAACACGAACGGTTTGTTTGAGCCGCTGCTGACAAATAGCCTGGCTGGGCGTAAGCAGCCCTGCAACCAGAAGCACCCTGAAAGCACACCAAAAACAGTTGAAAAGGTTGTTAGTATTGAACACGATAAACCGCTACAGAAACCATCACTACACTAAGCCTAGTTAGCCCGCGGCAAAAAATACAGCTCAGAAAAAAATAACCTGGGGAATTCTGACCGGTGAAGAGCCGGGCTGGATTTAAAATTCCAGCCCGTCACCTTTTACTAAGAGATTAAAAATACTGAGCGTCAATGGCCTGATGGATTTTCACCACGCCAAACTGAATGTCATCGATGACTTTATGCAGGGTCTCCTGGGCGAGTTCGTGAGTATTGAGTTGTTGCAATTCCGCCGACAAAGCGCTGACCTGCTGGGATATACTCTCTGAGTGAGGTAATTCTTTCAGACACTTACCAATTTGCATCAGCCCGTGCTGCAACGAACGAGGAAATTGCTCATTGTTAACTAAGAATTCCAGTACGTCAGCCCGGTTAATTCTGATCCGCATTTCCTGCCGATACATCTGATATGCAGTTAAAGATTTTAATACCCCCATCCACTGAATATTCTCAAAGGCTGATTGTTCAGGGGACAAATCCGGTAATAATGATGCCGAACGTACATCAATAATACGCGATGTCATATCAGTCCGCTCCAAATGCCGACCCAGTCGCAGGAAAGCGTAGCCTTCTCCGCGCAGCATGGTGCCGCCAAGCAGCCCGGTAATGGTTTGATTAGCCACAATAATGCGGTGCAGACAATTAAACCTGTGACGTCGGGTTAACACACTCTGCCCATCGGCCTTAGCCGCGATATACAGATTATTAATTTGTTCCCAGGCTTCGGAAGGAATAATTTCGCGAATAATACGCGCATTTTCCCGTACAGCTGCCAAACAATTAATGATTGACCCGGGGTTGGCCGTATCAGTTACCATAAATTTGATGACGCTCTTCTCATCGGCCTCTTTATAGAGGTCATAGAACACATCACGAAACGATAACATATCGATAATGGGTTCCCAGCCGAGGGTTACATTGCGTGGTAAATCGAGTAAAAGGTGGGTGTTCACCTGAATTAAACGGGCGGTGTTTTCGGCGCGTTCCAGATAACGTTCCATCCAGTAAATATGATTTGCTACCCTAGATAACATCGTTAGTCGGCCTCCATGTCTACAATCCAGGTATCTTTACTACCGCCACCCTGAGAGGAGTTCACTACAGTAGAGCCTTTGCGCATCGCTACCCGAGTTAAGCCGCCGGTGGTCACGCTGATGTCATTACCGCTTAAGATAAACGGTCTCAGATCGAGGTGACGCGGTTCTGCTTTAGTGCCTATTAAGGTGGGCGCGGTGGATAACAACAACATGGGCTGCGCCACATAGTTACGCGGATCACGACGGATAAGGCGAACAAACTTCTCTCGCTCCGCTTTGGTCGCATGAGGTCCAATTAGCATGCCGTAACCGCCTGATTCGTTTGCTGGTTTAACCACCATTTTTTCGATATTGTCGATAACGTAATCGCGCTCTTCCTTATTGACACATTTATACGTGGGCACATTAGGTAATAAAGGCTCTTCGTCGAGGTAAAATTTAATAATTTCCGGCACGAACGCGTAGACAACTTTATCATCAGCCACCCCGGCTCCCGGCGCGTTTGCCAGTCCGACGTTACCGGCTTTCCAGGCGCGCATCAGGCCAGGTACGCCAAGCATAGAGTCCTCCAGGAAGGCTTCTGGATCGAGGAAGGCATCATCAATACGACGGTAAATTACATCTACCCGTGACAACCCATCCACGGTGCGCATATAGACAATGTCGTCATCATCAACCACTAAATCGCTTCCCACAACCAATTCTGCGCCCATTTGCTGAGCAAGGTAGGCGTGTTCGAAATACGCGGAGTTGTAGATGCCGGGAGTGAGTACGACCACCTCTGGTTGTTCTATCTCTCGCGGTGAAAGCTGACTAAGCATGTCATACAGCTGAGAGGGATAGTCATCTACCGGGAGGATATTATATTTCTCGAACATATCCGGGAAAACCCGTTTCATTACGTGGCGGTTTTCAAGCATGTAAGACACGCCGGAGGGGACGCGCAGGTTATCCTCGAGTACATAAACGGTGCCGTTATGATCGCGCACCAAATCTGAGCCACAAATGTGCGCCCATACGCCATGCTTTGGTTTGATTCCCATACACTCGGGCAGAAAGTTCTTTGAGGCTTCCAATAAACTTCTGGGCACGATCCCCGCTTCCAGGATCCGCTGTTCATTATACAAATCGTCAATAAACATATTCAGCGCTTTAACCCGCTGCTTGAGCCCTTTTTCTATTTGCTGCCACTCTTTTTTGTCGATAATGCGGGGAATAATGTCGAAGGGCCAGGCTCTGTCAATTGAGCCCTCTTCTTCGGTATACACAGTAAAGGTAATCCCCATTACATGGATAGCTGTGTTGGCGGCTGTTTTATATTCTTCTAATTCCTGGTCGGTGAGATTTCGCAGGTATTTACAAATTTCTTCTGCAGCAGGACGCGGTTTATTTGCAACGCGAATGAGTTCATCGTAAAACTCGCCTGCCCGATAATTTCCCCATCTTATTGCCATCTACAATCCCTAGAGCTTTTTTTCGGTATACGAAATACCATCTAAACGAGTTTTAGCCGAAATTGCAACGAAAATAATGACAAATTGATGACAAATTGATCTGGAAAATTGCCCTGAATCCATCCATTCTATCAGTATCGTTTTTTGTGTGTTTTCAGAGAGTTTCCAGTGACCTATTGTTTAGCTGTAAAAGTTAATCGCGGATTAGTATTTGCTTCAGATTCCAGAACCAACGCCGGCGTCGATTATGTCGCGACTTACAGCAAAATGCGTCGCTATTGCTGGCCGGGTGAACGGGTATGCGTGCTCATGACCTCTGGCAGTCTGGCCACTTCACAGGCCGTTATGAATGCGATTAACCGCGATCTTAATGATCCGGACGCAGAATTCAGCCTGCGCCACGGTAAACAGCTTTACGAAGTGGCTCAATACATTGGTAAGCTCAGCCAGCAGGAGCAAACGCTGCACGAGCGGGCCATGGAAAAATCTAAAAGCAGTGCCGAATCCAACTTTATTCTGGGCGGGCAAATAGAGGGCCAGGCTGCTGAAATATTTCATGTTTATCCGCAGGGAAATTTCATCAGCGCATCCGAGGACACGCCTTATCTGCAGATTGGTGAAACCAAGTACGGCAAACCTATTCTGGATAGAATTATTGCGAAAAGCACCACCCTGGAAGACGCCGCTCGCTGCGCTATGGTGTCGCTCGATTCAACTATTCGCAGTAATATTTCCGTTGGGCCGCCCATTGAACTGGCAATGTATCAGAATGATTCCTTTGATGAGCCCTTTCATCACACCTACACCCTGAACAGCCCGATGTATAAATCCATGAAAAAACAATGGACAGACGGATTGCACCGCGCCTTTGAGCAACTGCCACGGTTTGATTGGGAAAAGACTAAAGCGGACGAACCAACAGGTGAATAAAGTGCAACTTTTCCTGGGTTTTAGGGTTGATTACAAAGGGGTAAGCATCGTCGAGCCCCATACTGCTATTAAGTGAGTTAAGCAGATTAGTCAGCTTGTCCCAGTCGTCAATCAGGGTGCCAAAACTCTCTTCGTTGTAGCTTGCTGTATGGGGATGGTCTGGGTCTAACGGATTAGACAACAAACGGTTTTCCAGACTCGTTTCATATTCATTAGCGGTTTCCAGGGTGTCAACCATGTGCAGGTAATGCGCCCAGGTTTCGGCCCAGTCTTCCCAGGGATGCATGCTCGCATAGGCGCTAATACAGTTTTGTTGCCAGTCAGCCGCCGGGCCATTGGCATAGTAGGTTTCCAGACATTGCTGATAATCCTGACGCTCATCACCAAACAATGCCCTGAACGGCTCAATATACGAGCTGTTTTTAATTAACACATCCCAGTAATAATGCCCGGACTCATGACGAAAGTGGCCAATCAGTGTCCGGTAACGTTCATTCATTAATTCCCGCATAGCCAGACGTTTGGTTTCTTCGGCTTCTTTAAGGTTAATGGTGATCACACCATTGCTGTGCCCGGTTAATACAGTATTTTGCACGGTTAATTCACGGTTATACAACGCCTGCGCCACTTCATCTTCAAGGAATCGAAAAGACAATCCCCGGGGATTGTGACGTTTACCGATAACCGGCAGTTCCAGCTTATACAGCGTGTAAAGCAAATGCCGTTTGGCCTGCTCCATACGAAACCACAGTTTACGGTTATCGGGTTTCGAGAGGTCAGGAATGGTGTCGGTCAGTTGGCAGGAGGCGCAGAGTTTCTGTTCGCTCTCAACCGGTACCAGCCAGTTACAAATATTCTGTTTTACATAGTTACTGCACTGGCGGTAAGCCTGACCATTATGGCTGGCTATCCAGTTACCCGCGGCATCCACATCGCACGAGGAAATCACCCGGGCATCCGATAAAAAACCTACCGGACGCTGACAGGATAAGCACAGGCTGTTGGCGAAATATAAAGTGTTACCACATTGACACGTATATGTTTTCAAATCTTTTGCTTCTATTTGGGCAAACTGTCATTAGCTCACTAAAACTATAGTAGCAAAAGATATCACAGCAAAGTAATGTCAGTTTCACTACATTACGATTAATTTGTTGGTTTTTGTCGCGATCGGACACTACTGCAGCGTTTTGAGCAGTATTTCACCTCCGGCCAGTTTTTTTCCCATTTTTTACGCCAAACGAACGGGCGCTGGCATACCACACAGATTTTGCTGGGCAGATCGGCTTTACGCATCATCTAATGCCAACAGCAATTGCTCTGCCTGTTCCTGCATGGCATCAACCGTGTCCTGAGACATTCGGTCGAGGCTTTTATAAATCAGCCCCATGCGGTGATTATTACCCAGTTTCTCGCGGTGTTTGATTAAAAAGTCCCAGTATAAATAGTTAAACGGACAAGCATTTTTGCCGGTCTTTTTAGACACTGCATAACCACAATTCTTACAGTAATCCGACATGCGGTTGATATACTGACCGCTGGCTACATAAGGTTTACTGGCCAGGTTGCCGCCGTCGGCAAATAAAATCATGCCACTGACATTAGGCATTTCCACCCACTCGTAGGCATCGGCGTACACCAGCAAATACCATTCGTTAACGGCTTCTACCGATAAACCGGCCAATAAACTGAAATTGCCAATCACCATTAAGCGCTGAATATGATGGGCATAGGCGTGACGCCTGGTGTCGCCAATACACTGGCGCATGCAATTCATATTGGTGTGCCCTGACCAGTAAAAATCCGGCAGTTTGCGCTGGTGATTAAAGTAATTCTCTTTTTGAAGGGTTGGCATACAGTGCCAGTAAAAGCCCCGCACATACTCACGCCAGCCCAGAATCTGGCGAATAAAGCCTTCTACCGCATTGAGCGGCGCATGACCATCGAAATAAGCTTGCTCTGCCGCTTTCATGACTTCCATGGGTAATAACAGCCCACAATTAAGGTAAAACGAAATATGTGAATGAAACAGCCACACGTTGCCTTCACGCATAGCATCCTGATAGTCGCCAAAATCGCTAAACCGCTGGTCAATAAACTGCTCGAGTACCTTAAGTGCCTCGTCCCGGGTGACCGCGTAGTTAAAATCTTTGGCCTCCCCCATGTGGTCAGCAAAATTAGCCTCAACCAGGTCGATGACTTCACGGGTTATATCATCCGGAGACACCGTGTAAGGCTTAGGCGGCGCGACATCCGCAGGCAGTGATTTACGGTTATCCTGGTCGTAATTCCATTTACCACCAATGGGCTTGCCGTCCTCCATCAGAAGGCCGGTTAACTTGCGCATTTCGCGATAGAAATATTCCATGCGCCATTGCTTACGCCCCTCTGCCCACTCGCTAAACTGCCCGGGAGTGGCAATAAACCTGTCGTCATCGCGTATTTCTACCGGCAGCTGCAGCTGGTTTTGCCATTGCTGCATACTTTTCAGCAATCGGTATTCACCAGGAAATGTCACCACCACTTTGTCAAAACGATGCTGGCTACAAGCCAGCTTCACTTCATCAAGTAATGCGCCCTGATTGTCCTTATCATCATAACGACGGTAAATAACATCGTAGCCGTCATCTTTAAGGGCCCTGGCAAAATGACGCATTGCTGAGAATAACAACACAATCTTCTTTTTGTGATGCTTCACATAGGTTGCTTCTTCGCGAACCTCGGCGAGCAGGATCTTATCTTTGGATTTTGTGCAATCTTTTAAACTGGACATCTCAAACGACAGTTGGTCACCCAGTACTAAACGCAATACGCCAGCCATTAGTTCTCCTTGGTATCCGCGTAGGCATCAAGCGCTCGCTGCCGCGATTGCTTCAGGTCGGCTATTGGCTGCGGGTAGGTATCACCAAGCGTTATACCGGCTTTTTTCAGAACATCCTCGGGCGCATTCCAGGGTTTGTGGAGGTATTTATCCGGCATGTTTTTTAATTCGGGACAATAGGTCTTTACGTAGGCGCCCTGCTTATCAAATTTCTCGCCCTGCAATACAGGATTGAATATACGAAAATAAGGCGCCGCATCTGCCCCGGAACCTGCCACCCACTGCCAGCTCGCTGCGTTACTGGCACGGTCAGCGTCAACCAGACAATCCCAGAACCAGCGTTCACCTTTACGCCAGTCGACCAGGAGGTTTTTAACCAAAAACGATCCCACAATCATTCTCACCCGGTTATGCATATAGCCGGTCTGCCACAACTCGCGCATGCCGGCATCAACGATAGGGATCCCCGTTTGTCCTTTGGTCCAGGCCGTAAACTTATCGTCCTGATTAAGCCATTTAAACTTATCAAATTGCGAATTAAAGTTTTTATCAGTAATCGTTGGGAAGTGAAATAACAGGTAATAGCTGAACTCGCGCCAGCCAAGCTCACTTAAGAAACAGTCGAGGTCACTACTACCCTGATCGTCAAACGCATTAAGCAGTGCATACCACACCTGGTTGGGCGAGATTTCACCAAAGTGGAGATGCGGAGACAAACGCGATGTCCCTCTTACCGATGGAATATTCCGCTGGTCCTGATAACCGTTGGCCGCGTGTTGTATAAATTCACTGAGTTTATCTGCCGCTCCCTCTTCACCGGGTTTCCAATGGCTGGCGAATTCACTGTCCCAGTTAATCTCTGGCAATAATCCCGCATCCTCAATGCTGTGGCCTTCATGCGCCACATCTGCATAAGTGATTCGCTCTGGTGCGGACGAGGGGTAACGGGGGGCGGAGGCTTGCAGACAGCCTTTGCGATAATAAGGCGTAAACACCCGGTAAACGCCACCATCCTGTTTACGAATGCTCATGGGTTCCCATAAAAGCGAGCCATTGAAGCTGCTAACCAGACAGTCCTGATCGCGCAGGTGTTGCTTAATATCTTTATCCCGGTCAATCACCGCTGGTTCGTAGCAACGATTCCAGAATACCGCCTGGGCGTTAAACGTCTTAATGAGTTCACTCAGGATGTTTTTCGGTTCACCGGTATAACACTGCAGATGACCATTTAATCGTTTATTTAACGACACCAACGAATGGTGGAGCCACCAGTTAGATGCGCCACCGGGTTGGTCGGCCTCTTCGATTTCAGGGTCAAAAATATACACCGGAATAACACTGCCATACTCTACCGCAGCAAACAAAGCGGGGTTATCGATGACGCGTAAATCCTGCCGGAACCATACAATACATACAGGCTGACTCACTCTACTGTTCCTTTTTTAATCGTTGTTAGTAATGTGCCCTGCTTTGTACGTCGGTAGCCTGAAAACGATCGCATTCTGCCGCCAGATTAACGTTTATTTTTAGCTGCTAAAAAGGCTCTGACTATTTTTTTCAATTTTCTCTTCTATGCTTAAATCCATAACGATAAGGACATCGTAAAGACTGCTATGAATAAGACTTCCGCAACGACCGGGCTTTACTGGTTCAGACACGACTTACGCCTCGACGATCAGCCTGTGCTGTCCCGGTTGGCCTCTCGCTGTAATAAATTACTGCTGGTATTTTGCATTGATAAGCAATGGTTCGAGCCCAATCAGTTTGGTTATTGTGCAATGGGGCATCACCGACAGCAGTTTTTATTTGAATCCCTTGAAGCACTAAACCGACAGCTGGATAGTTATCATCAAACGCTATTAGTCGTGAGCGGCGATCCGGTTGAGGAGATCAGTCAGCTGGTGAAGGCATACCAGGTGGATATACTCGGTGTGAGCGAGTACCCGGGCTTCGATGAATGCCAGCAACTGCGTGAGCTTCAACAACGTGCTGCGGCGCTGACAGTGATAAGCGGTAGCAACAACAGTTTATTCTCCTCGCAAAGTTTGCCTTTTGAGGTGGATGCGATGCCAGACAAGTTCAGTCCGTTTCGCAAAAAAGTTGAAAAAGCGATATCACCTCAACCGCCGACTGAGCAAGTGGCCTTGTTGCCTCCCCCGCCCATTGCATTGCAAACTGACTGGCCGTCGGTGCCCTTACACCGGGGAAACTCTTCGTCTTATCATGGCGGTGAGCTGGCGGCTCAAAAGCAATTAAAGTATTACTTCTTCGATAAGCATCTGATTAGCCGATACAAAGAAACACGAAATGGCCTCGATGGCTGGGATTACTCGAGTAAATTCTCAGCCTGGCTGGCCAATGGCAGCATTTCCCCCCGGCGTATTTACGCCGAGTTAAAGCGATTTGAAGCGCAAGAGGTGGCAAACGAGTCGACCTACTGGCTTTATTTTGAATTGCTGTGGCGAGAGTTTTTCTGGTGGTTACAGCGAAAGCATGGCGTTAACTGGTTCACTTGTGGAGGCATTCAACAGCAGTCCAGGACCATGGAAGGTGCGTCTGCGTTGCTAAGCGACTGGCAACAAGGCACCACCGATAACGCTCACATTAACGCCTGTATGCGTCAACTGAATGCCACCGGCTATATGTCTAACCGCGCCAGACAGTGGGCAGCCAGTTATCTGGTTAATGAACTCGGTGAGCACTGGCGTTATGGTGCCGCTTATTTTGAACAGCAGCTCATTGACTACGATGTGGGGTCAAACTGGGGCAATTGGCAATATCTCGCCGGCGTGGGCAGCGATCCGCGGGGCCTGCGACACTTCAATATTGAGAAGCAGGCCCAAATGTACGACCCCGAGGGGCAATTTACCCAGCTTTGGTCGTGAATGAGTTGCGCGGAGCCTAACGGTTATGATCTTTTAGCCACTCGTTCAATAGCTTTACCTGACCGCACCGGTAAGCGGCGTACATTAAACGAATTGAATTTGACAGCACCTCGTTGTCATTCCAGCCGGTTTTCTGCTGTATTTCTTCATAACAACTTAAGGCCTCGGGTGTAACATACCCCCTCACCTGACGTTTACCGGCTTCGCGCTGTCGCTCTCGGAAGCGCTTTTGTTTATCCGCATTGGCGCGTGGATTCTTCTTGGACTCAGTCATGATACCCTGTATGTAATCAGAAAATGTGTAGCTCAACATGGCGGCTTGCCTCCCCGAATTAAAGTGGGTGACAAAGGTTGAGCGCTACTTCGCGCATTTTAGCCTAAAATTAAAGTATATCCTTGCCAGAGGGCAAAAAATTTACTGTTCAGAGTTGTTTAGCTTACAAGTGTTCGCTAAATTACGCACGTTAAGAATAATCGATGGGAATACAATGACAACGAAACAATCCAGTTTTAACAAAGAAGACCTGTTAGCTTGTAGCCGTGGCGATATGTTTGGCCCGGGTAACAGCCAGCTTCCGGCCCCTAACATGCTTATGATGGACCGAATCAGTCTGATATCTGAAGAAGGCGGCGAGTTCGATAAAGGCCAGATTATTGCTGAATTAGATATCACTCCCGATTTATGGTTTTTTGACTGTCACTTCCCGGGCGACCCGGTAATGCCAGGCTGTTTAGGTTTGGATGCCATGTGGCAGTTAGTTGGTTTCTTTCTGGGCTGGAGTGGCGGTCCGGGTAAAGGTCGTGCTCTGGGAGTGGGTGAAGTGAAATTTACCGGCCAAATCCTGCCTACCGCGAAAAAAGTAACTTATAAAATTCAAATGAAGCGTGTTGTTAAGCGTCGTTTATTTATGGGCCTTGCCGACGGTATTGTGGAAGTAGATGGACGTGAAATTTACGCCGCCAAAGATCTTAAAGTGGGTCTGTTTCAGGATACCAGCGCTTTTTAATTAAGCTTGTCAGTCCGGATAATGCACGGCATTTTACCGCTATCAGGTGCATTATTAAAAAAGCCCCTTAAACGGGGCTTTGACTCAAGAGATGTTAACGAACCACCACACCTAGCTGGCGGTCTTCCATGGCCTCTCTGTACCCGCCTAACCATTCCGAGCGAGTATCGCACGTTTGAAAGGGACATATTTCCTTAGAGCGACCGCTGATTCCTGCCTGATAGCCTTTAGCGTGAGCGCGAGTCAGTTTATCTCTTTTTTGTCTTTTCATTGAATAGCCTCTTTTGTTAGGTTAACAGTGAACAGAATAGGCCAGCAACTCAATACATAATTAGTGGTAGTGTGGCTTTTTCTGAGCACTATTTATTAGATAGTGCAAGGCATGATTTGGTTCAAGAGTGATTAGTGTTTTTAGTTCTTGACAAACTATAACGATCTGAAATTTCGATTCATTTTATATTACAATTTTTTTTCATAATTGTTTCAGCATTTAAAAGTAATTGGTCTAAAAAGCGCCGCAAGTTGGTACAGGTCAAATTATGACCACTTCAAAGATATGATTTTTGCTTATATAGCCACTAGTTAGCGCTTAATTTTGCGAATATTCAGGGTGTTAATTAGCGATACCAGTACAAAACTCAGCAACATAAGCAAATACCACGAACTCAACTTGGCTAACGGCACCATTTGCCATTGTTCATGCTGGTTAGGGTATATCCAGATATTAGCAAAAGTTGCGATATTTTCTGCAAACCAGATAAACATCGCCACCAAAAACCAACCCAATAGCAATGGCATATAACGGTGCGTTTTAATGACGCGAAAATAGATACGGGTACGATAAAAAAGTGCCACGGTAGCAGCCAGCAATAGCCAGCGAAAATCCGCGATAAAGTGATGCGAAAAGAAATTAATGTAGATCAGGCAAACTAAAACCACGGTGAGTTTTACAGGCGGATAATGGCTGTATTCAAACTCAAATATTCGCCATACGCGGGCAATATAGCTCCCCACTGCACTGTACATAAAGCCGGTAAACAAGGGCACATTGGCAATACCAAATACATAAGCTTCAGGATACGTCCAGGATCCAATAGCATCTGAGGTTTTGAATAATTCCATCACCGTGGCCACCAGATGAAAAACGATGATGACCAATGACTCCCTAAGCGTTTCCAGTTTAAAAGCCAACAGGACAACCTGAAATACAATTGCGGCAATAAAGATAAAGTCGTAGCGATGCAAACCATCAAGCGGATACCAGAGGTTCGTGCCTATCATTAGCGCCAGTAAAAAGCCGCCGAATACACAGGCATTGGCCTGCTTAAGCCCGAATATCCAAAGTTCCCTGATAAATTGCTTCATGCGTTGCTGGTTTTATTTATTTGAATGAGGAATAAAAAACACCCGGCTAATGGCCGGGCGCTTTATATCTTAAACTGATCTACCGTTGCTTATTTTTTAACGCGGCGGCGGAACACGGCCAGCAAAGAGAGTAATGCAATCCCATACCAGGATGCAGAAGCTCCCTGACGCTCATAAGGCTGTTCCTCTACGCTGTCACACTGCTCAATACTGCCGGTGCTATTAGGCGTGAGTTTGACGGCCACGATGCGATCTGTCTCTACAGTGTCGCCAGCATCATTTAGCACTTCATCACCGGTAATGTAGCGCTGTGTTGAAACGTAGCGGGCATTCGCAATAATTTCGTTATTATCGTTGATGTCCATAGCAGACACCAGCGTATACTGTTCACGCTGTTCACAGGTAAGCAGGGTATTCAGGTCAACAAACTCCCCTACATTCATGTCGTACATAAACGCGCGAAGCTGGCGGTTAGTCTGGACATCAGACTCGTATTCCCCTTCCCCAACAACAATACCGTTGTTGTTAATCGCTCGAGGGGTGACCGCGGCAGTCTGAAAAAAGCCCTGCGGATATTCCGCTTCGCCACTGTCAATGTTGTAGATAAACAGCTGGTTTCGGGCGACACCGTTATTCTCGCGTAATACAGTACCCACAACCCAGTTATCATCGTTAATGTCTACCGCTGAACTACTGAGATTTTCTTCGCGGGGTAATAATTCGGTAGTCTCACCGTTAGCGAAAGTGGCAGCAACTATATTGGCGTAATAAGCTGCTTGGCCACCGGGTAAAGTATAGATAATACGCTCACCGGTGTGTGAAGTGCCCACGGCTACGCCATTATTGTTTATACCTCTGGCCGTGCTGGTATAGCCGGTTGAATCTTCATCTTCTTCCGGGGTAAATACCATACCGTACTGGGTAGACGATAATACATTGCCCTGGGCATCTAATTGCCAGGTCACAGCCCGGCGATAGCTGCCTGTGGTGATGCTTCTGGCCAGGTTATAGATACACAGCTCAACCGGTGTTTCACCGCGGGTTTCATCATCAAGACATTCGTCGATATCGGTCTGATAATCTTCGGTAAGCGAAACACTGCCCCAGCCAGCTACCTGCAGGGATTCGTTAATAGCAAACGCTTCACTAAAACCATTAATACCGGTATCGCCTGGCATCGTTGGTGGTAATGCCGTGGTTACACCATTGGCTTCAACAAAAGCCTGAGTCAGCGTGTCGTTTACGATATACGTAAACTCATCACCGTCTTCATTGGTGTAATCCACTTTGAAAAACGGCGTGCTGCCGGCGCCCACAAAGAAGTCGCCGCCTACTGAGTCATTTAACTGGCTGTAGGCACTGCGGGTGTAATCTTCGAAGGTTTCATCGATGACGTCAAAACCCGGGATTAAATCGGCAGTAACCGTATCGCCCTGATAACTGCGATAAGTCGCTAATGACTGAATGAGAATATTGATACCATTGCTGCTACTGCGACCGTTCACGACATAGGCATACAGCGCCTGATAGTCAGCATTACTGAAAACGCCTTGTTCCACGGCTTCCGGATCTTCAAAGCCATTGGTAAAGGCTTCGTTTTCGAAGTCCAGAATCGACAGGTCTATAGGCGGGTTATACTCCGACTCACTCACGACCACCATGGTGCCTGTGTTATCAATGGACTGGGCAAAGTTAAAGAATGATTTGTCCTGCACCGGTGCCAGGGTTAAATCATAGGTTGCTGCAGTCGCTAATGGCGATACCGCAACGGCAGTCACTGCGGAGGTTGCAAGGATTACTGCAGATGCAAGCTGTTTTAGTTTCATTCAAAATCCTGTTTACTGCTGTCAATCTTCCAGCATACTTTCAAGTTCGTCCCAGCGCGCATAAGCCTGGGATAATTGTTCTTCACTTTCAGCAAGCGTGCTAAGCACGGCTGAAGTTTGTTCGCTTTCCTGTTTAAAAAACTCAGGGTCGTTTACAAGAGCTTGTTGTTCTTCTACCTGTTGTTCCAGTTTCTCAATTAGCGCTGGTAAATTATCGAGTTCGCGCTGATCTTTATATGATAACTTTTTCGCCTTGCGCGGAGAAGCCTTTGCAGTCGGACTGACTTTTTCTGATTTAGTTTCATTTTTTGCTGTTTTTGCAGAAGAAGAAATATAAATCGATTTCCCCTGCCCGGCATACCAGCTTTCAATATCAGAATAACCGCCAACAAACTCCTCAACTTTACCGTTTTCGGTAAACAATAAACTGGAATTTACAACATTATCAACGAATTCGCGATCGTGACTGACTAAAATCACCGTACCGGTGTAATTAATCAACAATGTCTCGAGCATTTCGAGAGTTTCTACGTCCAAATCGTTGGTCGGTTCGTCGAGAATAAGCACATTGCTGGGCTTAAGCATCAGGCGTGCAATCATCAGACGATTCTTCTCTCCGCCGGATAACGACTTCACCGGCGCATTAACCCGTTCGGGAGTAAACAAATAGTCCTGCAGATAACTCATTACGTGGCGCGGATGACCATTGACCATCAGATCACGTTTGCCGTCGGCCACCACATCAATTACCGTTTTTTCCAGATCCAGGCCAAGGCGATGCTGGTCAAAATAAGCCACTTCCAGATTAGCCCCCTGGCGACTACTGCCAGACACTGGCGATAATTCACCTAACAACAATTTAATTAAGGTACTTTTACCACACCCATTGGGGCCTATCAGGGCGATTTTGTCACCTCGCAGTACAGTTAAATCGAGGCCTTTAACGATGGTTTTACCGGCAATTTCGTAGCTTAGCGCGTTCGTTTCAAAAACCAATTTCCCTGAACGAGCCGCCGTATGCTGAGCCATAGCGGCATTACCGGTGAGTTCACGGCGGGCTGAGCGTTCCTCTCGAAGCTTCTTAAGCGCCCTTACGCGCCCCTCGTTACGGGTACGCCGGGCTTTTATCCCCTGGCGGATCCATACTTCTTCCTGGGCAAGCTTCTTATCAAACTCAGCCTGCTGACTGGCTTCTACTTCCAGATCGTGCTCTTTTTTATCCAGGTACGTCTGATAATTCCCCGGGTAGCTGGTAAGCTGGCCACGGTCTAAATCGACAATACGGGTCGCCATGGCCCGGATAAACGCCCGGTCGTGGCTGACAAAAACGATTGCCCCCTGATACTGCTGCAGACTTTGCTCCAGCCAGCGGATCATTTGCACGTCGAGGTGGTTGGTTGGCTCGTCGAGTAGCAGAATATCCGGTGATCGCACCAACGAGCGCGCCAGCGCTGCCTTACGTCTCCAACCACCCGACAGCGATGCCAGCGAGGCATTACCATCCAGTTGTAGCATAGTCAGCGTCTGCTCTATTTTTTGTTCAAACTGCCAGGCATTCTGAATTTCAAGCTGCTCCTGAAGCGACTGCAACTTGTTGAGGTTTTTTTCGCTGGGATCGTCGGTGACCAGCTGAATTTGCTTAAAATAGCCTTTCAGAATATCGCCTACTTCAGCGAGCCCTTCGGCCACGTAATCAAACAAGGCGATCTCTGTGGTTTGCGGCGGGTCCTGCTCAAGACGGGCAATAATAGTATCCCGTTCCACAACACGCTGGCCGTCATCGGGGATCACATCGCCGCTGATCACTTTCATCAGGGTCGATTTACCACTGCCGTTTCGGCCAACAATACACACCCGTTCGCCCGGTTGAACGACCAGTTCAACACCGTCGAGCAAAGGCGGCGTGCCAAATAGCACAGATATATTTTTAAGTTGTAACACACTCACTTCAGAAACAGCTCCAGTTCATCGAGCGTAAACGGCCAGCCCAGTTCGGCACCGTTATCCTCACGCTTTAATACCGGTATACGCACGGCGTACAAATGATAATGCTCGGTATTATCACGGATATTATGTTTGGTAATTTGCAGTTGTTCGTAAACGGATGATTGCCTTAGCAGCGCATCCGCATCATCACATAAACAACAGTGTGGGCCAGTAAAAAACGCTATCTTCATGACAACGTCAGTACATAACACTGGTGAATATTACTGTGCCGGGCAAAATCCTGCGGAATGGTTTGCGCCGAGATATTCTCAACCGCTAAACCCAGCTCTGCCATGGCGTTTTTGTCCAGCTTAAACCCGCGCTTATTGTTTGAAAACACGATAGTCCCGCCCGGATTTAAACAACGACGTACCTGGGTTAACAGCATGACATGGTCGCGCTGCACATCCCAGGTGGTATCCATTCGTTTGGAATTAGAGAAAGACGGTGGATCAACAAAAATGACATCGTACTTGCCGTTGTGCCCGACTAACCACTGTAAACAATCAGATTGCACAAAGTGGTATGCCCCGTTGAGTTGATTCAGCTTAAAATTATCCTTGGCCCAGTTGATATAGGTATTCGACATATCAACCGTCGTTACCGAGCGTGCACCGCCAAGCGCTGCTGCGACCGACACACTGCCGGTATAGGAAAACAGGTTCAGTACGTCTTTGCCTTTGGCCATCTGGCGCACTTTCTGGCGGGTGATACGGTGGTCCAGAAATAACCCGGTATCGAGGTAATCGGTAAGGTTAACGTACAGTTTGGCGCCGTTTTCCCACACCACTTTACGGTTACCGGTGGTATTCACCTTTTCGTATTGTTGTTTGCCTTTCTTCTGCTCACGTACTTTGAGCATGATCTGTTTAGCCGGAACGCCTGTGACCGCCGGTAAATACAGCAGTACTTCCTGCAGGCGACGACGGGCTTTTTCCGCATCGATGGTTTTTGGTGGCGCATATTCCTGCACAACCAGACAATCATCGTACACATCAATGGCAACGTTGTATTCAGGCAAATCGGCATCATAAATACGGTAGCAGTTGGTATCCTGCTGTTTAAGCCAGGGTTTGAGTTTTTTCAGGTTTTTCTTCAGCCGATTGGCAAAATCGTTGTCCTGACTATCTCCGAACTGTTGGCAGTTATTGGCATCCAGTACGTAATTAACCAGTTTACACTCGAGTTTGCCATTCATCAGGCTGTATTCTTTATGGCCGCGTAGTTTAAGCAAACGTAACAGTTCACGGTTACTGCTTAACAACGAGACCTGCCAACCCTGCCAGTGTTGTTTTAGTTGCTCACCCCATTGTGCAAACAAAGGGATTAACTCCGTCAGCTCACCCAATCGCTCACCATAAGGCGGATTAGAGACCAGGTATCCTGGCGCCGCGATCGCGGCTGGCGGCGCAAACTTGGTGGCATCTGCTACGTTAAACTCAATGAGCTCAAACACTCCTGCCTCATTGGCATTTTGTTTGGCAATAGCTACCAGCTTACGGTCTATATCACTGGCAAACAGCTTAACCGGAGGCGCAACTTCTTGCGACTTTGCCTCTTCCAGTAACGCCTGCCAGTCGCTTTCACGGTGGCCCAGCCATTTGCTGAAGCCCCAGCGGGACCGACCCAGGCCAGGCGCTTTATTGAGCGCCATAAGCGCAGCTTCAATCACCAGTGTGCCGGATCCACACATAGGATCCAGTAATGGTTTTGACATGTCGTTTGCCCAGCCACTGCGCATTAGCATGGCGGCGGCCACGTGTTCTTTTAATGGCGCCAGACCGGCATCCTGACGATAGGCCCGCTGATGCAGACTGCCACCGGAGAGCTCTATGCCAATCAGTACTTTGTCTCGATGCAGACGCCCACTGAGCACTACATCAGGAAAATCACGATCGACATTCGGGCGTGATTGCGCTTCTTCATAGAAATGGTCAACAATGGCGTCTTTAATTTTAAGCGCGCCAAACTGAGTGTTATTAATGGCATTGCTGTTGCCATTGAATTGCACCGAAAACGTGTTATTCACGCCAAAGTGCATTGACCAGTCGACGTCTCGGGCACTTTCATACAGTTGTTCGGCCGTAGCCGCGTCACCTTCGTTTAAAATCCAGATCACCCGGTTAGCCAGACGCGACCACAGGCAAACCTTGTAGGCCGCCTGCAAATTGGCTTTCACACGCACCCCACCACGAGCAATTGTTAGCTCTGCCTCCGGGCAGAGTTCACTGAGCTCTTGTTTAAGCAGCTCATCGAGACCGCGACTGGTGGTGACTAAAAAACCGGCTTGAGATTGTGAATCAGACATTAAAGGCCTTCAACCAGCTGTTTCACTAACGCCGGTCCCTGATAAATAAATGAAGAGTACACCTGAATAAGCTCAGCACCCGCCGCCATTCGTGCTTTGGCACTGGCCACGTCGTGTATACCGCCAACACCGATAATCGGCATTTTACCGTTCAATGCGGCGTGTAATTGTTCGGTGACCAACTGGCTTTGGTTAACCAGCACTTCACCGCTTAAACCGCCGGCTTCCCCGGCATGCGCCAATCCTGCCACGGCCTGACGATCCAGGGTGGTATTGGTGGCTATCACGCCATCCATTTCGGATTTAATCAGTGATTCGGCAATGCCATTCACTTCTTCCAGCGTTAAGTCCGGCGCAATTTTAATAAACAGTGGCACATACTTACCATGTACCTGAGCCAGCTTGGTCTGAGCTTCTTTTAAGCCACCCAGTAATGCTTCCAGGGCGGCACCATATTGCAGGTTGCGCAGTCCCGGTGTATTCGGTGATGAGATATTGATGGTCACATAACTGGCATGCTCATACACTTTATTCAGACAAATTAAATAGTCATCCAGCGCATTCGCTTCTTCGGTATCTTTGTTTTTACCGATATTAATGCCTAACGCACCGTCATAACGACTGGCTTTAACCTGCTCAACCAGATAATCAACGCCTTTGTTGTTAAAGCCCATACGATTGATAATGGCGTTTTTTTCCGGTAACCGGAACAGGCGAGGCTTGGGGTTACCCGGCTGCGGGCGCGGCGTGACCGTTCCCACTTCAATAAAGCCAAAGCCCATGGCGGCAAACGCATCAATGCACTCCCCGTTTTTGTCCAGTCCGGCCGCTAACCCGACAGGATTTCTGAAGGTCACGCCAGTAACGGTTACCGGCTTATCCGGTGTGTTAACACGGTACAGGCCAGACAGCAGCGTGCGCTGGGTGCGGTGTAACCATTTAATACTGAAATCGTGGCTCTTTTCGGGTTCGCAGTTAAGCAATACTTTTTGGATCAGATCGTACATGAAGTGTTTTAACGCCATAAATTAAAGCCCCGGCTGGTAACTTATACCGGTCGGGGCTGTGAAGATTATGTTTGCAACCTCACGCTGACTTACGCCAGCGCAAAGCAGGTATCAACCCATGGTTGCGTAGTTTACTGGTTCGACTTCATGCTTAAAAGCATCAATTCACGCAGAGCAACAGAAAACTTCGCAAAATCGTGGCTAGAGCTGGTTTTAAACTCACTCATCATATGATACCAACGTTTTAGCAAGGCTTCATTATTTTGCATCCAGTTCTCTAAAATAGCATCCGCATCCTTGGATTTACCGTTGCCAGCCAGCAAGGTGGCCACAATAGAGCGCTGCTGCCAGTCAAGTTCCTCACGGTAAGACGCTCTTGCCAGTGCTTGCCAGTGATTACCTACCGGTTGATTATTGATCTGTTCCAGGAACCAGTGCAGTTCAAGGGTTGAGCCTAACTGGTAATACAACCGCGCCACTACATCGATGCTATGGGTATCCTGTTCGACGACCTGAGTTAAATCAAGCGCGCTGAATAAGTTACTGAAAGCCGCCACGCGGATTGCGATATCCTCGGGAACGCCTTTGTCTATCCAGTTCTGCTTAGCTTTTTCTAACTGCGCAATTTCCTGTTTCACCAGGTAGTTGGTCAGATTTTCACACAGATCATTCACCGCTGGCTGATATTTCTCAATGCACTGCTGAATATCATTGCAGTTGTCGCCGTGGCGAATATACCAACGGGTACCGCGCCGCATTAAGCGACGGGCCGATTCCAGCATCGCCAGTTGTACTTTGGCATCGACTTTATTGTCGAGGCTTTCAATGTCCTGCCACAGTTGACCAATGCTGAAAACACCTTTAACAATGCTGTAAGCATTGGTGATTTCCACCATATCCGCGCCGGTTTCTTCCTGCATGCGATAAACAAAATTTGCCCCCATGTCGTTAACCATATTATTGGTTAACTTGGTAGCAATAATTTCTGCCCGTAACGGGTGCTGCTGCATTTGTTCAGCAAAGCGCTCACGCAAGACTGGCGGGAAGGCGCCAATCAACAGTTTTCCGTGATACGGATTGTCCGTAAGGGCCGGGATATTCAGTTGGTCTTTTAACACCATCTTGCCGTAAGCTGTAATTACGCTCAGCTCAGGCCGTGTTAACCCGCGGTTTTGTACCGCTCGGTCTGAGATTTCATCGTCATTGGGGATAAACTCGAGCTCGCGGTTGAGCGCACCGTCTCTTTCCAGACCGTGTATGAAACGCAACTGTTCTTTCAGCGATGACACCCCGGTCATCTCCGTAACGGAGATGGTCTGAGTCTGACGATAGCAATCCTGCAGTACAATTTTTGCTACATCGTCGGTCATGTCATACAGCAGGTTGTTACGCTGCTTCACAGTCAGATCGCCATTACTGACCAGCGCGTTAAGCAGAATTTTAATATTGACCTCGTTATCCGAGCAGTCAACGCCGCCGACGTTATCAATAAAGTCAGTATTCACCCGCCCGCCATTGGCAGCGAATTCCATACGGCCCAGTTGTGTGGCGCCAAGGTTACCGCCCTCACCTATGATTTTGGCTTTAATATCACAACCATTCACCCGTAGTGCATCATTAGCGCGGTCACCCACGTCAGTGTGGCTTTCTTTCTTACTCTTCACATAAGTCCCGATACCACCGTTCCAAATCAGGTCGACCGGCATTTTCAGGCAGTTATGGATAAGCTCCGTAGGCGTCATGGAGCTTTGGCGGGTACCCAGCCAGGTTTTCATCTCAGGCGTTAATGTTATGGATTTCGCCGCCCGGCTAAACACACCACCGCCTTTGGAAATCAGAGACTTATCGTAATCGTCCCAGGTCAGGCTGGGGTTTTCAAATAACCGCTGACGCTCTTTATAGCTTTTCGCCGCCTCCGGGTCCGGATCGAAGAATATGTGCATATGGTTAAAGGCAACAATTAACCGTGTGTGCTGTGATAACAGCATACCGTTACCAAACACGTCGCCGGCCATATCACCCACCCCCACACAGGTGAAGTCGGTGGTCTGACAGTCGACGCCAATTTCGCGGAAGTGTCGCTTAACCGACTCCCAGGCACCGCGGGCGGTAATGCCCATTTTCTTGTGGTCGTAGCCGATGCTGCCACCCGAGGCAAAGGCATCACCCAGCCAGAAGTTATATTCTTCAGATATACCGTTGGCGATATCTGAGAAGGTCGCAGTACCTTTATCGGCGGCAACCACCAGATACGGATCGTCCTCGTCCAGGCGCACTACGTTTTTCGGCGGCACCACGGCACCATCAACAATGTTATCAGTAATATCCAGTAAGCTGCGGATAAACGTCCGGTAGCAGGCCTTCCCTTCCTCGAAAATTTCCTGACGGGTAGCGCCGGCTGGCAATTGTTTACAAACAAAACCGCCTTTTGCGCCTACCGGCACAATCACGGTGTTTTTTACCTGTTGTGCTTTTACCAGTCCCAGTATTTCGGTACGGAAGTCTTCCTGTCGATCTGACCAGCGTAAGCCACCTCGGGCAACCCGCCCGCCACGTAAATGGACCCCTTCAATTTTGGGACTGTAGACGAAGATTTCATACTTCGGCAGCGGCAGTGGCATTTCCGGGATCAGTTCTGGTAATAACTTAAACGACACGTAAGGTTTGTCGCTACCGTCTTCTGCAGGCTGATAGAAATTGGTCCGCAACGTGGCATTAATCATATCCAGGTAACGACGAATGATACGATCGTCATCAAGGTTGCTAACCTGATCCAGCGCCTCAGTAATTTTATTCTGCAGGGTTTCCTGACGTTTCTTGTTGGGTTTGCGGCCCGGATTAAAAATAAGCTCAAAGTAACTGATCAGCATTTCAGCTATGTGTGGATAATTCGACAACGTGTTGGCGATATAATCACGGCTGAAGCTGCTGCCAGTCTGGCGCATATATTTAGCAAACGCCCGCAGGATTGTTACGTTACGGCCTGTCAGTTCGGCACTTAAGACCAGACGGTTGAAACCGTCGTCTTCCAGATCGTTATACCAGACTTTGGCGAAGGCATCCTGGAACAGTTGCTGGGCTTTGACCATGTCCAAATCGTTACCGCTCTTATGCAGCATGGTAAAGTCCATGACCCACTTAAGCTTGCCATCGGCACACTGAATTTTATACGGGCTTTCATCGATAACCCGCAGGCCAAAGTTTTCCAGAATAGGCAATACATCCGACAGATGGATAGGCTCAAATAAGTGAAATAATTTAAGCTTGACCACCTGACTGTCAGATTGCTCTTCCTGGGGCCGGTAAAACAACATGCCGAGGTTTTCTTCAGGTGTCAGTTGCTCCAGTTTTTCAATGTCCACCAGTGCCGCACTGGGCAGGTTATGCTCTGTATACGAAGGTGAAAAGGCATTGAGGTAATTACGCTCAAGCATTTTCGCTTTGGCTTCACCATAGGCGGATGATAACGCAGACGACAAGCGGTCATTCCAGGTTTTGGTTAACTCAATAATATTCTGCTCAATATCCTTCACATCTAATTCCGCATTGTTGTCTTCAACCCTGGCTATATAGTGAGTGCGGGCATATACCGACTCTGAGAAAAACGTGGTAAATTCCACTTCCCCACTGGCATTTAATGAACGCTTGAGTAATGCCTGGGTTTCTTTTCGTAACTGGGTGTTATAGCGTTCTCTGGGCACATAGACCATACAGGAGAAAAAGCGACCAAAGGTATCCTTGCGAACGAATAAACGGGTAATGCCCCGTTCCTGCATCTGGAAAATGCCGCGAATAATTTCGGCCATTTCTTCTTCTGGCGTTTGCAGTAATTCATCCCTTGGGTAGGTTTCAACGATATTGTTGAACGCCTTGTAGGCATGGGTATCCGGATCAAACTCTGATAACTCACAGATACGGCGGATCTTGTCCGACAGCAACGGAATATCCTTGGTACTGCTGTTATAGAAACTGGCCGAGTATAAGCCCAGAAAACGGTGTTCACCGGTTACCTGCCCATTGCTGTTAAACTCTTTGATACCCACATAATCCATATAAGCCGGGCGATGAACCCGCGAACGACTATTGGTTTTGGTTAGCAATAACAGGTGCTGACTCAGCGCTTCTTCCCGGGCCGTGGCTGGTAGATTCGATAACAACCGGGGTTTATCACTGATAGAGTTCTTCATCAGTCCGAGGCTGCTGTTGTTGTCCGGGGTCCACTGATGATCGCCTTCAATGGCGCTGACTGAATAATAGCGATAACCCATTAACGTAAAGTTATGATCGCCCAGCCAGTCAAGGAATCGCAGAATGGTGTCTTTATGCGTTTTATCGACCGGCAGCTTTTTCGCTTTGCTTACCTGACTGGTAATGTCTTTGAGCTTATCCAGCATAGGTTGCCAGTCTGCCACGGCCAGCGAAACTTCATCGATGGTGGAATGCAGTTCATCGGCCAGTTGCTCCAAATCCGCCTTACTGGTCTGACGGTCAACTTCAATAAACACCACGGTTTGCCGCAGGTTGCTGGTTTGATTAGCCTCCAGAAAACTGACAAGTTTATGCTTGTCGTCGCGCTCAATGTTCATCGGGCTGTGGATCAGCATATGCGCGGTAATCCCCAGACGGTTTAATGCCATCCGCAGAGAGTCTACTAAAAACGGAACATCGCGGATAATCAGCTCAACTATGGTGTGGCTTGATTTCCAGCCGTGCTTCTCTATTTCCGGATTAAACACGCGCACGTGCGGTGTACTGGCATCGAAGTTTGAAAAATTATTCCACAAGCTGAGTGTGGCGCCGTATAAGTCGCTGTCGTTGCGATTCTCAAGGTCGTCCAGAGAGATATTTTTAAAAAAATGCCGGCCAAAGGTGTGAATGTGCTCACGGCTTTTGGCATCTACTTTCTTGTCGATAAGTGAAAAAACATTCTCAAGCAAAACTGAATAGCGCTGAGAGTTAGCTGTCATGTGCTCTACCTAATGATGATTTTATAAAATAGAATTTTATTTAAGTATAGATTGTACATACATATTTTCTCGAAAATATGACTGAATTAAAACCCCTGTTTTTACATCATATTTACATTTTGGGTAAGTATTCAGATTATGCAAATAAAAAGGAGCCCTGAAGGCTCCTTTGTTGGTTACTTATGCGAAAAAATATTAATTTTCCGAGCGGTTGAACCATAGCAGTCTGGCCAGCGCCGGTAACACTACAATGGCACCGAGCATATTCACCAGGAACATGAAGGTAAGGAGGATGCCCATATCGACCTGGAACTTGAGTGACGAGAATACCCAGGTGCTAACGCCAATGGCCAGTGTTATACCGGTAAACAGCACCGCACTGCCCCGCTCTTTGAGCGCCTCAAGGTAGGCTTTTTCCACCGGCATACCCTGCTTGATCAGGCCGTTCATGGTCGACAGAATATAAATACCATAATCCACACCAATCCCTACACCCAGCGCAATCACCGGCAAGGTATAAACCGTCAGGCCAATACTCAGATAGGTCATTAACGCCTGAGCCAGTACCGATACCACATACAACGGCAGTACCACGGAAATCGTTGCGCGTAGCGACCGGAAGCTCAGCAAGCACAATATGATGACGGCACCAAACACATACATCATCATTGGTGTTTGCGCTGCCTGAACCGCTTCATTGGTGGCCGCCATTACGCCTACCGGACCCGAAGCCAGGCTAAAGCGGGTGTTATCTGTTTGATATGCTTGTCTGAAGTCCTTCACTGCATCCACCACACGGGTAATGGTTTGCGCTTTGTGGTCTTCCATAAACAGAATGATTGGCATCACCGAACAATTACCGTTAAGCAGACCCGAAGACGTGGGTACGCGAGAAATTGCCTGCACCAGTGTTTGCTGATTTCGCGGCAGTACCTGCCATTTAGGGTTCCCTTCGTTATAACCGGCATTAACCACCTTCGCTACCGAAGCCAACGAAACGGCAGACTGAACGCCATCCACATTGGTCATCTGCCACTGAAAGTCATCAATGGCGCGCATGGTGTCGTAGCTAGTGCAGGCTTCCGGGGTAGTTTCAACCAGTACCGAGATATAATCCACGGTCACTTCGAAACGGTCGGTGATCAGCGCAGTATCCTGATTATAGCGGGAGTCCTGATGCAACACCGCTGCACCGGCCTGAATATCACCAATCTGCATTTGTTTGGACTGGACAAAACCCAGCGCAAATAAAATACCGGTAACCAGCACAATGGTAATGGCGGATTTTTTTCTGCAGCAAACATCGAGAATATGCCACATCCCTTCTGACTTCGCTTCTTTACCGGCAAAACGGTCAAGGTAGTGTTCCGGGAAACGAATAAAACTCATTAATACCGGTAACAGAATCAGGTTGGTCAGGATTATCACAGCCACACCCAGACTGGCTGTAATGGCCAGTTCTCGAATAATACCGATATCAATAACCAGTAACGTTAAGAAACCGATAGTGTCTGACAGTAAGGCTATTCCACCCGGGATGAGCAGCGCTCGAAATGCTGCCATGGCTGCTTGTTTAGCGTTATCGCCTTTAACAACATTTTTCTCCACCGCATTGATCATTTGTACGCCGTGACTCACGCCTATGGCAAACACCAAAAACGGAACCAGTATCGACATGGGATCCAGCCCAAAGCCCAGCGTGGTCAATAAGCCCATTTGCCAGACCACTGCAATCACCGAACACATAATCGGTAGTACGGTCAGCATTATATTGCGGGAGAAGAAGTACACCATGAAGGCGGTGATCACAATCGCAATGGCAAAGAACAGCACCACAAATTTGGCACCGGTTGCCACATCGCCAATCATTTTGGCAAAACCGATAATGTGTACGCTTACCTGATCATCCTCAAACTGACCACGCAGCTTGGTTTCCAGCTCATCAGCGAGCGCCAGCGTGTTAAGCGCTTCACCGGTTTGTGGATCCAGCTCCAGTAACTGCGCCGTGACCATGGCACAACGGTAATTGTTCGACACCTGACGGCCAACAATTTTGGCCTTCTCAATATTGGCCGCCACCGTATCCAGGGCATGTGGATTAGATGAATCAAAATCGGCCGGGATCACCGGGCCGCCGGCAAAGCCACCTTCAACAATTTCGGTAAACCGTGTGGACGGTGAATACAATGACACCACCAGTGAGCGGTTAACACCGTTGATGAAAAACAGTTCATCATGGACATTTTTCAACGTGTCAAAGAAATACTGATTAAATATATCACTGTCTTTGTCGCAAACCGCTACCAGTACATTGTTCGCCCCACCAAAATCTTTGCGGTGCTCCATATAGGTTTGCATGTACTCATGGTTTAACGGGATGTTTTTTTCGAATCCGGCATCGAGCTTCATACGCGACGCCTGAAACGCCAGTACCAGGGTAGCGAAGATAAAGAGGATGATAACCAGCGGCCGATTATTAAAAATCAGACGCTCTAGAACTTGACTAAAAGAAGACATAACTACAAGTTAATCCAAAGAAAGTGAATAGATGCCATCGGCGGCAGTAACAACCGTTTGGCCATCAACGGACACCGCATTTAACAGCGCAGATTTACTCTCGGTTTGCGAAACACTTACGCCTGCCGACGGTGAACAATTATTGGTCGGCGCGGCATAGGGGTCGAACGGTAACGTTTGTAATGGCAAAGAAGCGTTTACCATTACCCCATTGTTGCCAATAAAGGCCAGTTGCTCAGGGCGGCTAATAATGGAATTTAAGGTGGCAGTACTACAGGTTTGCAAGGTTTCCCATTGCTCGCCATCTTCACTAACCAGAATATTACCGCGCAAGCCGGCAGCAACCATTAACCCGGAGTCCAGTTGCACAAAGTCGAAAAATGAACCGGTATATTCTGATTCAAGCCGTTGCCAGCTCTGGCCGTCATCGTCGCTCATAGCCAGTAACCCGGCTTCACCGGCAATCAGTAAGTTACCGTCCTGACCGCGGGTGATACGGTTTAAATGGGGTAATATGGAATTTAACTCCAGTTGATAGAATTCTTCGTCTTCCTTACGGATCTCTTCGAGATATTCGCGGTCATAAGGATTAAGAAATTCGGCATGTCGAACGCTGTTCCAGCTTTCACCGCCATCACTGGTTTGATAAAACAATCCATAGGCACCAATGGCAATGCCACGACGGCTATCGAAAAACATCACATCTAAAAACGGGCGTTCCAGTTCCGGTTGATACAGTTGTACCTGCCACTGGGCGCCACCATCGCTCGAATGCATGATGATGGCATCATGACCGACCGCCCAGATATGCTCACCAACCAGAGTCACTGCCGTTAGGGTGGATTGGGTGGGGACCGTAATCTGACTAAAGTCGCTGTCGGCCCGTTTAATTAGCACGTGGCCGCGTTCACCAACAGCAACCGTGATATCGCCAGAGGCAATATCCAGTAATAAGGATTCTTTAACAAGGGGTGCCTGATAAGACTGCTCAGCATGCAATGCAAAAGAAACTAACAACAGTAGCACCGAAGAAATGGATTTACGCATTAAGACGTTTAGCCTCCGTCTGATTAAGAAAACGGTTGGCAAGGCCAACCGTTATTCTGAAGTGTTATCTCATGCCTTCGCGGCGTAATGCCTGAGGCGTGAACTCGGCTTCTCTTGGATTAATCGAGAAGTCGTACATTTTCTCTTCATTATCCAAACCAATTGCCAGGTAACGGCGTGAGTTCAGGTCGTGATAAACGTCCAGCGTTGACCACTGAGTCGGGACTTCGTAGTAGTTCACACCATAGGCCACAGCAACACGGTAAAGTTCACCACGGTTGTCGTACATATCGGCCAGTTGGATCTGCCAGCTGTCTTCATCGATATAGAACACACGTTTCTGATAGATATGGCGTAAGCCTTCTTTCAGCGTTGCCTCAACTACCCATACACGGTGTTTTTCCCAACGGGTTAAATCGGGGTTTACGTGATTGGGCTTAAGAATATCTTCGTAGCTTACTGAATCGCCGTGCAAGGTGTAGTTGTTATACGCAACGTACATTTCTTTCTTGCCTTTCAGTTCCCAGTTATAACGGTTTGGCGAGCCGTTAAACATATCGAAGTCATCGGTGGTACGCAGACCATCCGCCGCAGTTCCCGGCGTATCATAAGCGATGTTAGGTGCCAGACGCACACGACGCTGACCGGTGTTGTAGGTCCAGGCTTTACGTGGTTCCTTTACCTGATCCAGGGTTTCGTGAACCAACAGTGCCGTACCAGCCAGACGTGCAGGCTCGGTTACTTTCTGTTTGAACATAAACAGCACGTTGTTTTCCAGCAGGCTCTCTGGCGTAGCGTTTTCCTGTGAGTATTGAATTAACAACTGCTCATCGAAACCAATAACGTTGTAGTCGCCGCCAGCGGTTACCGCTGCCTGCCCACCGTTACGCTGAACCGCTGGTCCGCGGTAACGGGCAATGTGGTTCCAGATTGCTTCCAAGCCATTTGCCGGGATCGGGAACGGGATACCTACGGCCGCTCCGGCCATACCGTTACCGTCATCCAGTAAGGTAGCGCGAGTAGCGTTAGCTTTGGTTGCATCGTAAACAAATTGCGGGTTTGAAGCTGAACGATGGGTTTTATATACCGGTAATTTAAAAGTGTCCGGATAAGTTTCGAACATCTTCTTTAAACCTTCTGATAACTGGTCAGCATATTGCTGATAGTTGGCAGCGGTAATCTCAAATTCAGGTGCTTCACCGGCATACGGATCCGGGTGAAAATCCCCGGCGCTATAACCTGAAGGCATAGACGTAATACCACCGGTCCAGGCTGGGATTGAGCCATCCGCATTACCCGCCTTTTCACCACCAAGCGGCGTTAATTCTGTACCTAGTTTAGCCGCATCCGCGTCACTAACTTTTGCCTGTACAGGCACTGTCGTCAGAGCAACCGTCAGGGCTGCTGCAATAATTCCAAATTTTTTCATCATAACAAATACTACTCTTATCTAGATTGCATACTTGATGTTGAACGAAACGAAGTCGCGGTCAGCCAGTTGGTTAGTGGTACCAATACCACCCCAGAATGCACTATAAGAGGCTGTCGCAGACCACTTACTCAAGTAATCAAAAGTGAATGAAACGTTGGCTGATTTTGTATCCTCAGTGAACAGGAATAATGGGTCCGGCGTGGTACCTTTCACGTCATGTGAAAAAGTCACCCGGGTCCGCAGATTAATTCCGGAAAACACGTTGTTATGATCAGCCACTGCCAGTAGTCGATAACCCCAGGCATCATCCGTAGCAAATGGGTTAGTTTCAGGTCCGTTTGATAAGCCTGTATGTAAACCGGTACGCGGATTACCTGTTTCAGTAGGCTCCAGCGACGGTGTACGACCGGTACCCGGTGCATTAAGACGCACTACCGAAGGATCCGGGAAATCCACAATATTAACATACCCTGCTTCACCCAGCAGGATCAGGTTGTCGGTGCCAAGTGCCGGACCAAATACATGTGATACGGTGAACTGCGCCTGCCAGGTATCTGAGAACACGTAACCTTGCGCGGTTTCTCCCGGACCGACAGCCCGGTCAATATTATTTAACTGAGATATACCGGCTAAATCCGGGCGTAAACCCGCATTCGCCAACTGCTCAGGCATCCCCATGTAAAGTAATTCTACATCATCAATCTGCAGCGGTTCATCCTGACGGTAAGCGAACTCACCGGCAAGGGCCGTGGTACCGATATTGGTATTGAAGCTAAAACCATACAGTTTAATGTCTTCGGGATAATAAAACTTCGCTTCGGTGAACGCCTGTAACTCAGTAATGTTATCGCGATTAATGTTATGGCTGGCAATGTAGGCCAAATCTTCCGCAATCGCCGCGCTGGTGAAGTTCGAGGTTTCCCCTGAAATTAACGGACGCTGACTATGGTAATTGATATGGTAGAAACTCATTTCAGTTTCATTCAGCGCTTCGGCAAACCAGGTTAACCGTAACCCGTACTGCCCCTGATCATCGGCATCCACATGAGCCGCATCGCTGTAACCGCGAATAGCCACCTTGGTTGGATAGGCAAGGTAGGCCTGACCAATCGCCGCAGGATTGCCGCCGGCACGCAGCGCATCACCCAGTCCGTTTAATGACGACAACAGGAAATCCAAATCGATATCCGGGTTACCGGTAAAGCCTAACTGAACGTTATTAGCCTGACCGCCCTCGCCTGCAAAATCGTTGGTGGCAAAATAACTACCGGCAACCGGTAACCAGCTGCGCTCCCATTCGTACTGATAATAAGCGGAGACACTAACATTCTGGGTAAGGCCCAGTTGCGCAAAGACCATTCCCACCGGAATGAAGACTTCTTTGAGTTCTGCACCCGGTGTGCGGGCACGAGTAACGTCTACCGGGTTAGTGGTATTGATACCGTGCTGAATGAAGGTACTTTCCCCCCAACTGACAACCTGCTGACCAACCCGAACCGTTAGCGGGTTATCGCCAATCCACCAGTCGCCATAGAAGAACGCGTCGAGCAAACGCACGTCTGTACAAAGCAGTTCTTTGGCTTTTGGATCGTCACACAGCTCGGTGTTCTGTCCGGTAATGGGATTGTCCCATGGACGGTCGTTGTCCATTTGTTCAAAATCATAAAACCAGAAACCACGAGCGAAAAAGCCGATATCGCCATAGCGAATGTCTAGTTCGTGGTTACCGGAAATTTGAGTAGAGAATGCTTCGCCTGAATCGTGTGCCAGGTTACCCAGATCACCATTACTGGAGTAGGCACCATTAGCCAGCGCCCATACATCGCCACTGGGATAGATAACATTGGTCGCAGCGTTATAACCCGACCAGTTAAACTGAGGATGATTACTGTTACCAATTAAATTGTAGTCGCGGTCTTCAACACGAATACTGGTAGCCAGTGTCAGGTTAGTATCCAGCGATACGGATACATCACCAAAGTCCCATGAAGCGGCACCGGCTGGTAGCGAGGCGGCACCTAAAAAGGCAAAAATTCCAGCTGCGATAGGCGATTTCTTAAATGCGCTAAGCCTGGTTATCATAATTTTTATACTCCTGATTCAACAGTAACCTGCTGATAAAACGACAAACTCATCGGTTTATTTAACAAAATGATTACATCATTTTACACAGATGGCAAGAACTAATCGTACCAGTTGAAAAAAAGCAGCGTTTTTAATCTGTTACAAAAATAGAGTCTGGTAAGAACGTTCTTAACCGCTTGATAGTTATAGTTCAAATTCAGGCAACGCGCTCAAAAGATTTAATTTTATTTTGCGCAGTTACCACAAGCCTGAAGCGGCCATAAAAGCCACGACTATCAATAAATTGGCGAATGCGGCCCGATGGTACCTGCACCCGCTCGCCGGAATCAGCGGTCAATACCACAACCGGTATTGAACCGCTGTAAAGGAGCTGACACTGGTGGTATGGCTCATTTACCGAAAAAAAATATACTTTATCGGTGTTATGAATCATGTCCGTAGGCCAGCGCTTTACTGACTTTTTCGTAAAGATCTTTACTCAGTGACGCATCGTCAAGTAAGCGGGACAACTGCTGTCGCATCAGTGACTGACGTGCTTCAGCAAAGTGTTGCCATTGGGTTAATGGCGTAACTAACCGGGAGGCAACCTGTGGATTGGTTTTATCCAGTTCTAACAGGTAGTCGGTCAGAAATCGGTATCCACTGCCGTCATCGGCATGGAAACCTGAAGTATTGTAAAAGGCAAAGCTGCCAATCACCGCGCGAACCCGGTTAGGGTTTTGCTGGCTGAACTGGGGATGCTGGCGTAATAAAGTCAGCTGCGCCAGAATATCACTGCGATCGCAGGTGGCATGTAAACCAAACCACTTATCCAGCACCAGCGGATCGTCGCGCCAGCGTTGTTCAAACTCATTCATCAGGTTATTAAACAACACTAAATCGAACTGTTGTGCGGCTTTCAGCGCCCCCAGTGTGTCTGACATATTATCGGAGCCTGAAAACTGCTCCTTGATCAACCTTTCCGCCAGCGGTAATTCAGCCAGTAGCGTGAGCACCACATTCTTACAGCGGCGAGAACTGACCTGCTGTGGCTCGTAGGCGTAAGAGTCGGCCTGATTGGTTTGATAAATAACCAGTAATAAATCAGACATAAACTCGGCCAAATCATGGCTAAATGCCTGTCTGGCTTCGTTTAAGGCGTGAACATCTATATTGTCACGGCTCTGGCAAAGCGTTTCAAAACTCGGCACAACCAAACACTCACCGAGGATCTCAGGGTTGTCCTGGCTCGCTTCAACCGCTTCATACAGGCCTTGCAAAATGGCTTTTTCAACCCGTTGCGGGCTGCCCAGATAATATTGCTCAATGCACCAGTTATACAACTGCTGAATGGCATCCCAACGGCTAAATGCATCGTTGGCAAAACGGAAGGTATGCAACCATTCCAACGGTGTTAGATCGGAAGTCAGTTTAACCGGCGCGGAAAAGTTACCCAGCGCTACCGGCGTTATATCACTCCCTTTACCGGTAAAGGTTAATTCAGTTACCGGTTTATCCAGAATAACCAGATTATCGAGGAACATGCCGCTATCTGGCGCTACGTGCTGGCCATCGGCCGCCAGAAACTCAATTTGCAGCGGAATATAGAGATCGTGCTTATCGGTCTGGTCAGCCGTTGGCAGGTTTTGCTGGGTCAGCGTTATAGTCAGTTTATCGCTGGCGCCATCGTAATCGCGTTTAACCACAACACGAGGCGTGCCCGATTGACTGTACCAGCGGGAAAAATGGGTTAAATCAATATCGGTGGCCGACTGCATGGCAGATACAAAATCATCACAGGTGACGGCCTGGCCATCATGACGGCGAAAATACTCGTCCATTCCTGCTCTGAAACCGTCGGCACCAAGCAAGGTATGCATCATACGAATGACTTCAGCGCCTTTATCGTACACCGTCACGGTGTAGAAATTATTCATTTCTATCACCTCATCCGGTCGAATGGGATGACTCATGGCACTGGCGTCTTCTGCGAATTGATGCTCACGCATCACCCGTACTTGTTTGATACGGTTACTGAGCGGTGAGCTCATGTCACTACTAAACTGCTGATCCCGAAAAACCGTAAGGCCTTCTTTTAAGCTTAGCTGGAACCAGTCGCGGCAGGTTACCCGGTTACCGGTCCAGTTATGGAAATACTCATGAGCAATCACCGACTCCACGTTAAAGAAGTCTTCATCGGTGGCTGAAGCCTGATCGGCCAGGACAAATTTACTGTTAAAGACATTCAGCCCTTTGTTTTCCATAGCGCCCATATTGAAGAAATCCACTGCGACGATCATATAAATGTCGAGGTCATATTCGAGTCCGAATACTTCTTCATCCCAGCGCATGGAGCGTTTTAAGGCCTCCAGAGCAAATTCACCGCGTTGGCGTTTACCCTGGTCTACGAATAACTCCAGTGCTACCGACTTACCGCTTTGTGTAACAAAGGTATCGGTTAACTGATCAAAGCTGCCTGCTACCAGCGCAAACAAATAGCTTGGCTTGGGAAACGGGTCCTGCCAAAGGATCCAATGGCTGCCGTCTGCGTTGCTGCCCTGTTCAATGGGGTTACCGTTTGCCAGCATGGTTGGCAGACTGGCTTTTTGGCCAGTTATCTTTACGGTAAAACGCGCCAGTACGTCCGGGCGGTCGAGATAATAGGTAATACGGCGAAACCCTTCCGCTTCACACTGGGTACAGTACACACCATTAGACAAATACAGTCCTTCCAGGGCTTTATTTTCTGAAGGGTTGACCTGGGTAACGATACGCAGAGTAAAGGCATCAGGTACATTATTCAGTACCAGACCGGTGTCGGTTTGCTGATAGTCGCCAAACGGCAGATCATCAACCACGACTTCCAGCAGTTGCATGTGTTCACCGTCGAGCTCAAGAGGGGCGTCTGCCGCACCTTGTCGCGTAACCTTCGTCTCGCTGACCACTCTGGTTGCAGTGGGATCCAGCGTAAAGTCGAGGGCAATATCAGTAATTGTAAACTCAGGCGCGCGATAATCTTCGCGGCGTTTAGCCACTAGCGTCATTTCATCTCCTAACAAGATGTTTATTTTGCTGCAGTCACAGACTCAGGCGGATCAAGACGGAGAATTTTAATTCCCAGATAAGCATAGATCACTGCCATCACCGGACTGATTAAGTTAAAGAAGGCAAAGAAAATATATTCAAACGGATGCACCATTAATACACCGTGCATGTAAGCACCGCAGGTGTTCCACGGGATAAGAGGTGACGTAATGGTACCGCCATCTTCCAGACTTCTGGATAAGTTTAGCTGATCAAGTCCGCGCTTGGCGTACTCATCTTTATACATACGACCCGGCATCACGATAGCCATATACTGATCGGAAGTAATCAGGTTAGTACCAATGCAGGTCAGGATAGTTCTGCTGACCATAGCACCGGCCGTTTTAGCGCCATGCAGGATGGCACCGACAGCGCGTGTTAATAACCCTACCCGCTCCAGCACCGCACCAAATGACATCGCACAAACAATTAACCAGATGGTATTAAGCATGGAAGACATACCACCACGGCTCAGCAGACTGTTCAGGTTATCGTCGCTGGTATTAAAACTAACGCCGTCAAATAACGCCGTCCAGACCACCTTCAAAGCCCCCACAGAAAACGAGTCAGCGCTGTCTTTCATCGTTTGAACAACGTCAGGCTGAAAAATCAGGGCCCAAACACCGCCCAGCAGCGCGCCAATACCTACGGCAGGAAAAGCCGGCATTTTGCGTACCGCCAGTGTTAACAGCACGATCAAAGGGACCAGCATGAAAATATTGATGTTAAAGGTATCATCCAGTAGCACCTGCATCTGCTGGATTTTCTCGGCAGATTGCACGCCTGACTCGCTCAGGCCGATGATCACAAACAGGATTAACGCCAGCACAAAACTCGGAATGGTGGTCCATAGCATATAACGAATATGCTCAAACAGGTCGGTTCCGGCTACGGCCGGTGCCAGGTTGGTAGTTTCGGATAAAGGTGAAATCTTATCGCCGAAATAAGCACCGGAGATAATCGCCCCGGCCGTAATAGCCGCAGACATATCCATTCCGGCAGACACGCCCATCAGTGCAACACCCACCGTTGCCGCTGTAGTCCATGAGCTACCAATACTCATTGCTACAACCGCACAAATAATACAGGTGGCGGCATAGAACATACTGGGATTTAGCAGTTCGAGGCCATAATAAATCAATGTGGGGACGGTACCGGCCAGCATCCACGTGCCTATCAGCGCGCCCACTACCAGCAAAATAAGACAGGCACCCAGTGACACCGAAATGCCCTGAATAATGCCTTTCTCAATGTCATGCCACTTATGACCATTCTTCATACCTATGATCGCCGCCAGGCCGGTGCCGATAAGCAGTGACACCTGGTTGGGTCCATAAGAAGAATTGTCGGCGAATAAGTACACCGCCGTGCCCAGCATCAGAATAAGTGAAATAACCGGGATAAACGCGTCCATTAGCGTTGGCTGTTTAATGTCTCGGGTCATGATGATTTCCTTATGCAACCGAACGATAGAACATCAGTAAGATGACCAGCGGACAAACAAATTTCACGTACCACGGCCAGATTTTCCAGAATAAACGCTGTTCCATATCCGGTGCGCTGACTTTTAGCTCTGCCAGAATTTCGTTTCGCTTCCATACCCAGCCAGCAAAAATACACAGCGCAAAGCCTAATAGCGGCTGACTGTATTTGGTAGTAAGGGCAATAACGAATCCAAACAGCGTGGCGAAATTAAAGATAATCAGCGCACTGGCCGCAAAGATAATCAGTGACACAATCAGCACCGCTTTCGGGCGTGAAAGATTTCGGCTTTCCGACAAATAAGCTACTGGGACTTCCAGCATAGAGATGGAGCTGGTTAACGCGGCAATCACCATTAAGGCAAAGAATACGGTTGATACCACAACGCCAATAGGGCCGATGGTATTAAACAATGCCGGCAGCACGGTAAAGATTAGCTGGTCACCGGCAATTAAGTCACCGGTCGACGAGAAGATTTCCACGCCATTATTCAGCGCTACGTACATGGCCGGAATAATCAGCATACCGGCAATAATCGCTACACCGATATCCACCAGAGCCACGGCTGCGCCGATAGTGGGTAAGTCTTCCTTTTTACTCATGTATGAGCCATATACCAGCATGGTACCTACACCGAGCGACATAGAGAAAAATGCCTGCCCCATGGCATCTATAAGCAAATCAGGGTTAAGAACAACTGAAAAGTCGGGTACCAGGTAAGCTGCCCAGCCTTCACTGGCGCCAGGCTGAAAACTCACATAAACGATCAGCACCCCCATCAGGATAAACAGGGTTGGCATTAAACGGACCGACCACCGCTCGATACCTGCTTTTACGCCGCCGAGCACAATGTATGAAGTCAGGCTCAGAAACAGCGCGCAAAACACAAGATTGGTACTGAGTGAATAGCTGGTTAACCAGTCACCCACCGCTTGTGGGGCTACCGGACGACTGGCCGATTCAGCAAAAAAAGCGATCATCCAGCCGCCAACGATGGCGTAAAAGGCGAGGATCAAAGACACCGTTACGCAGCCCCATAACCCCGTAAGGCGGCCTAAAGGATTGCGGGTAATTTGCCCCAGTGAATCGACCATGTTGGCGCGATGCGCGCGGCCAATAACCAGCTCTGCCATTAGTACCGGATACGCCAGCGCAAAAGCCAGCAACAGGTAGACCAAAACAAAAGCTGCGCCGCCATTACTGGCTACCTGAGTTGGAAAGCCCCAGATATTGCCCAACCCCACTGCTGAGCCGGCAGCTGCCAGTATAAATCCGATACGAGAAGAAAACTCACCACGAACCGCCATACACGTTGTTCCCTTTATTATTGTTTTATATATATTTTAATACTGTCGTTAGTATTTGTGATTTGTGTGTCTGATGCAATGAAAAAAGGGCTGACAATGCGGTCAGCCCTTTAATGAAGCGAAGTACTAGCTACGGGTTAGTGCGTATTTCCCCGTGTTTACCATATCAAGCGTAATGTTGGCGGCTTCCGTCAGGTACGGATCCAGCTCTTCAAGCTCTTCAGGCAGGTCTTCAAGATCCTCTACTACTGGCAGACCCATTCGGGTGAGTCGCTCATTAGCACGGGACAATGCTTGTTCTTCATTTTCTTTTTTCTCAGCCAGGCGTTCTGACTCAACCAGAGAAATAAAGTCTTTGTCTTTATTTTCTTTGTACTTTTCGATGTCTTTCTGAATATAACCAAATTCAGGATCCTGCATGATACGTGCATTGTGCTTGGCGGCCAGTACATCCAGGGCACTTTGGGTATCCCCAAAGGTGGTGTAATTGGCGCGCTTGATGCTATCCCACGGTAATGCGTTCTCTTCCTGACTCTCGCCCCACTCTGCCGGATCAATTGGCGATGGGAACGGGATATCCGGTACAACACCCTTATGCTGGGTACTGCCACCATTTATACGGTAGAACTTAGCGATGGTGTACTGCACGCTGCCCAGCGGGTTTTCGTACAGGTCGTAAATACGGCCCAGACCTTTATGCTGTTGCACGGTACCCTTACCAAAGGTTTGCTCACCAATGATTAAAGCGCGGTTATAGTCCTGCATTGCCGCGGCAAAGATTTCAGAAGCCGAGGCACTGTAGCGGTCTACCAGCACGGTCAGCGGGCCCTGATAGGCTACTTTACCGTCTGTATCCTGATTAACGCTCATACGGCCGCCTTCATAGCGGATTTGCACTACCGGCCCCTGCTCGATAAAGAGACCGGATACCAGTGTTGCCTCAGAAAGTGAACCGCCGCCGTTACCACGCAAATCCACAATAATGGCTTTAACGTCTTCTGACTTCAGCGAGTTAATTTCCTTTAACACATCAACATGGAGATTGTTGTAGAAACTCGGAATAGAGATTACGCCAACTTTTTCATCCATGTGCGGACCTGATTCAGGCACAAACACTTCTGATTTGGCTGCGCGATCTTCCAGTTTGATTTTGTCTCGGATCAGCGTAATGACCGATACAGTGGTACTTTCAGTTGCGCCTTTTTGCACCTGTAAACGTACTTCACTGCCTTTCGGTCCTTTGATCAGCTCTACTACGTCGTCAAGACGCCAGCCAATAACATCAACAAACTCTTCGTCTTCCTGGGCGACGCCAATAATTTTGTCTTCCGGCTTAATGGCCTTTGACTTATCGGCCGGTCCGCCAGGCACAATGCTCTTGATAACGGTAAAGTCATCTTCGCTTTGTAATACAGCGCCAATGCCTTCCAGTGACAAATTCATGTCCATCTGGAACCGCTCAGCATTTCGCGGTGACAAATAGCTGGTGTGGGCTTCGATGCTGCGAGCAAACGAGTTCATCACCGTTTGAAAGACGTCTTCACTCTGCGTTTGCTTAAGTCGCTTAATCGCACGCTCGTAACGTTTGGTAAGCAGTTCTGTAATTTTATCCTGCTCTTTACCAGCCAGTTTCAGGTTCAGCGCGTCGTACTTAACCCGCTGACGCCATAACTCATCGAGTTCAGCCTGATTGGTTGGCCACGCGGCTTCTTCGCGATCGTAATAAAATTTGTCACCTTCTTTCTCGAAATTGAACTCACCGTCCAGCAGCGTCAATGCATACTCATAACGGTTAATTCGGGATTCAAGATTGCGGTTGAACATATCGTAAGCTACCTGCAGATTGCCGCGCAGGATGGCCTCGTCAAATTCGTCACGATGCTTATTGAATTCAGCGATGTCAGACGCTAGAAAGATATTTCGATTTCCGTCGAGAGACTTAAGAAAGCGGTCATACACTTTCTCAGATAACGAATCATCCAGCTTAATCAGTTTGTAATGTTCACGGGTGAACAAAGTACTGATGCGCTTTGCCGCGGAGGAATGCTGCGGCTCTTGCTGGAGAATCGGCAGATCTTCGACACTATTGCCAGATGTAACCGCTCCGGCTCCTACGCTTAACGCAAGAATTGCACTGGCAACGGAAATGCGAAGTATATCTTTCATATTACTACCTCTTAGAACGTGCTAAACGCAGTGTTTGCGGATTAACCTTTACTACCATCCCCGTATCAAGTTGAACATGCACACCATCTTTTGCTACTTCGGTAATGACCGCATGCATCGGCGCCTTGCCTAATTTTACCGTTACCGATGTACCAACGGTTAAATCGGCATCAGACAACTTGGCCGGGGGCGTCTTTATTGGTCTGCTATTTTTCGATTTAGTTCCGTTATTATAGCGTCCGGCAGGAGATTTACCCGCTTTGTCGCCGTTATTCGCCGCAGATGAACGGGCATCTTTCTTACGATTTGCCTGTGCAGCCTGTTTGCGCTTCTCAGCAGCTTTGGCCTTACTTTCGTCCAGTTGCTTCTTGGCGTGTTCTTCGTGCTCTTTTTCGATTGCCGCATCCTGATTACCATCCAGATCAACGCGAAAGTTACCTTTCTTGATGCTGTACAAATAGCGCCAGCTATTTGTGTAATGGCGCAGGCTCGAGCGCAGAAGCGTTTTACTAACGCGCTCCTCTTCCTCGAGGCGCTCGGCAAGATCTTGAAAAATGCCAATTTTAAGGGGTTTTGCTTCACCTTCTAAGGTAAAACAATTAGGAAATGTCTCGGCAAGAAAGGCAATAACCTCTTTGCTGTTACTAAACTTCTGTGATGATTCCATCAATGTCAATGTGTGTCAGTGTTAATCCAGATTGTCTGCATCATCCCAAGTTGCTAAGAGATGGTCAACCCAATCAAGCAAATCATCATCATTTACGTACAATAAATTGTCATCCTGATGCCAAATTGACCAGGTATGGGCCAATATTTTCTCTAAACGCTCGGTTTCGATGTCTTCTTCAGCGCGATCGTAGACCATATGTAATACCGTATTGAGGCGTTCAGCGGCCTCATCCGGATCGTCAAAGATATCTTCCATATCCTGCCAGGTGGCCAGTACCACCTGAATATCGACCATGTGCTTCATGACAATTCAGCCACCAGGGCATCAACAATCGCCGCCAGACCCGCTTCATCGTCTGCACTAAAGCGGGATAATTTCGGGCTATCGATATCCAGCACGCCCAGCAGGTCGCCATTGACTACCACAGGAATCACAATTTCAGACTCAGAAGCCGCGTCACAGGCGATATGCCCGGGAAATGCATGGACGTCGTCTATGCGCTGAATACTGTTGGTTTGTGCCGCCGTGCCACACACGCCCTTCCCCATAGGAATTCGTATGCAGGCTGGCAGCCCCTGAAATGGCCCGAGCACGAGCTGTTCGTCTTTGTACAGGTAAAAGCCGGCCCAGTTTACGTCATCCAGATTGTGATAAATCAGGGCGCTTAAATTGGCCAGGTTAGCTATTAAATCGGGCTCGCCGGCGATCAGGCTTTTGGCTTGCTCAAGTAATTGAGGATAAAGACTACGGTTATTCAAAATACAACTCTCAAATATAAAACGCTAAGACCGGCGAAGTGTAGCAGTTCCCTCAAAAAAGGTTAATCAGTGAATCCCGGACCAATTAATTCTCGATAGCGAATGTGACATTCACCGCAGCCGAGGTTTCGGTCTGACCGGGTAAACTAAAGGCATCTTCCTGTTGCACGCGCATTCTTACTCCAACCGGCGGCTGGTTATAAGACATAGACTCACTAATCGAAATGACGCCTCCGACAGCAACACCCATTTGCTTAGCGATAAGACTGGCACGGGCTTTAGCGTCTTCCACTGCGGCAATCAGCGCCTCGCGATAAACCTTTTCGGGGTCAGAGTTAATGAACTCAAATTGATCGATACGATTAATGCCGCGCTTCATGGCCCCATCGAGGACAATATCGTAGTTTTGCAGTTGATTTGAGGTTACGCGTACCTGACGACTGAGCACAAACCCCTTATGTTCTCTGCCATTGGGAGTATGTTCATACCACGGCGACAAATTAACCGACATCGATTGAATATGCTGTTCATCGACGCCCTGAGATAACAAAAAGCTCACTACTGCATTGAGTTTTGCATTAGCCTGCTCGTTGAGTTTGCCCACTACTCCACCACGTTCTTCTATTACCATGGTTAAGGTATAGGCATCCGGTGCAGCAGCCACAATGCCCTGGCCAGACACCTGTAAGGTGCTTTGTTCGGCCTGAGTGTGAAAACTTAACGCCAGGCCTAATGCCGCAGCGGCAATCACTTTCCAATTCATAAAACCACTCCTGTTTTGTTGACCCGCGCAGTATGGCAGCCAGTTTCTTAACCTAAACTGAACTGTTAACCAAAGAACCAGTAACTTACGACAATAGCCGTAGCAATCCCGGCGACGTCGGCAGCCAGACAACACGCCACCGCATAGCGCGAATGCTTAATGCCCACCGCGCCTAAATAAACGGCCAGCACATAAAAGGTGGTTTCGGTAGAGCCCTGCATCACAGACGATAAACGCCCGGCAAAGGAATCTGCACCGTGATGTTGCATGGTTTCAATCATCAGCGCCCTGGCACCACTGCCACTGAGAGGTTTCATCAACGCAGTAGGTAACGCATCGACAAAACGCGGATCAAATCCCAGCATGCCAGCCACACTGGCAATCATTTGCACTATTATGTCCATCACGCCACTGGCCCGCAGCATACCAATCGCAACCAGCATGGCCAGCAGAAACGGAATCAGCGAGACAGCCACCTCAAAGCCTTTTTTGGCGCCATCGACAAACTGTTCGTAGGTATTATTACCTACCCGCCAGCCGGAAATCAGCACGCCTACCACAAAAGTAAACAGTAAGCTGTTGGCTACAATGGCTGACTGGCTGGCCAGTTCAGAGGCGGCCAGTTGGGCAAAATATAGAATAACCGCGGCCAGTAAGCCAAATACGCCAACCAGATACAGCAACACCACACGATTAAACAAATTAATACGCTGCACCAGGCAGGTTACAATTAAGCCCGCCAGGGTGGATGCACTGGTGGCCAGTAAAATAGGAATAAATACATCGGTAGGCTGCGCTGCGCCCTGTTCACCGCGATACAGGAAGACCGCGATGGGAAACAGGGTCACCGATGAGGTATTAAGCACCAGAAACAGGATCTGGCTGTTGGTCAGAGTATCTTTTTTCGGCGCCAGGGTTTGCATATCCTGCATGGCTTTAATACCAAACGGGGTTGCTGCGTTATCAAGCCCCAGCAGATTGGCTGACATATTCATGGTAATACTGCCCAGCGCCGGGTGGTCGCGGGGAATATCAGGCATAATGCGGCATAAAAATGGTGCCAGTACACGGGAAAACTTTCTGATTAACCCCGATTTTTCAGCCACCTCAAAAATACCGAGCCAGAAAGCCAGAACGCCTATCAGGCCAATGGCAATTTCTACGCTAAGGGTAGCCATACTGCTTACCGCATTCATTACATCCTGAAAACCACCGGGATTTTCACCCCACAGGGCCTGATATAAGGTCGCCAGAAATGCGCTGACAATAAAGATAAGCCAAATTCGATGCAGCATAGAAGAATAACCTGAATAATGAGTAAACAACGGGCGGACAGGTTAAAGGGTATAACAGGAAAGCGGACAATGGCACTGTCGATCCCACCTTCCTGGGGGTTACCTGACACGACAGTTTGAGATAGTAGCGTTAAAGGCTGGCAATTAACAATTTTTTATTTTGCCAGCCTTAATATTCAGGAATTTTTTAGTCGTACTTCAGACGTCATCTAAACCGAGGTTATTTAAGAACCGTCTTTAACGCTGCCAGACAAAAATCAACATTTTTGTCGGTGCAGGCTGCGCCCATCAGACCGATACGCCATACTTTTCCGGCAAACGCCCCTAAGCCGGCGCCAATTTCAAGATTGAAGTCGTTCAATAAACGGCTACGTACCGCGCCATCGTCGATCCCTTCAGGGATACGTACCACATTTAATTGCGGTAAACGGTAGGCTTTATCAACGGCCATTTCAATGCCGAGCTCCTCAAGTCCGGCAACCAGCTTATTATGCAAATTCGCATGGCGCTGCCAGGCATTCTCTAGTCCTTCCTCATGTAACATTACCAATGATTCATGCAAGGCATAAATGCTGTTGACCGGGGCTGTGTGATGGTAAGCACGTTTTCCGCCCTGTCCCCAATACCCCACAATCAGGTTCATGTCTAAAAACCAGCTTTGCACCGGTGTTTTACGTTGCTTTATGACATCAAGTGCTTTGTCACTGAATGATACGGGTGAAATCCCGGGCACGCAGCTTAAACATTTTTGCGAACCGGAATAAATGGCATCGATTTGCCAGTCATCAACACACAGTTCAATGCCGCCCAGAGAAGTTACTGCATCAACAATGGTCAGGCAGTCATACTGACGAGCCAGAGCACACATTTTCTCGGCATCATTACGCACCCCGGTAGAGGTTTCGGCGTGCACAAAAGCAACCACTTTAGCTTCCGGGTGCGCTTTTAACGCGTCTTCGAGTTTGTTCAGATCCGTTTGTTTGCCCCAGTCGTCTTCTACCACCACAGCTGTTGCCCCGCTACGCACTACATTTTCGCGCATGCGCATGCCAAACACACCATTGATACAAACAATAACGGTGTCACCGGGCTCAATAAGGTTAACAAACGCCGCTTCCATTCCCGCCGATCCGGGTGCGGAGACAGGCATGGTTAACGCGTTTTCAGTTTTAAAGGCATACTGTAGCAGTTCTTTGGTTTCATCCATTAAACCGATAAAATCAGGATCCAGATGACCCACAGTACTGCGAGCCATGGCATTTAGCACACGGGGGCTGACGTCGGAAGGACCCGGTCCCATCAGCGTGCGTTGCGGGGGAATATGACTGCTGTATGATTTCATTGGTGATACCTGCTCAGTAAATTAAACCTGTGGGCGTTATTCTGGCAATTCAGATACCAAACCACAATCGTAGTTTTGGTTGAATGGCTGATTATCGATATTCACCTTATGAATAGAAAAATCGCATTTTCATACCGTCAGGTATATAGGCGCCATTTAATACACATAACCTGTGGATAAATATTGTACAAACTGGTTATATTTTGTGCATTCGCTGTCAATTATGTCTGCAATGACTGGCGTAACTTGCTGGTTAGTATCTATAATTGATTAAAAATGGGACGAAACAAAAAAATTGTTTATAAATTGAGCGATTTTGAGCTATGATTACAAATCTACAAAGAAGATTTGTTCACTTCTCCCTTTGTAAAAGTTAGCGCACGGCTCAGCAATGAGCCATTCCCCTAGGCCCGGAACTTTTTAAGTTCTGGGCATTTTTTATGGGGCTATATCGATTATAGCGGTGGTATCACTGCCAGTGGTCTGAATCCTTTCTAGCGCGACGAAGTTAATCGGTGATCCGCATCAGGCCTTCCTGCATGGTTGAAGCCACCAGTTCACCCTGCTGATTAAACAACTGACCACGAACCAATCCTCTGGCACCACCGCTGGCGGGACTTTCCATAGAGTACAATAACCACTCATTCATATTGATGGGGCGATGAAACCACATGGCATGGTCAATAGTGGCAATCGCCAGGTTTCGATCGGTGATCTGCACCCCGTGAGGCTGCAAGGACGTGCTTAAAAAATGGTAATCACTGGCATAGGCTAACACCGCCTGATGCATGGCCTGCGAATCACCCAGTGCTTCATTTGCCCGCAGCCAGGTATAACGTTCAGGCTTATCATTCTTAGACGTAAATGAACGTACGGCATCCACGGTACGAATGTCTATGGGGCGATGATAGCTTAGTGCTTCACGCATTCTGCGCCCGATATTGTCATAATTACGTTCGTACATTCTGATGTCGGGTTCAACCTCTTCTGGTGCGGGTACATCAGGCATATCGGCGTACTGATGCTGCATTCCTTCTTCCGGTTGCTGAAAGGACGCCGTCATGTAGAAAATATTACGGCCATTCTGAATGGCTTTGACCCGCCGCGCCGAAAAGCTCTTGCCGTCGCGGACAACCTCAACGTCGTAGACTACCGGCTGCTTTGCGTCACCAGGTAATAAAAAGTAGCTATGGAAAGAGTGGGCAACGCGGCCTGCCGGCACGCTTTCCCAGGCCGCTTTTAATGCCTGACCTAACACCTGCCCACCAAATAAGGCACGAAAGCCCAGATCCCAGCTCTGGCCACGATAAAGTCCCTTTTCCAGGGTTTCTAATTCCAGTAAAGAGGCAACTTTAACTTCGTTTTGCTGTTCCAAGAGTAACTCCCAATAGATAAACAGATACGTTCACTGCCAAAAAGACTGACTACCGCGTTCGGGGATTGCGAGGATAAAACTTGTCGGCACATTTTGCCCGGTGCTCAAAAAAACGCGTGTCTTTGTAAGGTAACTTCATAAAACCACAGGTGCCTTCACCTGTTAGTTGTGGCAGTGAATCAATGATTTCTTTCAGTAACGCATTAAACTCATTTTCCTTCGTATGATCAAGCAAACGATAGTAACTATGAATCTTTAAGTGTTTCTCAAGCGCCTCGAAAATAATACAACCAGTGTGGTGAATGGCATTAAGCGCTTTAATGGCTTGCATGATTTTTGTTGGTAAGGCGAGGAACTCGTCCGGATCATCACCGTCTTCAAAGTACGAATGCACCCGGCTCTCAGACGTACTCAGTGACACACTGGATTTTTCATAGGGGATAACGGTAGCAGCCCCGGCCACAAATGGCGATTCGATTTGCTCACGCTCAATATGCAGGGTGTTTTTGGCATCAAACAGGCAGCATTTGAATACCCCCTGACGATGTATGGCCCGGGCCAGGGTAACCACGGTATTTACCGCATGTTTAAACGCTTGCTCCTTACTCGGATCCTGCAGGTTCAGACTCGAATCTATATACACGCCTTCAGGCTGCCAGTGGATAACCAGCCCTCCCACCACCGGATAACGGGCCAGCCGGCTTATTGCCGCTAAAAAGCCTTTTTCGGTCGCGCCCATACCATCGAGGTAGTTTTTATAATAACGCTCAAACTGCGCATCATTTAAGTAACTCAACTGACTGAGCTCGTCAGCTTGCTGTTGGCTAAGCTCATTCTGCTGGCGTAGAAACGACTTACGGGAACTGTAGACCACCGACTCGATGTTCTTTCGCTGTTTGGCTACCCATACCGGCAACAAGGATTCGTGGCGCTCGGAATTATCATTAGCGAACACCAGATTGTCGAGTAATTTCAGGTGCGACAAAAAGTAGTCACCCCCACTATGCTGTTCTGTGAGGTTGTCGCTAAGCATAAAGGTAAGAATGTCTGACAAAATTTTCGGTAATCCGAGCGACGATGGCGGGATCACCTGATGCGCAAACCGGGCCGACTGCCCGGAAGCCAGTGCATAAAGGGTACCTGCCAGCCCCTGCTCGTCGAAGCGTGGGCTTGAGCGCTCGCCATTAAGCTGCGCATCGCCAATAAAGTAGATGTCTCCCAGGCGAGCATTGGTTTGCTGGATATCTCCCGACATTAAATCCAGTACGTTGTTTTGCACCGGTTGCAGGTGTTCATCCAGTTGCGCATACACACAGGATCCCCAGTCGATAAGACTCAGGCGTTCATTGTCTTCATCCCAGACCAGGTTGGAAGGTTTAATGTCGCCATGTACGATAGGCCGGTGACCGCCGTCCAGTTCAAACTGGCGTAAATACAGCAGGATTTTACCCAGTTGCACGGCCATCTTTACAATCAGTCGCGGCCCGACAGGCCCTTCGCGTAAACTGTATTGTTCCAGATCGATGCCAGGCGCCCGCTCCATCATCAAAATGGATTGCCTGCCCCGTTGGTAGAATTCTTTCACTGCCGGAATATGCGAGTGCCTGAGCAGCCCCTGCATAAACGCTTCTTCCTCGAGGCGGTCCTGAATGCTCACGGGCAGGGTAATGCGGGTAAATTTAAAGACCAGTTCTGCACCAGCCTGATCGCGCCCGCCAAAGGCAAATCCATAGGCCCCTTTACCAATCAGGCTGATATCGGTAAAGCCCAGACTTTCCAGTTGGGCAATACACAGGTCTATCCAGTCTTTGAGTTTTTTGGCATCCGCATGCGAGAGCAGATAGACCGACTGCTCTTCAGGAATGTAGAAGTGGCGAATGCCTTTTCTGGTCATGACTCGATATGATTAAGCCATACCACGTTGTGCTGGCACTGAGTACCTAAACGGGGGCAAAGTTCAGTCAGACTGTTAGTTAAAATGGTGTCGATTTGCCAGGCCGGGTTAATAAAGCACACGCCGGAGCCGTACATCCCGGTATCAGCGTTTTTATCTTCGGCCAGCAATTCTACCTGTAGCACGTTGTGATTAAGCTCTGCCAATGTCTGGCACAGGGTTTCAGACTGGCCCTGTTTATTACCAGCCCGGGCCGATAACAGCGGATACCAAATTAGAATTTGCGCCTGAGGCCAGCGATTTAAACACCCTTTTACGGCTTCCATAACCGCCTGATATTCACTCAGCGATTCGTATGGCGGATCAATTAGCACCGCACCGCGATTAGGTTTAGGCGGCGATAAAGCAATTAGACCCTCCAGGCCGTCACGAAAATGGCTGTGAACCTGCCCCTGCCCTTTATGGCGCTTTAACACGCCTTTTAAATTAGCAAATTCACCCGGGTGCAGCTCCATCACATGCAGAGCATCGTTACTGCGCAGTAAGTCAGCGGCCAGTACCGGTGAACCAGGATACTCATTATTATTCCGGTAGAGTGCCAGCGCCGCTAAATATTCGATTAACAGCGGATCCTGCGGCGAAAACTGATCCAGCTTTACCACACCGTCTTTGTATTCTCCGGTTTTGTTGGCTTGTTCCGAGTCGAGGCTGTAACAGCCCGAACCACCATGGGTATCGATTAAATTAAACGGCTTATTCTTCTGTTTCAGGCGATTGATAACCGCCTGCCAGCACAGATGTTTAAGGATGTCGGCGTGGTTACCGGCATGGTAGCCGTGTTGGTAGCTCAGCAAAATAGTGCTCTCTCTTGAAACCTGTTTGAGGTTCTGGTGACCGTAGACACAGGTAAAACTTGCGCGATGTGCGCAAGTTTATCGCCCGGTGCACAAAGATACCAGCCTCGTTAAAGGGTTAACGCAGTTTGCTTAACATTTTGAGTGGATGGGTAAGATAGTCCAGCCACAAATTGTTAAACCGCACCATTGTTGCGCCATCAATCACCCGGTGATCGGCTGACCAGCTGACCTGCATAACAGACTGGCTGATCACGTTTTGCTGCTCGTCAAAACGCGGTAACGATTGAATTTTGCCCAACGCCACAATAGCCAGTTCAGGACAATTAATAATCGGCGTTGCCGTGGTGCCTCCCAGTACGCCCACATTGGAGATGCTGATGGTACCGCCTTTTAAATCACTGCCGCTTACTTTGCCCTGTTTGGCGTCAGCCACAATACGCTGCATGGCCTCGGCGATGTCCATCACACTGAGTGTTTGTACCTGCTTAATATTGGGTACCAGTAAGCCAGCACGACTGTCGACTGCGAAACCAATGTTGTGGTCGTCAAAGTAGGTCATGGCATTGCCATCCTCACTGAGCCGGGCGTTAAACTGCGGAAACTCCGACAGGCACAGCGATAGCGCTTTTATAAAAAATGGCATAAAGGTGAGCTTAATGTCTGCGCTGGCAAATTGCCCCTGCAACGACTGTTTAAGCTCAATCAGCGAGTCCATGACCAGTTCATCAGACACCGTAAAGTGTGGAATAGTGCTCACCGAGCGGATCATCTGTTTGGCCATGGCTTTCTGCACCGGCGTTAGGGGCACTGTTCGGCTGGTTTGCTCATTCGTACTGGTTGGCGTAACGGCTGGAGTGGGCTCACTCTGTTGACCCTGTTGCAAGGCGTTTAGTACATCCTGCTTGAGCACCCGGCCTTTTTTACCGGTGGGCTGAATGTGTTGCAGTGGCAAATTGTGCTCTTTGGCCAGTCGTCGCACGGCCGGACTGGCTGGTACCTTGCCTTTAATTACTTTGGGCGGCTCAAAGCTGCCTTCCTGAAAGCCACCGGGCACGTCCCGGGTTGGCTGCACAGACGGTACAGAGGTGTTGCTGTGAGTGTTGGCCACCTCAGCCTCCTGCGCTACCGATAAATCAAATAATGGCTCATGTACTTTGGCAATCTGCCCGACCTCGTGATAGCGCTTTACCAGTGTACCGGCATGTTTGGCAGGAATTTCCACCACGGCTTTATCGGTCATCACTTCAACAACCACCTCATCTTCGGCAACAAAATCGCCGCCGTCGATGTGCCATTTAACGATTTCACATTCAACAATGCCTTCACCAATGTCTGGCAGAATAAAGGTTTCTACGGCGCTAGCCGCCGCTTCGGATGGCTGAGACGCCATTACGGTTTGTGGTGATTGCTCGGGTGCTGGCTGCTGCGCTTCAGCGGCGTTATCGGCTCCCGCGGGCTTAAGTTCAAATAACGGCGCGTGCACTTTGGCAATATCGCCGGGCTTATAATACAGCCGGGTAATAACGCCACTGTGGATAGCCGGAATTTGCACCGTGGCTTTATCGGTCATGACTTCTGCTACCGGTTGGTCTTCTTCAACCGAATCACCTTCATTTACCAGCCATTCGAGTAATTCGCACTCAACAACGCCTTCACCAATATCAGGCAAAATAAAATCTGTCATATTTACCTCAGTAGTTCAGCATGCGTTTAAGGGCTTCATAGGTTTTGTATTCGTCTGGCATGTATTCTTTTTCATGGGCCAGCGGATACGGCGTATCAAGGCCACATACCCGGGTAATGGGCGCTTCAAGATATAAGAAACACTGTTCCTGAATATGTGCGGCAATTTCACTGCCGAATCCCGAAGTAATGGGCGCTTCATGGTTGATGAGCAAGCGTCCTGTTTTCATTACGGACTCCGCAACGGTGTGCGCATCCCAGGGCAAAATACTGCGTAAATCAATGATCTCGCAAGATACCCCGTCCTCCAGCGCCATGGCCGCCGTTTTCTGAATAGTCTCTACCTGAGCGCCCCACGCCAACAGCGTAATATCGTTACCTTCCTGAATTACCTCAGCCTTGCCCAGGCCAATGGAATAATCTTCCTCCGGCACCTCACAAACCGAAGCGCGATAAAGGCGCTTAGGCTCCATAAACAACACCGGGTTGTCATCGCGGATTGCGCCCAGCAACAGGCCTTTAGCCTGATAAGGATCGCGTGGCACCACCACTTTAAGGCCAGGAATATGACTGAAAAACGCCTCTGGTGACTGAGAATGGTAATGACCACCGGCAATGCCACCGCCGTAAGGGGTTCTTATTGTCAATGAGCCACAGGAGAACTGCCCGCCGGACCGATAACGGAATTTGGCCGTTTCATTAACGATTTGGTCAAAAGCCGGAAAGATATAGTCGCCAAACTGGATCTCAGCCACCGGTACACTGCCCTGAGCTGCCAGACCGTTGGCAAAACCAATAATGCCCTGTTCAGTAAGCGGCGTATTGAAACAACGTGCCTTACCAAACTTTTCCTGCAAATGACTGGTGGCTCTGAATACGCCACCAAAATGGCCAACGTCCTCACCAAATACCACGACCTTTTCATCGTCGGTCATGGCAGTGATCAAGGCCTGATTAATTGCCTGGAGTAAATTTAACTTTGCCATTACTTGCCTACCTCGCCCGACGTTTTAGGATATTTATCCGGGTAGCGTTTAATGTGTTCCAGTAATGCCTCCCGCTGTGCTTTGAGGTGCCAGGGCACATCGCTGTAGACGTCCTCTACGATATCGCTAATTGGATTAACCGGGACTTTCTCGGCGGTTTTGAGCGCGTCCAGAATATCGCTACGTACCGTTTTAAGGTATTGCTCGGTATCGGCTTCCTGCAGCCATCCCTTATTGAGTAACCACACCTTAAACCGCTCAAGGGGGTCTTTCAGGCGCCATTTCTCTTCTTCTTTTTTCGACCGGTAGCCGCTGGGGTCGTCTGAGGTAGAATGGGCAGCCAACCGATAGGTCATGGCTTCAATCAATACCGGTTGAGAGGCGGATAATGCCAGCTCCCGGGCTTTCTGCGTGGCACTGTATACTGCCAGCGGATCGTTGCCGTCAACCCGGATAGTCCGCACACCGTAACCAATCCCGCGTGACGCAATGCCATCCCCGGCAAATTGCTCTTCGGCTGGGGTAGAAATAGCATAGCCATTATTTCGACAGAAAAAGATCACCGGGCAGTTAAGCACTGCCGCCATATTCAGGCCGGCGTGGAAGTCGCCCTCTGAGGCTGCCCCTTCGCCAAAATAACAGATGGTGATGGCATCATTACCTGCCAGTTTCTGCCCATAAGCGTAGCCAGCTGCCTGCGGAATCTGGGTTCCGAGCGGCGATGATATGGTCATAAAATTAAGCGTTTTGTCGCCATAGTGGATAGGCATCTGACGCCCTTTATTCAGATCCAGGCGATTGGAGAACATCTGATTCATAAACTGTGCAGAGGTGTAACCACGAAACGCCAAAGCGCCCTGCTCGCGGTACTGACTCATGATCATGTCATCTGCCGAGAGCGCTGCGGCACTACCTACAACAGCGGCTTCCTCACCGGTGCTGGCCAGATAAAAACTTATACGGCCCTGACGCTGGGCGGCCACCATCCGTTCATCCAACATGCGGGTATACAACATGGTGTGGTATATCTTTATGGCCAGTTCCTGACTGATTGCGGGCTCTTTTGCTTTAGAATACACCGTGCCGTCGGCATCCAGAATGGCCAGCATCGGAATATCCAGTAACCCATTTTCTATTATCCTGACCTCGTGTGTCATCGACACGTTGCCCAGGTGATTTCTGTCGTTCATAGGGTTCCTCTAAAACGCCTTATTGTTTGAGTACACTCTAGTGCAATCGAGGCAGGAGCGTCCTGTCAAATTAACAATATGTTTACGTTTTATTAAATTAAATATCCTAAATGGATCACAAAAATTGGGATGATTATGTTAAGTGGTAAAAATGTGGTGCAATTCAGGCTGAGTTCAGACGAACTATTTAGGATAAAACGGTCCAAATTACTTACCTGTCACGTACAAACGACAACGAGCATTACATAACCCGCGCGGCTGTGTTAAAAAACAATCCCGACAGAACAAGGACATTGTTCTTTTCACTTTGGAGTATTAATGTGAAGCAATTATCATTGATCACACGTGCTGTTAGTGTCATTTTGCTGGCTAATGCCTCTTTTGCAGTCGCTCAGCAGATCACGCCAACATCAGTCAATAAGCCCATTCACCGCCTTAACCCAACAACCAATTCAATAAAAAACCAGGTTAATGGCAAACAAACTTATATTATTCAGTTGCATGAGCCTTCGGTTGCCCAATATAACGGCGGCATTCAGGGCTATTCAGCAACCAATCCTAAAAGCCGCCAACAGACTTCTCGACTCGCCACTGCCAACCATGGAAAACTTGATGCCTCAGCCAGCCATGTCACGGCATACCGTGAATATCTGCAGCAGCGGCAACAGGCTGTACTGGGCAAAATTTCTCAAATCACCGGTCAGGCAACCGCTAAACGTCAGTTACAGTTTGCCATTAACGGTATGGTGCTGGAGCTGACATCGTCACAGGCAGAGAGAGTCCGGTCACTGGCTGGTGTAAAGTCAGTAGAAGCGGACCGAAAACTAAAGCTCAGTTCAGATACCAGTCCTGAACTGACCGGCGCGACCGGCGTATGGGCCGGGGCAACACTGGCAGGCACCAGTGCGCTGGGAGAAGGCACGGTAGTTGCTATTTTTGATACTGGCATTAATACCGATCACCCATCATTTGCCGCTACCGGCGGTGATGGCTATACGCACACCAACCCGCTTGGCAGCGGTAACTATTTGGGTGATTGTGCTGGCAGCTATGCTGCGTTATGTAACGATAAGCTCATTGGTGTTTACAGCTATGCGCAAATTACCAATCAGTATGCAGACACCGATGTATTTCCGCCGGGCCTGCCGCGCAACGGCGAAGATTATAACGGTCACGGTTCACACGTAGCGGGCACCGCAGCCGGAAATATTCTGTATGACGTCCCTTCGGTGGGTCTGGCCTATGATGTGGAAGAAAGTGACGGCTACGCCGGCGAATTTGCTTTCGCTCAAATCAGCGGAATTGCGCCCCATGCCAATATCATTTCGTTCCAGGTGTGCCTGCCCGGCGAGAACGACGATGAATATAACGGCTGTTATGCCAACCTGGCGGTTACCGCTATAGATGATGCAATTGCCAGCGGTGTAGTTGATGCTATCAATTACTCAATATCCGGCGGCGATGAAGTGTGGGGCAATACGCTTAGTGAGGCCTGGTTATCGGCCAATAATGCCGGCATTTTTGTAGCCCACTCCGCGGGTAACGATGGCCCTGATGCTGCAACCAGCGATAAGCTCTCCCCCTGGCTAACACCTGTGGCTGCCACCACCCACGGCCGTACCTTGGATCTAACCAAAACTATCGGTAGTTTCACCGGTGGCTCTGGCGCGCCGTCCACGATTAGCGGAGAGAGTAATACCGGCGCAATCACCGCAGACATTGTGTATGCCGGCGATTTCCCCAACCCGAACGATCCTGGCGGCGATTCGGCCCAGTGCCTCCAACCTTATCCGACCGGCACCTTCAACGGTGAAATAGTCGTCTGTGATCGCGGAGACATTGCCCGCATCCAGAAAGCGATTAACGTGGCACAGGGTGGCGCAGGCGGATATGTGCTGGCTAATTTAGCCAACGGCGCTGAAAATTTAGTCGCCGACGAGTACGTGATCCCCGGCATTCATATTGCTGCAAGCGATGGTAACAGGCTTAAAACCTGGTTGGCGTCAGGCAGTAATCACCGCGCCACCATTACCGCTACCGCCGGTATACGCTCGGTAGACAGCACCCTTGCCGATAAAGTAGCCAGTTTTTCATCCCGCGGGCCGAATACTCAGTTCAGTACGCTGTTACCGATGATCAGCGCACCGGGTGTAGATATTTATTCAGCCTATTCAGATGAACACTATGGCCATGAAACCACCGGCCCTGCCCCGGCGGATTACGCCTATCTGGATGGTACCTCTATGGCCTCACCCCATGTGGCCGGTGCAGCACTGCTGCTGCGCGAGTTACACCCGGACTGGAGCGCCGATGCCATTCGCTCAGCACTAATGATGACGGCTGAAACCGATATTGGCATTAGTGGCAGTGCCGACCAGGCTAACTGGTTGGATATGGGGGCCGGACGCATTCAGATAGATGCGGCGGCTAATGCTGGTCTGATAATGGAAGAAACCCAGGCCAATTATGAAGCGGCAAATCCAGCCAGCGGCGGTGAGCCGAAAACACTGAACATTCCGGCTCTGGTGGATAACAACTGTCTCATTGAATGTACCTGGCAACGCACATTCACCGCCACCCGCAACGGCACCTGGACTTTCAGTCTGGACGATATGGACAGCGGTTTAGCACTGGACGCACAACCCGCCAGCATGACGTTATCGGCTGGTCAGTCTCAAACAGTGACCTTCACGCTGAGTACCTGGAACGTAGCAGACAATGACTGGGTATTTGGCGATGTGTTAATCAGCGGCAATGACAACAACCCGCAACACATGCCTATTGCGGTAGTGGCTTCCAACGGCAATTTCCCGAATTTTGTAGAGCGAACCAGTTATCGTAATGCCGATTCTGCGGTACTTGAAGACTTGCTGGCTATCGAAATTACCAATTTCACCTATGAAGTAACGGGTCTTACTCTGGGCACTAAAGTGTCGGGCAATTTAGCACAAGACAGTGACCCCAGTGATTTTTACGATAACCCGAACGATGGCGTGTATAGCCTCGACGTGGTTATCGAAGAAGGCACGCCGCGCCTGGTGGCTCAAACCACCGCTTCGACTGCGCCGGATCTGGATTTATATATAGCCTATGACAATGACAACGACGGTATTTTTGATGAGGACGAGCTCCTCGCTCTAAGCGCCGGCTATAGCTGGAATGAGTATATCAGTATTGAATCACCGCCAGCCGGAAGCTACAGGATATACGTTCACAACTTTACCGGCAGCACCCAGCAACAGGACAGCTTTACGCTGGACTATGCCGTGGTAGGCAGCAGTAATGACGGTTCGCTGAGTATCGACGCTCCCCCATCGGTTGCTTTGCGTGAATCCTTTGACATGCGCTTGCTATGGTCGCTGGACAGCAGTATTCCCGGCGATCGCTACTATGCCAGCGTGGCATTGGGCAGCAGTGCGCAAACGCCGGACAATCTGGGCATTATCCCGGTGGATATTATTCGAGGTGAAAACGACGTACAGCTGGCAGTGAATGGCAGCGATCGCGTGTCGCCGGGCGAGACAGTAGATTACACTGTTGATGTACTGGCCAACACCAGTGCTGAAGATCGCAACTATGAAATTGACGTGACCATTCCCGATGGCGCCAGCGTCGTAGCAGGCAGCGTTACCGACGGTGGTGTGGTAAACGGCGATATTATCAGCTGGTCAATTACGCAAAACATAACAGCCAGTGCATCCGGCTATACCGTAACAACTCCACAAAGGGACGGCCAGTGCCGGGTTGATACTCATAGTAATAATGGTTACATCGACCTAACCGCATTGGGTTATCAGCCACTGCAAAGCAGTGATGGTGAGTTACTGGCCGCCTTCCCCGTTTCGGTTAACGTATTGGGCGAACATTGGAACGGTATTTCAGTCTCTTCCAAAGGCTTTGTTACACCGGCATCTGCTACGGTAAACACCTTCCCGGCCATCAACCGGATGCTGGCTGATGGAACATACCGTGGTGCAATACTGGCGCCCCTGTGGCGTAACTGGACACTGAATAATGCAGCGGGTTCGGGTATTACGGTTGCCACTATTCATAACGGTTCAGCCACAGTGATAGAGTGGAAGGGATTACAATCTGCTGGCTATTCGGCTGATATGCAGGTGATCCTCAACCACGATTCTCAACCCGGCGAACCGGCTGTGATTTATGCTTATCAAAATGTGCGCAGTGGCAGCGAGTCTCTGGCCGGCACTGTAGGCTGGCAAAACAGTAATGGTAAACGGGGCGCGACCCTGGCATTTAATTCCGCTAACACCAATAATCCTGGCGGTGATGTAGAATCGCTGATCCAATCGGGTACGGTGCTGTGCCTGACGCCACAGGTATCGACCACGGCCACCGGCCCGGCCGCACTTGATTTCAGTTTGCAGATAGACGCTGACGCTCAACTTACTGGTTCATTGCCGGTATCAGTGACTTCGCAGGTACCGAATATTCCGGGTACTCAGGAAGAGATAGGTGAAGTGAACACTGAAGTGCAAATGCATGCGGCCCCGGAACTGCTGATTGCTGGCAGTGAACAGGCCAGTATTAGTCTTACGGAATTGCAAGCCTCTGTATTACCGCTTACGGTTTCCGATGCCAATGGTGACAACGTGAACCTGAGTGTTGAGCAGCTAAGTGGCCCCGCCGCATCGATTAACGTGGCAGGTGAGGTGATCACCATTACTCCCGCATCGGTAAGCGCTGGAACAGCGCTTCGCTTAAGGGTAACCGCTACTGATGAATATGGCTTTACCGATACCGCTACGGTAGACATTACGGTAACGCCGAATCAACCGCCGGTGCTGACCATCTCTGCGCCATCGAGCGTACAGGAAGGCGCAACCATTACCATCAGAGCCAGTGCAACAGACCCTGAAGATGACGACATCATCTTTACCATTAATGGTGTACAGGGTTCGACGTTCAGTTCCACCGCACCGGACACCAACGAGACCACTACTGTAAGTTTCACAGTTACCGCTACCGACGGTCAGAATACGGTGTCGGAAACAGTGACCGTTACCGTCAATAACCGCCCCAGTGGCGGTGGTGGCAGCCTGTCACTGGCTTGGCTTGGCGGTTTGCTGATAGCGTTATTCAGCCGACGCAAAAAACGGCTTGGTTAACCTCTTAAGCCTTTAATGAAAAGGGAGCAGTTTATACCGCTCCCTTTTTTGTTGAGGACATTTTGTGCATGCCAGATGCCACAGACAGGCTTATACCGCCTGAGTGACGATTTCAATTAGTCGTTTTTTTTGCTTACAGGCTTCATACCAGAAACCACCGGATACCATGGCCACTCCCAAAAACATCATGGCAAATGGAATTAACATAGGTAAGGAAAAGCGGTGCAGGTTGGATAATGAAAATAAGCAGGCTATGCCGGTAAAGCTAAACCAGATCACCATACCTACGGTAACCAGTAAATGCAGTCGCATGGTTACCTCAATATGACAACCGTTGGCAACAGGTTTAATTTTGCCCTCAATAACCGGTAAGAAAGAGTTCCGATAAGCCACGTTGCGCATGAGCTCAAAATCATACTGACCTACCCGCCCCTTAAACTCAAAATCACGGTTAAAGCCCAAGGTGCGTTTTTTAGCCGTGTGTTCTTGTAGTCTTTGCGTGATCTCTGCTGCAGAAAACCGACTATCCAGTGTAAAATTATCGCGAGGAATGAGTTTTATTGTTTCGGGTAGTAAAGCCTTTATTGCCATTTCTGATCATTACTCCAACCATGAACGCCCCGCTAATACGGGCCAAAGGATACTTCTGGCCGGGTGCTGGCCTCGTTATGACCCGGCACAAAGAACAATCTTTCTTTATCACTTCGGTTAGTGGCTAACGCTTACTGAACGCCCTGTGCTTTTTCTATTGCAGTCTGGTGTTCAGGAGTTAAAGGTAAGCGCTTAAAGGGACTAATATCCGCCCCTCCCGTGTTACCAACCGGAACCAGGCCAATAGCCGTTTTTGTGGCGGCCCCCACTATTCGCACAAGCTGCCCCAGGCATTCGCCAACATCCTTATGACGCAGCGCCCAGCGTAACATGAGCCAATGGACCCGAACATGCCACCAGGTAGATGACTGTCCCAATACGTGGGCATTCTCAAGATGCTTAAAAGCTGTCTTAAAGCGCCCTGCCGCTTCATTAGATTCAGATAATGCCAATTCAGACTGTACGCTGCTGGTGATATTTCGGGTAAACCTGCTAAGCATAATTTTTATTAACCGCCCTTTCGATAAGATAAAACTGAAACCAGACCATAACCGGCATGGCACTAAAGCTGTATATCAGCCAGATATAAGCCGCTGACTGTTGTTCTGCCAACAGTATTGAAATTATCCCATAGGCCAGCCAGTAAACAATCTGTACTCTAATACTTACCGGCAATGATAACACCACAATGGTATCTAAAACGCTGGCTTTCTTATAACCAGAACATGCCCGGTAGACTCTCAGCGCGCCATGATGAAACACTACCAGTGTGACCATAAAGGAAGCGAAAGTGACTATATTCAGATAATACGAATACCCCAGAAAAAACATCGGTAATACCGTCGAAGCTATCTGCAGATAAAAGCAGGCAACATAATACTGGACTTTCTGCTTCTGACTCAGGGCTTCACAGGCCAGGTCGGTAGCCAGTTGGTTAGTGTTCCAAATATTCATAGGTCCTAAATTCCGTTTTTACCCATTGACCGGGGGGTTACACATTGACACGGTTTTACGCGTGAATGATAGTTGAAAACCCACCGTAGATTAGACGTTTACCGTCAAATGGCATAGGGTTATCCGGATCGGGCTTCATTCTGGGATCCTCCATAAGCGCCTTCCAGCCTTCATCCCGGGCTTCTTTGGATGGCCATACTGCCCACGAAAACACCACGACTTCGCCTTCTTTACATTGCACGGCTTTATAAAATGAAGTGACTTCGCCTTCAGGAACATCATCGCCCCAGTTCTCATAAATCTCGATAGCCCCATGCTCCTTAAAGACGCACGAGGCCCTCTGCGCTTGTTCAATATACTTGTCTTTATCAGCTGCTGACACCGGGATTACATAGCCATCGACATAGGTCATGGTGGTTTCCTCTGTTGTTTTAATTTATCAATTACCCCCTGGCAGGGCCCGGTAACGCACCGGTTAAACTCAGGCTACCACAGACGAAAGACCAAATACTGTTATTCATCTTTAAAGTCCGAAATACCCCAGTAGTTATTGGATTTCCGGGTTTGAATAAGCCCCCATTGGCGAAGATACTTTCTTATATGGAGGATTAAATAACCATGTGAAAATACAATTATTTTATCGTGTTGCTGAGCAAGACTGAGAATCTCACTCGCCGCTTGCCATGCACGCCGCCGGGCGTTCAGGTACGACTCGAAGTGCCCCTTTTTACCCAGCATCCATAACCCCCGGTTCAGATAAACCCAGCTCCATGCCCTTATGGTAAAAGGCAGCTTATAGCGGGGAATGTCCATCTCTCGAAATAGTTTTGACTGATAGTGAGGCTGACACCCCGAAAAAATTAAGCAACTATGCACGGCACGTGGCAGATCGCTTGAAACCCGATAATAATTTTTATAATTAGCCTGGCTCAGATGACATGGCAGGCTATGATCTGCAACCAAAGAGTGATTGTAGTTTTTTACCCAATTCGCAAACCCGGCGGCATTGAGTAATGTATTGACGGCCTTTTGTGGACGACCATGACGTACTAAAATAATCTCCATTGCCTGCTGATACTTCCTTATCAGTTTGTGACGGCCTGAAGTAGCGCTATTAATTAATGCTCGTTATCCAGGCGACGTTGCTCACTTTGTTGCTCAACTAATTTCGAGACTTTGGCTTTTTCCCAATTTTCACCAAAGGGCTCAAATACATAAATTGCAAAGCCAGCGATCAGCATACCAAACGATATGAAGACCACAATTAACGGGCCGGTATTCTCGCCATCGTTATAATTAGGCAGCATAAACGCTACAAATACCGTAATTAAAAAAGCCGAAAAGGCATAAAAATATTTGATCGCTTTTACTTTTGCCTTTGCCTGTTCATGTATTCTTTTACTGTTTTCAGAGCTTAAACCGCCTTCACTTTGAGACGGGTTATCACGCTCAATCGCGGCTTTGAGCTCATCCACAGAAATTTCAAACACGGATGCCAGCGATTTGAGCGTTTCCAAACCAGCGCCCTCGCCCTTTTCAACCCGTTGGATTGTGCGCACGTTTAAATGGCTTAATTGCGCCAGTTGCTCCTGCGACCAATGCCGGGTAAGTCTTAATGATTTCACTGTTATTCTCTTTTTTGTTGTGAATGCCTTAACACTATACACCACCGGGGCTCCGAGGGTAACGACAACCAACCGACAGTTACCCGACAGTGAATAAATACCGCTCGGCCAGATAACCTTTATGACTTGCGAACGGAGGGATCTTTTTCATGTAACACCGTTAAAAACAAACCACCCCGAGCCCGATTTAGCAAGGCAAAGAACGGGTATCCTAATGTTGCAAATAGTATAAAAAGAAGCGGCATAGCCAACAAGGCAATGAAAAACACCCCAGGCGCTGGCGCTTCAATGCCTAACAATAAGAACAATAAATAAAAACAGCTAAAAAATAGATCGAGAGATATCGCAAACACCGCGAATATTTTCACAATTGAGGGAAAGCTTAATCGCACCCGGTTATGTTGTACCCGAATATGTTGTTTCAACTGATGGCCACTCACAACGCCTGTTTTCACTCCCTGTTTAGCTGCGACTATACTGTCGGTTTTGTTTTATTTAACGCGCTAAATATCTTATCGATGATCAGGTAAACAATCACTAAAACCATGAGCTTTGTGGCATAGTGAAACAGGTCGGGTAAAGTGGAAATAGTAAAGATGGAGATATCAAAAAAAGCGACCCCCATCATCCCGGCGAGGTTTTCAATAATCACCATGACGATCAGGAAAGTAACAAATACTTTCATGCCAAATAATCCTTTTCAACCCGATTGAGTCGTATAACTAAACACGGTTTTAACGGTTATAACACTGCCCTACAGTATTGATTACCAATTACCGTTTGATTAGCTCAACGAAACTGACTCGAAAATACTTATATAGGTTAACAGCGACAGCGCCAGTATAAGCGACGACAGCAAAGAAACCCCAATCGGAATAACGATTAACTGCCAGAGCTTTAAAACTAGAAATTTTCTTAGCACAAAGCTGAATACAACTATCGATAACACTGCACCGGCAGGCTCAACCAGACCTGAAATCTGAATCACTATCCCCGACATTATCTGAATCGTCAGAAAAGCCAGAGTAAGCACCAGGCTGCGTTTATTGAGCTGTTCAGTTACTTTCAGTAATCTCAGGGTAATCCGGAAACCTATAAAATCGCCGGCAAAACTAGCGACTAAAAACAATAGTACAAACACACCAATCCTCTATTTTGAAGCCAACACCACAGTGCATACACCGCCTGCGAATCTTAAATATCTACCTTGTATTGCAAATCAATGGCTTCATCACCCGTCATACCACGAAACCCCCACTGATACTTTTCCTGTTCCTTGATGGTAATTTCAATATCGACAGGCGAAATACCCAGTGTGGATGAAATGGTCGTGAATAACGCTTTAATCAACGCTTTTTGTGTTGCCGGTGTTCTGCCACTCATCATATTAATTTCGATGACGGTGTACGCCTCGGTTCTGCCCTCCGGATAGAAAAAATCACTTTCTGTTAATGGCACGAAGCGGTGGGCCCGCTTACCTTCAGGCATGCCTAACACCGATTGCATACAGCCGTGGATAGCATTAGACAATTCACGCTTTATCGGGTTGAGATGTTTGTTAATTCCGTAAATGACTACCATTTTTTGTCCTTAATTAAATCTTTCCTTAGTTAAAATTGGCCATCCTGGCGTGGCCGTATGGCTAGCGGTCAATATGATCCACCCTGGCTGCTTTACCCAGAAATATCAAACACTGTAAAAACCAATACAAGCTAGCGAGTATTAAAATCAGGCCGCCAAAGAAATTAAAAACAAACAGGCAAACCAATAATCCCGTTACCACATAACCATGGGTAATATATCGAAACTGCCTGAACGTCTTAAAGCACGCCTGAGTCTCCCTATGCATAAACACCAGCGCATAAAATGTCACAGAGAAGATAGCCGCGCATAAATACTGATTACCAAACGCATTGTAACTCCAGATGATGGCTAACAATGGCATTAAGCTGATCCCCAGAAAACTTCTTAACTGAGGCAATGCGGCCTTTAAACCACTCGCAAAATGCGCATTCTGTGATTTTTCAGACGCAGTCCATTTAGCCAGACAAAAAGGTAAATACAAAAAAAAAGCGATAATGCCCAACGGAATAAGTACAATTTCCACGGTTATTTTCTAACCCGTAAGCGCTTGTTCAGAAGTAAATCCATCTGTTTACTGCTTTTCATTCCTGATCATATCGTTTGCCACTTCTAACATAATAAGTACCTCGCACGGAGAATATTGTTCGAGTAAAGATACCGAACGATAGTTTACCCATTCAGAGATCGGATCAAATTCATTTTTCTTTTTGAACGTCAGTTCTTTTAACTGCACCAGGCATACGCCCTGCATTTTTGCGCTTTCTACCACATTAGCCTTAAGCGCAATCTTTTCATACTCTTTCGCCACCATGTCATATCTGCTGGTTGCTGATAAAGACGAAAAGGAAATGAATGTAATCGCTAACGCGCACAGAATTCTATTCATTGTTCTAAACCTTAAAATAGATAACGTCATGGGTTACAAAACTGCCAACGTATAGTCGTATCATGTCACGCGCACTATATTGAGATTCTCGCTGGCAGCAGGCGCTTCAAAATACCGGGTAACCTGATGAAATACTGCTTCTGTATCAAATTTAGCTCTTTGCGGCTGTTCAACGCGACGTTGAGCAATTTGTGCTAAACACTGTTCATCAGAAACGTCTAAATACCAGAGCTCATGCTCACTGTGTGTTTCAGTACACAACGATGTAAACCAGGCTCTTTGTTTTATAGTGTTGGCAGGAAAATCCATCACAACGTTACCGCCTATGTTAAGTAAACCCTGTACATGGCTTTTAACAAACGGCCGGATAAGCGCTGAGTATTTGATGTAATCGTCAAAGGTTTGAATCAGCTCAGGGTAATGTGCTGTGAGCCAATCATCTTCTGAAATCACCACCGCGTTATTTGCTTTCGCAACAAGTCTGGAACGGGTGGATTTACCCGCGCCCATCTTGCCGCAGAAAAAGAACAGCTTTCCCGGACTACTCATGTTTTCTCCATTAATGGCCAGCCGCTGAGCGCATCGTCAACACCTTAATCAAAGGAGCTTTGCCGCCGCCTCAGACATACGTTTATACTCATGGCCGACATCAGGTACAAGCTGTATCTGCCAGTTAAAATAAAGGCCCTGCCTCGCGGCTACCTGTTGCGAGGAATGGAAAAAATTTGTTCCTCGTTCTAACCGGTTGGTGCCCTGCTCCATGGCATTGCCGGTTTGGTCGAGTCGCCCTTGTTGGGCATTGTTGTCCAACTCACCAAGGAGCACCACCAGATGCTTTGCAAATGAACCTTGCAGATCTTTGTGCACTGTAGCCAGCCCATAAGGGTAAGGCATCATGTCATCCATAAACGAATACGTGCCGGCGTTGGCTGCGATGGCTGTTTTAATCCGGGATTGCGGCTTCATAGCCACCATACGCTGAACAAACTGGCCGCCGGCCGAATGCCCGAAGATATGGTAACCATCAAGGGAAAGCCTATTTACGTTATTCACATGGTCAAAAACATTTTCCACCACGGTAAAAGCCCACTCACTTTCAGGGTTTTCCCACCCAAAATAGCTCTCTAAATTGCCTTCCTGATAGTCATTAGTAATGACCCTATAGAACTTACTGGCAAATTCGGGGGCAACCAGCATCATTCCTTTTTGCTCGGCAAGCTCTGTCCATGCATCGAGATAATCCTCCGCATTTCTGCCCATGCCATGCATAACAAACAGTACCGGATTTTGAGGCGTCCACTTTGCTGGTTTGTATGTCCAGACTCTGATAGTTTTGCGATCGGTATGTTTATAAGCGTTAATGACGAAGCTGTCTTTACCTGCGGGAATAGGTTTTGCTGGTGTTATTTCTGGTCCGGTAGGCAGTACGTACAGATACAGGTAGCCAGCGGCCACAACTACAATGGCGATGAGAAGGACAGACGATAACAGCCATTTGAAGACTCTCACTTAAAACTCCTTTTAAAATATGCTCTCCTGAGCGGCAATGAAAATGGCCTGACATTATCACGCCATGAGGCGCGATAGGATTTTTAAGACTCTCAAGAGCCAGGCCACACGCAGGACTTTCAGACACTGTTGTTAAAAAGACAGGCTGAGTAACGTGATTATTTCAGCAGACTATATCAACTTTTAATTCTGCTTTGTGAAGACCACAAAAATTCTTACAAAATGTTGTTATGTATGGGTTTATCGAACTTGTCTGGAAGATAGTGACGATGCTTTGGAACGGTTGCCAGGAAAGTGAAGAAACGACAGTTTATTTAAAAATTTGATAATGACGTTCTACATTCACGGTAACCTTGCCCCAGTCGGAATCTCTTACTCTGTGCTGATGTTGCTCAAAAGCGCTTTGACTCGTGAACTCTTCATACACATCAAAACGAAGCGGATCGCATTCATTTTCGACAACATTAAAGGTAATGCAGCCAGGCTCTTCAAGCGTCAGCTGTTTATGCTTTACCAACGCCTGCTTTACCGCTTCAAGATCTGACGCAGGCACTAAAATAAACCCCTTTAATGTAACTTTTGACATAAACTCCCTGTGAAGCAAACGTTGAAATGAGCTTAACTTCCGGTATGAATGAGCCGAAGCATCGCTCGGACCGTTGCATTTTTTAGTTATATTGCGAGATAGTAATTCTGCTAAAACGGATCGGTATTTTTCGGCACATCCAGCAAGGTATTGGCGCTGCCACAAACTGAACATCTCTGTCTGATGGTTAACCTGTAGTTAAGCAAATAACTGCAAGCATGCAGAAACTTTCCCAGAGATTTTATTAAGAACACGATAAAAAGCGCGAACTCAACGCCAAACTCTAACAAAAACCTGAATTGGCCAAACTGAAAAAAGGCCATGAAAATTGAATAAAAGAGACTCCCCACAACTATGCTAATTGCGGCAATGGCAAACAAGTAAAACGCTAGCAGTATTGTAAGCCCAAACATGTCTAACACACTGACCGAACCCGAAAATTTCCAGTTTTTATATTTACTACAGCATTTTAATTTCATCGTTAAACCAGCATTATCCTATCAGCTGTGTCCTGAGGGCCTGCTTATGCAGCGCTTCGATTTTCACCTGATTTAGCTAACAAGTAAACACATAGCAAAAGCGGCAAGTTATTAGCGATACCTTGTGATATATAAAAATCATAATCGTTGCCTGTCATTTCATACTTCAGGAAACCAGACACTAAAAACACCAAATACGGAACCGCTATTAAATAAAAATTGATAGTTTTTATGGATATTTTTAAGAACCATGCCTACACGCCAAAGCAGTTTGCCATGGACATGCCGATTGTAGTTAAAGTGACGAGAAATAAGGCAAAGGTGGGAGACAACAGAGACATGGGCCGGAGAACTGACGCCGGAACATAAATAGCTGCAGGTTTATCAGGTCCATTAAGCGTGTTACTCCTTCTCATGTCACACTATCCGAAGGGTTATAATCAGCGGACTGAATCGAATGACAACCGCATTTTATTTAGTGCCTGAGGCATTAGCTAAGAACAATTCTGCTTGTTTGGGGGATTTAATATGCACAAATTTAACCTTGTCTCTCAGCTCACTAGCAAAAAGCTTTGTGTATTTCTGTTTGGTTTTCCAGTAATTTTGCAGCATCCAAAGGATGACTGAATCGGATGACAAAAAGTTGCGTCTGAAAGATTCTGTATTGCCCGTCCCTGCCCAGAGTTCTTGCTTAGACCAGGAACGTTTGAATGAACGAAACAGAATTTGTTTAAACGTATGAAAGAAGGGGTAATCCAACCAAATAATGGTGTCGACATACTGCCATTTTAATGCGTTTGTTTTAGATTGATTGCCATCTAATACCCACGCATCCTGATCTAAAAGAGGTTGCAGCTGACTAAGAAAATCATCTGTTTCTGAGTGTTCCCAGTCAGGGAGCCAAAAAACCGCATCCATTTCGATACAGGGGACGCCTAATTTCCGGGCAAGGCGGCGACTAAAATGAGATTTACCGCTGCCACTCGTTCCGATCACATTGATTCTTTTCATGTTAAAAGCCGGACAACCGGCGAAAGCTTAATTTACAGGTTTGAAAAGGGTAAGAATTGGTCGGATCACATTCTCTTTGACTGTTAACTAACACCAGCAAGCCATTCCATAACGTTAAATAAAAAAACCTTTCATTTTGCTCGCCCTTAGAAGCTGCACCCAATATTTCAACCCGTTTTAGTATCATGTTAAGACCAAAACAACCTTCTCTCTGTAATAACATGACCATTACAAACGATGCATTAAAGCCTGCGAGCTTTTCCCGGCAGCGACCGAAGCGAGTAACCTTCCTGCTTTAGCTGTTTTTCATTAATGCCAACTTAGCTCCAAAGCCAATAAAGACTACACCGGTAATAGAATTTAACCATGCTTTAAACTTTGGATTATTTGCCGCACTTTTCAGCCGTGACAATGCCAACACCATGAAAGAAAACCAAATGAGATTAACTACTGAGTGCGCAGTGACCAGCGCGTATGCACTCAATGCACTCCCTTCCAGTGAAATAAATTGAGGAAAGGCAGCAAGATAGAACATAGAGACCTTAGGATTAAGCACATTTGTTACAAAACCTTCAAGGAATGCGCTACGAACAGAAACCTTACTCACTTTTGCTACCGGTTCTTTGCTTGATGGGACTACTGTCTGGTTAAAAACACTGCTTAATGCTTTTATGCCTATCCAGATCAGGTAAGCAGCACCGAGCATTTTAAAGATAGTGAAAGCCATTGCTGACTGCACCAGGAGAATGGAGATGCCAAATATAGAGAGTGAGCCATGCACGTAAAATGCGGCTACAAAACCGCCGACGTTTGCAAAACCGGCCTTTTGCCCCGAAACCGGGACGGTTTTTGCTATCAGAAAGCCATTTGGACCCGGTGATATAACCAGTAGTGTGGCAACCGAGATGAACGTAATGAGGTTGTTTAAGTCCATATTTTCTCCAACTAAGTAATCAAAGTGTGCCAGTCGCTAACAACTGGCTTTGGTGCACGGTCACAAGGACATTAATTCGCTC
>NZ_BAAJLP010000004.1:0-207259 GCF_057547795.1 Alteromonas sp. 4NH20-0104 | reverse complement strand
GCATTAAATCGCTCGCAAGCTCGCTGGGACGCTAACACATGGGCTGCGTCACTTCGTTCCTAATTTTAGCCCATGTGTTATCGCCCTTTATGCGGGTGATATGCGCCGTTGTCATTTCTCATGTGTTTAGTACGCCGGTAGCAGGTTAGGGCAAGGCAGTTTCAATAGGTTGTATTGGTACCTGCCGCTTTCAGTTTTCAAAACTGCTTTATCAACACTTATTCGTTTTAACCTGGTAACACCAGCATTCGGCACGGTCAGTTTTGCTAGCCCGCTCACTTATCATGCAGTAGTTTTATCATCTGGCTTTTCGCCCAGGGTTGTTTTAAGGTAATTGTTTTTATTTAAATCAACAGTTTGTTGTGGCGGGCGGTTGCGGCAAAGCCGCGTAGGGCAAGTGTCTCGCAGGCATAACAAATGTTTGTGCCGCCAAATTAGGGCGTTAGGCGTCGGGTTGTACCGCGTTGCGCAATGCGCTGCACTTCTTTCATGATTAAGTCATTTAAACATAAGGGCCTGAAGCTGTTTTTCGAAAAAGGAAAACTTCAGACATACAAACTAAGCACGCGAAAAAGCTTCGCATGCAGTTAGCTGCTATTCACACCGCGCTAGATATTGATGAGATCAATTTGCCGGGCTTCTCTCTACACCAACTTAAAGGAGAAAGGTCAAACATTTGGTCGATATCTGTCAACGGTAACTGGAGAGTAACTTTCGAGTTCACGGATGGTAATGCTTACATCTTAAATTACGAGGATTATCACGAATGAATATGCATAACCCACCACATCCCGGTGAATTTATTGAGTCCATTTACATGGAGCCACACGGCATAAGTTGCAGGACACTTGCAACCCATCTTGGTGTGGCCGCTTCTACAATAAATCGTGTCGTTAAGGGAAAAAGTGCAGTAACGCCAGAAATGGCATTAAGGCTATCAAAGGTATTAGGGCGCAGCCCTGAGAGTTGGCTTAGTATGCAAGACAACTATGAACTTTGGCAGGCAAAGCAAAACATCAACTTAGATAACGTGCAGCCAATAGATCTGCATGCCGCCTAATAATCACATTAAGCCGCTCGCACGCTCGTTGGGACAGTAACTCGTGGGCTCTGTCGCTTCGCTCCGATTTTAGCCCACGTGTTACTGTCCCTTATGTAGGCGTTAGCTGCCACGAACGAAGTTATGCACAACATTCTGTACATGTGATTATTTTCAAGCTAGACTTGTACTATATCCTGTACAAGTGAGGTGCAAAATGAGAATTGTCTCTTTTACTGAAGCCCGAAATGGTCTAAAAGCCGTCTTGGACAATGTTATTAACGATGCGGATACTACTGTAATCACTCGTCGTGATTCTGAAGATGCTGTTGTAATGTCATTGGATTACTACAACAGCCTTATGGAAACTGTACATTTACTCCGCTCACCAGCGAACGCTGAACACTTAAATCGTTCAATTGCGCAGTTTAAAATGGGTCAAACGGCTCAGCGAGATCTTATAGATGACTAAAAGGTTGTTATCATGGACTGATGAAGCCTGGAACAGTTACGTTTATTGGCAGACTCAAGACAAGAAAACCTTGAAACGCATTAATAAATTAATTACCGATGTTCAGCGTTCTCCGTTTGAGGGAATTGGCAAACCGGAAGCTCTTAAAGAAAATCTTTCAGGCTTCTGGTCTCGCAGAATAGATGATACTAATCGTTTAGTATACGCCGTGGATGATACGGCAATTATTGTTATTTCGTGTCGCTACCATTATTAGTAGGTGGCAGCTAACAATCAAATGTTGGGAACACAAACACGCGGGCTCTGCTGCGCAGTGTAGCCCACGCGTTTGTGCCGCCAAATTAGGGCGTTAGTAGCCACTAGTATTTATATCTTTATGCCATTCAACATTGATCAAAAACTTATATTTGCAGCTCGTGGAAGAAACCTCGAATTAGTAAAAGAGAGACTTGCTGAAGGCGGCAATATCAATCACCAAGATCCTATGCATGGTTCAGCACTTATTGCTGCGATCAACAATGATGATGTAAGTCTGATTCATTATTTGATTGAAAATGGAGTAGACGTTAATGCTGAGAGTAAATATGGTGTAGTACCCATCGAAGTCGCACTTCATCATTCCACAGATGAGGTCGTCAGACTTTTGGCTTGGTCTGGGGCTAGGATAAAAAGTAGAGTTAGGCCACATTGGCAAGAGCGTTTGGAGTCATGTTTACGTGGCAACTAACAATCAAATTAAGTCGTGCGCCAGGGCGCACTGGGACGCATACACGCGGGCAGCTTGGCCATTATAGCCTGCCTGTTTGTGCCCCATATATAGAAGTTAGGCTTCTTGGAGACCTATGAGGTTGGAACCAAATTACACAGACTATACCAGAGAAGAATTAGAAGAAGCTTTATCTTCAATTGATCGAGCTGCATTCCCTGAGCGCACACTTAAAGTCAAAAATGAAATAGCTAAACGAATAAACGAAAATCAAACAACGTGTAAATTAGTTACTCCGCCATACCGCTGGACATCCACTGGAAGGAATATTTTCTTTTTACTTTTTTTCTGCATCCTAACGGTTCTGGGCTTTTCGGGGTACTTAAGCGGAAAAAGTGAAGGGCTCATCCTGCTTGTAATTGGATTTATTCTATCTACAATTTATGCGATAAACGTGTTTAGAAAAAATGATTGGGTTCAAATTGATGAATCAGGTGTCATGTATCAAAACATTCTAGGTTACAAATGCTTATGCTGGGATGAAATTGCTGCATGTAGAATTCGCTATTTGAAATACACGAAGTCGGCAATTTTGATATGCGTAGCGGGTGGAGAACATCCTTTACCAGTTACAGGCCGTAATGCGAAAGAAGTAAATGAAGTAGTAAATGCCAAACTACGAGGCAAAAAAGCCTAACAAAAAAATTATGGCGCCAGCCTGTTTGTGCCCCATATTTAGGCGTTAGCTGTTCAATCAACAAGGAGTTTTATTTTGAACATTTATTTTCCATTTCTTTTTGCCTTTATGGCAGTATTTTTTCTATACATCGGGATTAAAGTTATAGCATCAGAGAAACCTTTGTTGCTGCCATCAAAAGTATTCTTTGTATTTATGGTGTTAGCTTTTTCACCTCAGTTAATTATGTCGTTTGAAATTCATTCTTCTTCCACAGGTGATATTGGCTTAATGTCATACATTAGCCCGCTAATGTTTGTAGTTCTCTTAGGTTTTTTCTGGATTCAAATGAAAGGCTATATGGCTATAGGAATATCTGATGATTCATTTAGAAATTCATTACATTACGCATTGAATCAAAACAATATTCAATTTGAAGAGCAGCTTTCATTAATTAAACTGACAGATATCAATGCTGATCTACAAGTATCGGTTCAAAGCTGGGTTGGTACTGGTCAATTAAAATTAAAGAAATCCAAAGATAAGTACTTATTGGCTAAGTTAGTTTCAAGTATCAATGAGTATTTTATATCTAACTCTGTTAAGCCTAATAATACGACATCAATTTTTTATATTGTAATGGGGCTTTTTATGTTGGTTTTTTCTGGTTCTTTCTATTTTCTAGTCTAGTGATAGGAACAGCTAACAAGCTAATTAATAAGGACAAAAAAAGTTGGCTGTTTTCGTTCCTCAACATTTTAGCCAACAATGTTTTGTCCATTATTAGGGCGTTAGGTGCTTGGAGTAAATTTGAAGCTACTTTTCAAGATATTGATCGTAATTGCATTAGAAATCGCGCTTCTTTATCCAATCACATCAATGTTTGGTACATGCGCTACATATCCCCTGGAAGATTTATTTTTTGCCATTTATTGGCCTGGGGCGCAATGGTTACTCTATCAGGGGTTCAGTTATTTTTGGGCGACGTTTTTTGTTGTAGCAATTCCAAATAATATAATTTTTGGTTTGGTAATATTGCTGTTTACAAGATCGAAAATGAAGTTAAAGACGGTTGTATAAGGTGATGTCTTGCATAAAGCAGCACCATACAAACCAAGTCAGCGGGGCGTTATGTTTTTAAATGAAAGGATTCAACTAATGAGTAAGGAAAAATATTTTAAAATAGCAATTGCAATAAGCGTACTAACTTCTGCATCATTTTATTTCTTAACAGGTAGCTATTCCGGTGATATTGCTGATGCGATGGAGTGGCATGGGTTCGGCTCAACTGTTCCACTCTGGTATCAAGAAATTACGTCTATTTTATGGATTATCATTCCTTTACTTACCCTAAGCTTTAATTCAAAAGCCAGGACGCTTTACGCACTTTTAGTCGGACTTGCGTTATGTAGTTCTTTGTTTTCTGGTGTAGCGGCATACACATCAACTGAAATGTTTTTATTGCAGGCGAGTCTTATAGCAGATGGCGTTGCACTAACGCTGTCATATTCGGTATTAGGCCATAGATTTGCACAAGCAAGAACAGAGGTTGTATCTGCATAAAAACATAACAAACAACTATTGTCGATCACTGCGATCGTTGTGACACAAACACGTAGGCTCCCTTCGCTTCGCTCAGTATTTTAGCCTACGTATTTGTGCCCCAAAGTTGGGTGTTATGTGCCAAATAAGGAATTTAGGATTAAATGGATAAGAGCAGTAACAGTTTAGTTTTCCCATTCGATTTTTTATCGGACACTTCACAGAACAGAGTTATCTACCTTTTGGGTACCATTGCTATTTCAACCATACCTGCCTTAGTAATTTCATTTTTAATTTTCACGTTTTTCCCTGAGGCTGAGCCCCCTCCGCTTCCGGAAAGTGCCATTACATTGTTCTTCAATGTAGTTATTTTTGCTCCTCTTATTGAAACGCTACTTTTATGGCTGGGTATTTCTATTATTAAAAGATTTACGTCCTCGACTTGGAGCATAGCTCTCGTTTCTGCATTTATATGGGGTGTATTTCACTCACTTGGTGCCCTTGGACATGGATTTACCATCTTTTGGTCATTCGTCGTGTTTTCCTTCGCGTTTGTTGTTTGGTATGAAAAATCGAGGAACTTAGCATTAGGAATGTGTATGGCCATCCACGCAGGTCAAAATTTCATAGCTTTTTTATTAATGCAAATTCTGTGAAATTTTTAGTTCGAAGCAAGCTCATAACAAGGCGCTCATGAGGGATGCAAGCATGACGCGCCTCCGGCATTATAGCGCTATATTAGTGCCCTTAGTGTTATGTGCTTAAGGTAGGGAAGCATTATGAACCTTTTATCAAAGTACAAATTTTACGGTTTCCTTTATGGCTTTATTGCTGGATTTTTTGGCTGTCTTGTCGTAATAACTTCGATAAGCACATCAGGTAAGGTGCCTATCACAGAAATCTTAATGAATGGCTTTTGGACTGGGATTGTCGTCGGGTTTGTAGGGTGGCTATATTTGGGGTTATCGGCTTCGGGTATGGCTTCGGGATCATATGGAACTGGTCATGCGGGGGGATTCACATTCCAGCGGTGACAGCGATGGAGGTGGTGGTGATTAGTCGCAACGCACATAACAAAAAATACATGTCGCTCGCAGGCTGGCTGGGACAAAAACAGACAGGCGGATTCGCCGTTGTTATCTGCCTGTTTGTGCCCCATATTTAGGTGTTATGCACTAGAAGGAGATTTACGGAAAGTGAGTTTTTTAAACGGTTTTTATTATCACGTACTCTCCTTTATTGCTTTAACCTGCTTTGCGTCTTCGGTCTGTGCAAATAGCTGCTATACCACCGACGATATGGTAAATGAATGGAATCAAAAATATGGTGAAGAAGTTCAGATAATAGCAACAGAAAAGGACGGCGAATTCCTTGTTGAAGCTTCATTCCCGCTTAAACTGGGAGAATCAGAGTTTGAAGATATTTGGTTATTTAAGGGAAAACCTGTCTTTGATGCAACTTTAATTGATTACGACTTTTCCGTATCTATCGCGCCTTGGAAAAAAGAAAATGGCTATGGTCATATTTATTATACGGTTAAGTCATATCTTGCTAGCGAGAATTACCTTTCCATTTCGTATGGAGAAAATTGTGGTATGTATATCCAATTCCCGGTTATTTTTACCACACAATAAAGGGCGCTTGTATTATCAACTGCGCGCATTAACTCGCTCGCAGGTTCGCTGAGACATAAACACGCGGGCTGCTTCGCATTATAGTCTATGCGTTTGTGCCGCAAATTGGAGCATTAGCTCTACAAGGAGGTCGTTTTGGCATTTGACATGTATTCAGGTACGAAAAAGGAATCAATTGCTCACTATGAAGAATTTATCTTTTCTTATGTCAATCAAGCTGATGAATTTTCTGAATTAAAGCGGATATGCGAAAGCTATTATCGGGATCCCAAACTAACTCCGGCGCAATCAAATAAAATCGTACATGAGTTAATCCATATAAAAACGCTTTTACAAAATAATCACGAACAAAAAATAGTTGATCGTTTTTTACTGTTTTTTAGTTATTCCTACCTACATAATGAAAGTGTTCTTTGTGAGAGTGATTAATAAACATAACAAAATGTTGGCTAGCCCTTAGCGTCAAGGAAATTTTTATGAACAAGGACTTAGTTTTAAAACAAATTTCTTTCTTTTTTAGCGGTGCTGTGGTGCCGGCGAGTTTATTTGTGGCTTTTAATACACTCGTATTGGGTCACTGCGATCCCAAATTTGGTTGTGCCGGAACCCTTGGGTTCTTGTTTAAGATCAGTATTGTGCCCATAGCTTTGGCAAGCAGCATTGCCCTGGCTGTTGCGATATATGTTCTTGGTAAGACTAAAAGCTATCATAAAGGTCTGCTTTTTGTTTTTGGCGCCGTAATGAGTTTGTTTAACCTTGTTTCATTCAGGTTGGCCCAAGACATTGGGTTTTCACTAACTATAGCTGTCATACTAGCCACAACAGTAATTTTATTTGCTGGATTAAGCAGGCTAAATATAACAACGCGCTCAGATGAGAGGAATAAATAGCGCGGCTTTGCCATCATAGTGCTATGAATCAGCCATTAGCTATATGTCAGCCGCCACAGGGAATTAAGTACATGGAACCAAATTATTCCAAATATTCGACCTCGGAATTAGAACAGACTTTGCAATCGATTGATCAAAGCGCTTTTCCAGAAAGAACAGCAGAAATAGAGCAAGAATGAAGCTCTCGCCAAACGGAAGTGAAATCTGATTCAGCAGCAAAAAATGAAGCTTTTGAAGCGAATGAACAATTTTATAGATGCCCCAATTGTGAAGTGAAAATTGGCTTTTTTTCTAAAACGGCCAATAAATGGGGTAAGGTCAAAAATTGCCCTGATTGTGGCGAACCTTTCACTACAACCATAAAGTTTAAGGTTTTCATACTTGCATTTTTTCCGATGTTTATTATCCATCTCTTTTTGCTTAAACCAATAGTCCTGGCCTTAGGTTTAAACAAATCCATTAGTATTGGAATAATGTGCGGGATCATCACTGTGTTATCTATGCGTTTTAAGAGAGTCAACGTGGGTGCTGGCACTTAACCAAAAAAATTATGTTGCGCCCAGGCATGCTGGGATAAAAACAGGCTGGCAACTTCGGAGTTGAATTCGCGGTAAAAATACCCACGTTTTTTCGTTGCCGGATTAGGGCGTTAAGGTTTTAGGAGACATTGATGGTTATCAGAGCGCTGGAAGAGAAGGACCTTGAAGCTGTAAGTGCAATTTGCATGAGCGCTTTTTTTAATTCTGTTGCAGGCACATTGACTGATGAAGGGGTGGCAACATTTTCGAAAATCGCTGCGTGCGACGCATTCTTCGACAGAATGAAAGGTGATACCGTGATGTTGGTTGCTGAGAGCGGCGAAATTATCGAAGGCGATATCGAGTTAAAAGAAAGCAGGCATGTAGCGATGTTTTTTATTCGTCCTGAACGCCAGAAGAGTGGCATAGGAAGAAAACTGCTTTCATCCGTTTTGAGTCATGCAAGTGGCGAAACGGTAACTGTCAGCGCGTCACTATCTTCAGTAGCCGCTTATGAAAAGTACGGGTTTGAGTGCACCGGCGGGGTAGGCGAGTCGGCAGGTTTAGTATATCAACCTATGGAGCTCAAGTTTAACAAGGCAATGCACGCGAAAAGCGCTTAGCTGCGGCATTATATGCAAAGGATGTTCATGCTCAGGTTCTTAGTGGTTAGCTCTATTCTGTTGGTCGCAAACTTTTCTGTTCACGCCAAGGCGTGTGATATTGGGGGCGTTTGGGATCACTCAGCTAAGCCTGCAAGATTATTAGTCGACGTAAACAAAGCACAGATCACTGTCTATTCCCACGATAATAATTCTAAAGCAGTTGGGTTAGTTGTTTTAAATGCGCTAAAACCAACATCAGATTCGTTGCTATGGGATGCGCAGATGTATAGTGCAGCAGAAGACTCGTTTGTTGATGTTCAAATAGCCACAAAAGATTGTAGTCAGTTGACCGTTAGTTTTAACGGTGAAGTGGTTTTAAAACTTGTCAGGTAATTATGCTTATAGTTAAGCGTTATATTTAAAGGATAGACGTTGAATTTTGTATGTAGTTTCAGGGCAGTCGCCTGGTTATACATTGTATTTGGAAGCTTCGCGGTTTTAACGGGCGTAGCTTACGTTGCCATTGCAATGACCCAAGGCGGTGGCGATCCGGCCGGTGCGGCTATACAAGCGTTACTGGCTTTGGCCCTTGTTATCTCAAGCTGCTATTTTCTGAAAAAAGTACCCGTGGCCTTAACGGCCTTAAGAATTCTAACCGGATTACTAATAGTGTTTTTGCTGTATAACCACGCCAATTCGGGCTATCAAAACAATACTGGCAGCTGGATCGGGTTAATGCTCTATATCGTTCCGCTGTGTTTTATTCTGTTTAAGCTCAACTCTTCGGGTGCTAAGCTCTTCATGGAAAGTGATGAAATATAAGGGTTTCTTGAGTCGTTTCGCTCTGAGTTTTTGGCTTTGTGTATCGCCCTTAAACAAGGGGGCAGGTTTCCTTATAAATTGGTGGTTGTAGTAAAAGGATATGAAGATGAAAAAGGCAATAAGTGCATTCCTGCTTGTGTTATTACTTGGGTGCGGCCAGGGAGTCGAGTTTGGAAATATGACGACTGTGGATATGCCTGAGAACTGGACGGAAGAAGAAGGGCAGGCGTTTCTGGAAAAAATTGACCAACGAAAACTGCAATTTGCTGTTGTAAGACAATTCCCTGCACTAAAAGAACGAGAGGTTAACTACCGCATTCTCCCTACTGTGTTTACTCCCTACGGGGATAAAGAGAAGTACTTTAAGTATCGGGTTGTTGCCACGTCAACTGATGGCTGGGAGAAAACCACAGCGCTTGAGGAATTCATTGCTGCTTATCTAACCACTCTGATTAGCAACAAGAACGACATTAATCCAATGGTGTTTGTTGATTTGCCTGCAGGCGTTAATGAACAGGAAGCAAACAAACTCCTTCATTCGCTCAACTGGGCTGTGATCCAATCTAAGATTGCTGAAATGTATCCAGGCCTATCACCTGAGACTACTCACTTCAAGATGCTTCCCGTTGCGCTGAGCCCTCTTGATCCCCATGACAGGCAAGTCAAAATTCATGTGATGGTACTCACTGAGGCTACCCTGGATGTGGAATATGATATTGAGCTGATCATTGCTGAACAGTTAAAGCTGCAGTTACCAAAAACCTAACAAAAAAGGATAGTGCACTCAGGTGGCGCCGCCACTATTGCCTGCCTGCAGGTGCCCAATGCCAAAAAGTGAAGAGCTAAGGAAGATTAGAAATGGACGTTATTTTTGAACTGAAAAACGAACCGGAATGGGCAAATGAAATCAATGATGACATAAAGGCATCCTTTCCTGAGTATTTTGCAACAAACCCGTTGATTGGTAGTGAAGCGTGGTGGGAATCCATTGATGAGGATGTTATTAACGGCAAAATTACCCATGTCGGTAATTTCATTGAAGATGGTGAAGTTGTTGATATCGTATCCATTTTACCGTTGGACGAAGATTTTAACGGCGATGGTGCTTACTCGGTTGGCCAACCCGAGTTTAGCGTTCTGCGTGAAGATTTCTGGTTAAATGATGTCGTTAAACCTGAGGCTCTGGTTCAGATAAAATCAGTCACAGTGCGTCCAACAGGAGAGCTGGATGAACATTCTGTGTATATAGAAACTCAGGTAGGCGTAAGCTAATGTGCCTAACATTGAACTGTTTGGGCCACAGGGGCGGCAACCTGCAGAACCACTTTGCCGTTATCGTTTTCGGCCGTTATGATAAAGTTACTAGTAAGGAGATTTAGCCTAATGAAAGGGAAGTTCTTAGCCGTCGTTTTTCTTTTGTTTGGTTGGCAATATACCGCGCTAGCATCCGCAACAACCACGCAGCCATCCTTATCCGAACTGGAACAAACGGTTAACCGGCTCTATTCTAAAATACGAAGCCTGGAAAGTGCTCAGGCGGACACAGATACCGAGGTTTCAAAACTTCAGGAAGCTATTAAAAGCAATGGGCTGGCAGTGGTCTTGTTTGCGTTTTTTTGTGCCTGGTGGGCCAAAACAACCGGGCGCAGTGTGCTAGGCTGGTTCTTATTAGGGCTAATTTTCCATGTGTTAACGGCAATTGCGTTGTTGATTAAAACCGAACATAGGGAATAACAACCCAGGAATGAAGCATAAACCGGTAGGTTGAAAATAAGCCTGCATAATTGTGTTTACTTCGGTGGTACCGATTAAAAGGATTTATACATGATGCGATATTTACTGGTAATGGTTCCCATTATTATGGGGTGTGTGGAACTCTCATCTCGCGAATCTACCGGCATGGGGTGGCTCCTTATAGGTATTGGGGTATTCTTTTTGCTAGCCCAATTCACAGGCCTGTTTACCCAAGCCCAGGCGGGTAACGCCAATTTTGATTGGTTTAGCGGTTTCGTCTTTTTGTTTTTCGCTGCGATGGCTTTTAAAGAATACTCTATGGGCTATCAGCAACACGATTTACTGCGCGGCATTGGGTTTACGCTGCTTGGTTTAAGCTCCGTGGACGTAGTGATGGCGAGAGCACTTGCAAAAGCAGACTCAACTTCACTCCAGGGCGTAAAGAGAGTCATTAGCGCCAGGTTTCAAACTGCTATGAGATTTACCGGCCTGGGTTTTTGTGGGGCGTCTTTAGTCGTAGCCTTAAGTTGATGTAGGAAAATAAGTACGATTATCAGGAGAAGTTTTATGACTAAGCAGCATAAAGCCATGAATACCAAATCTGAGGACCACCTTGAACTCATTAAAATGCAAACTGAGTTCGCTTTAATTGAGTCAATGCTGCGTTCAAAAACGCTGAGTGCCATGGTTTTGGTGGGCGTAGTGTTATTTGCGGCCTTCGGCTATTTTCTTTTCCGCATGGCAGGCGCGTAGGGTCGTTTACCGGTTGTGTTGTTGCTTCTTTCAACAATGAATGTTGATGAAAGCATAAGCGCAATGCTACTGTTATTGGTGTGAAGGGTTTCACAGGTAATGGCTAAATTTATAAGGATATAAAATGGAAAACATCTACCCACACAACAACGAGTCTACTATAAACCTAGCAAAGGCGGCGTTAATGCTGTCACTTTCCGTCCTTTTTATGGGGGCCAGCTGTTACCTCAATTTAAGCTACATCCTGGAATTGGAAAGGTTTTCTCTTTCTGTTCAAGAAAAATATGTCGTTGCGATTATGTCTTCAATTGGGCTGCCTTTATTGTTGTTAATTGTCACTCAACTTTGGTTGGAATATCGCGGTTTAAAAAATGCTATTCGTTCAGTTTTGGGGGGGGCAGTGATAACTCTGCTTGGATGCGTACCTATCGCCTTTGCTGCCATTGAAGGGGCTTTAGCGTAAGTGCAATATAAACGCACTAACATTCGCTATGCTCGTTAGAGACAAAAATACGTAGGCTCCCTTCGCTCCGTATTATAGCCTGCTAGCTTATGCCCCTATGTGGGGCGTTAGTTCCCAATAGGTAGCCGAATTTTCAAAGAAATGAATTTGAGTTTAGTAACCGTAGAACTACCTGAATCGGTCTATTGGCCTTTAAAAATTCTATTTTGTGTGGCCGCTGCTTATGTTTTTTATCAAATCATGGCAGACATAAACGATGGCTTCGTTATTCGAAGAGGTGTTGTATATTCCTTAGAATCAGAACCTCGAAGCTTTTATATTAATATTATAAAACGGTTTGTTATTTTCGCGGTATTAGTTTGGTTTGGCACATCAGGAACCCGCAAAAAGGTGATACCCAGCAGTGGCAACTAACAAAAAATTTTGTCGCCCGCAGGCGGGCTGGGACAACCTGGTGATATTAGTCTAAAAGGTATTAGGCAGAATTAATGAGACAATCCCTACGAGACAAAATGGTACAGGTATGTAATGCCAAAATATTAGCCAAAGGCGATAACGTTGGACTTTCTTTTTACGCGTTCTTTTCTAATAAAAATGATGATCCTGAATTGCTAATGGAAGCTGCTACCTGGTGGATTCAAACGCACCAACTAGATCATTTTGTAAAAGCTCGTATTGTTAGAGATATGGTAGATAGCGGGTTGTAGCATTGTTTATGCGGCTTATCCGTCGCCGGTGGCTTTAATGTGGATGTTTAGCCTAGAGAGGTGCTGCATTAAAGAGGGGATTTGAGGCACCTGTAAACCGATTATTTTAGGGAAATGTTATGGACGTCGTGAAGGTCAGTCGGCAAGATTATCCGACTCTTATTGACCTGTGGGAGGCTTCGGTGCGAGCCACACACCACTTTTTACCTGAGCAGTATATTGCACAACTTAAACCTCTTATTTTACAGCATTACTTTGATGCAGTGGCGTTACGCGGTGTGAAGCTGCGCAATGAGCTAGCCGGATTTATTGGCGTGGCCGCAGGTAACATTGAAATGCTGTTTGTAAGCCCCGGGTACTTTGGTAACGGGGTAGGGCGGGCACTGGTCGAGTATGCAATAAATGAACTGGAGGCCGGTAAAGTGGATGTGAATGAGCAAAATCCACAAGCCATTGGCTTTTATGAACGGCTGGGATTTAAACGCATAGGGCGTTCAGCACTGGATAGCCAGGGTAACCCGTTTCCACTTATTCATATGGCTATTAAGGCTGCTCAATAGTTAAGCGTTTTAATTATGGCTCGTGCTCTGGTTAGTAAGTTTTGGCTGGCAGATTATTTACCGCCGCTGGTTTTTCTTTTTTCTGTCGTCATTATAAAAGGATGTTCAATATGGACGGTTTTCTCGCCTTCTTTTTTAGCGCTGTACTGGCATTCTTTGGATTGTTAATCTGGAGCATTCTGTCATTTTGATTGCCAGATCAAATCGTACTACGGGTAAAGAAAAATTGCCTGGTTGCTGGTAGTGTTTTTTATTTCCTGGTTTGCCTGGGTGTTTTATATGTTGTTGGCGCCGTTAAAAGAAAAGCCGTGTCCGGCAAATCGCCAGTATTAATCTTGCCGTTTGGCTGAGGGAAATGCCGTGGTTGTCTCGATACACAATAAGCTTATTAATACCGCTGCCCGGGAAGTCTTAAAACCAATAAATATGATGCGCAAAGGGCAGTCCAGGTTATGGCTGGATGATAATGGCTGGTGGGTGGCTATTGCAGAATTTCAGCCGTCCCAGTGGTCTAAAGGTAGCTACCTGAATGTGGCTGTTAGCTGGCAGTGGTACCCCAGAGTGGATTATGCTTATGATCTTGCAAACCGGGAAAGTGCTTTCGTTGAGTTTGAGAGTGAGGAGACCTTTATGCTGCAGGCCAGGTCGCTGGCGGAGCAGGCAAAGCAGCGGGTACTTTACTATCGCGATGAACTCTCAAGCCCCCAACGGGCAATGCAGTTTGTGTTAGCTAATACCGCAGGTGGTAGCCAGCACATCTGGGCAGGGCTGAATAAAGGCATGATTTGCTTGTATGCCAGGGACTTTACCCAGGCCCGGCATTTTTTTGCTGAGGCACTGGCTTGTAATGATGACAGAGCCTGGGCAATGGAAGTCAAAACATTTATACAGCAACTTATGAGTCTGACTCCGCCAGAGCAATTGATGTTTGTAAAACAGGCGGTTGCTCAGTCGCGGCAGCTTAAAAAGCGGCCCGCTATAGATATAGCATTTGGTGAAGAGCCGCAGTAGAGGCGACAAATGATTAAGATTACGAGTAGAACAGGCCTGGCCATACTATTAACTGTATTGTGCAGCGTGTCGAAGCAGTTAAATGCCTGTTCGCTGGTACCGCTGCTAGAAGCCTTTGAAGCGAACCATACTGAGGCTTTAGCCCCGGTAAAGCCCCATTTTAAGTTGGCCGGGATTGAGCGAGGCAGTGATGATGGTAATTTGGGTTCCTGTTCTGATTTTGGGTTTATAACCTTTAAATTGTCAGGTAGTTATCCGCCACAAGGGTATATTTTCGAGCGGGTGAAAGGAGAGTTTGAAGATAGACTGTTTGAGCCGGTAGCCGTAATACCGTCGAAGTTTATAGATGATAACGCCTTATTTACCTTTGTGTGGTTGGATGGCAGTAGCAATGAGCAAGAGCCTATCCATTTCACGGTCAGTATTGTTGCGGTAAATGGGGCTGGCGAACGCAGCGAACCTCAGTATCTGGAGGTAAGGCATCCCGGTGTTGCCTCGCCATGGTGGCAGTTTTGGTAGCGCGCTGGCACTAATGTATTAATATATGTGGTGAAATCAGGTACAAAAAAGGGAATTTTGATGCGATTAAAAATAGTAAAAACTGTGGCTGCGCTGGTAACGCTGGCGATGAGTGGCTGTGTAGTACTGCCTGAAGATTCAGCTGATACGAGCCAGTGTTATCTCTCCAGTAACCAAAAATACCTCAAGGTAGTCGATTTAACCGATGGCGACACCAGCTTTTACGACTGGCAGGGCAAAATTATCGGTGTCATAAGCCTGCCGACCAGTGCGGTCATTTCTGCCAGTTATGTTGCGGTAAATAACGTTTTCAATTTTGGCGAAAAACTCATTAAATGTGATGGCAATGGCAGCAGTAAAGAGCCCTCCGTTCAAGAGGGGACGGAACATTAGCGGCACATATCATCGGGCTGTTTTCTGTAACAGCCTGGCGCATTAAGGAAGAAAGCAGACATGGAACATCGCGTATTAACCCGCTCAAAACACGGTCTGGTCTCGGGTACTCTGAGAGGAATGGCTAATTACTACCACTTAAACCTTAATGGCCTGCAACTGGTGTTTTTGATTGCAGCATTTTTTGGTTTCGGATTCGTTATTTATCTGGTGCTGTGGATGAGTATTCCCGCTAACTCTAAACGGGAAAGGCTCTTGCAGGCAGCGCACCAGAATACAGAAGACGGCTATTCACAACATTGACCAGGTGATGAAGGCAGGAGCGTATATATGGCGGTTTTGATTTTACTGTCGGCGGGGTTTGTCATTTTCGTTTTGTCTCTTTTAGTTAAATACACACGTGAAATGCGCGACCTGTTGCGTGAGTACAGACTTGAAATTAAAGAGCTTAATGCCAATATTAAGACTTTAAAGCGTCGACTTAATGAGACAACAGCATCGCGGCCTGAAACCGGTTGCCACGAATAAAGAGCAGATTATGAAAAGTGTATTTCGGTATTTACTGATTTTTGCGTTACTGGTTGGTGCGCTGTCGGCTTATAGTTACGGGAGTCAAACTGGTGTGTTTTTGTTTGTGCTAATGGGGTTTGTACTGGAAGCCGGTTTTTGGTTTGGGTTATTTCCCATCAAGCGGCGAAACCAGCCGCGTTAACGCTTTACTTGCCTCAGGCTCAGCCTGCGTGATCCAAAGCGGCAGTGGAGTGCGGCTAACAATAGTTAAAGAGCAAAGGACTGACGAGTGTCATGCGTTTAACACACTGGTTGTATAGTGTTATTTTGTTTCTGCCGGCCTCCGTCCGGCTGGCAGAGAAAATTATTAGCGAAACCGGTGGTATTGCCAGTCGCTATGGGCCACTTCTGGCGATGGCCCTGCTGGCAGTGGGGTTTATTGCCTCAGAGCACAACAAGCCGGTTTTTAACCGCATAGTCTGGCGTGGCAGTTTTTGGTTGCTGGCTGTTTTATCGGGCCTTGCGGGGTTGTATGGCATTATCTTGCTGGTTTTTTCGGGCAGTATTACCGCTGGCTTAGGGTTGTTAATAATGGCACTTATTCCGGTGCCGGCACTGCGGTCAGTTTACCGTTACTCTGCCGCAACCAGCCCTGTTTGGGCACACAATAAATAAGGTCTGTTGGTCGGTTTGCAGGCAACACAACTTTGCAGGCAACACAACAAGGATTGTTGTTATGAATAATACCGGTTATACCTATCAGATAAAGCGTACCGGGCGCAGCTTTTGTCAGCTGGAAAATAAAGGCCTGGTGTCTTATCAGGTATTTTTAACCGAATTTAAGCAGTATCTCTGGCCTGCGACTGCCGGGGAGGCCCGGCCCTCTAACGAGACGACGTTGTCAGTGAAACATGTCAGCAGTAATACGGAGCTTTTTGTGTCGACGGTTGGGAGTGCGGAAGATTTTGCGTATCTTGTGGGCGTGGTAAATGCCCCGGAAAACGTATCTCCCCGGCAATCCTCTGACGGCGCAGGGAGGCGAGTGCAAGTGTATATCAGTGAACAGCATTCCGACGTCAGCAGATTATTTTCACAGTTTTTTCGGGGTCAGTGGGCATTACTTTATGAAACGCTGGGGGCGCTACCTGTGTTTCTTGAGCCCCAGCAGGAACACGATAGTACCGCTCTTGATTAACCTTTATTGCGGCCATCTTGTTATTGATGGCCCCTTTTTATATCAGTTAAGGAAAACACATGAAATTATGGGATGATTTATCGCTGATGCAGCGTGTGGCAGCGGGACTGCTTATTTTACTTGCGGCCGTAGTGTTACCGGAAATTGCATTTTTGTTGCAGTTTGGCGGCATAGAAGTGGCCTTTGGCCTCATTCTGGTGGGGCTAACGCCGGCTATCACCTGGTTAAGGCATTTGCATGCCAAAGTGAAAAAGGCCCTTATGCTTGGCGTTGTATCACTGCAACAAAGTGCATCAGCCAAACCGTCTGTTTTTGCTGTTCAGGCTGCGTTTTGCGCTGCGGCTCTGTGTTTTACCGGCTCAGGTTTATTTGCCGTCAGCTTTTTTATGCCCGCCATGGTGTTTAATGGCGCTCTGATCTGATTCACCGTATCTGAAACTCGGTAAAGTCCTCCCCATCCCCGTTTGAGGAACTTAATAGCAAAGGCAAAGTCTGATTTTTGTGCTCGTTATCGTAAAAAGGACTTTGCCCGTGTCACTTCTTATTTTTCCCGGCACCCATAGCGTTATTAATTATGGTGCCACAGCTTTGTCTAGCCGGTTGGGCGAAACTCACCACTCAGTGCTTTGCGCTGTTTATCAAATGTGGGAGAGGGGTATTGGCTGAACTGGTTTTATTTCAGGAATCGCTGGGCACCACTGCAGCCGACTTGCTACTGGCACTGCTTATTGAGCCATTGTTACAGTTGATCGGAGTTGTCGCACTTGCAACGATTGCTTTTTATCATTATCAGAAAACGAGAAATCAAGGTGCCTTGCTTATTGTAATTGCCCTTATCTGTTCGGTTGTCAGCTCGGTTGCCATAGAGCTCGGCGCGGCATTTATCGAGGGCGCCGGGTATGAGCAGGTCACCCTGTGTTTGCGTTTGGTGGATGGTATTCTGCTGCTCACGTTTATTCTGGGTTTCTACCTGATTTGCCGTTCACAGCGCGCTGCCAGTTAATGAGTTAGCTCTGCTAACGCTTAAGTAACGGCGGGCTGTAGTTATGTCTGCTTACACTCTTACCATTGCGGGGGGCTGGTGGAGTGATATGCTGACCAGCCTTTTAGTAAAAAGACTTCTGTTGCCCTAATGATCACATTAAGAGCCTTTCAGCCAGACGATATTCCTGCACTGGTTCAACTGCTAAACGAAGACGCAGTGACGCGTTTTCTGTCGACCAAAATTCCTCAGCCCTATAGCCCTGATGACGCATCATGGTGGGTACATGAGGGCAGTTTATCGGGAATAAACCGCGCCATCGAAGTAGATGGGGTGCTGGCGGGCTGTATCGGGGTTAAGTGCGGTGAATTTGAATATTCACGCAGTGGTGAACTTGGCTACTGGTTGGGGGCGGCATTCTGGCAGCAAGGCATTGCCACGGCGGCGGCTCGTCAATTAATCGCCGAGGTCTTTGAGCACACCGATATTGCACGGATATTTGCCGTGGTATTCTCCGGTAATCAGGCCTCTATGGCGTTGTTACGCAAGGTAGGCTTTAGTGAAGAAGCGGTATTGCGTCAGGCTATTTTTAAACAGGGGCAGTTCTATGACAGTCATGTTTTTAGTCTGCTCAATGTCGCACAGCAATCTGGTCGGGTTGGTTAATTACTGTACAGATTGGTCGGAATTGCTTACTCTTAGTCTTTGAACTTCATGGGTAAACCACAGGAAGGTATATGAAACAGTCTGAGCTTAAGCTAGTCCAGTCCGAGTTAAAATCGAAAGGCTATTATAGTGGCGGAGTGGATGGCTTGTCCGGCCCCAAAACGCAAGCTGCCGTGCATCAGTTTCTCAGTGATAACGCTGCGCAATTAAGCGCTGAACACTGGACTGAATGGAATAACGCTCGTAAACGCTTGGCGGCATTGCAGTTACTGGCATTGCTAAACGAGGTTGACGTTGGCCCGGTTGACGGATTAAACGGCCCTCAGACAGAGTCGGCCACTATCTTATTGCGTCAGTTACTGACTCAGGGAACCATAGCCCGACAGTTCAGCGATATCACGCCGATAAGAGAAAATCCCCATCGGTTTCCGCAGGAAAATGAAGCCAGTTTAAACGACTACTACGGACAGCCAGGTAGTATTGAGCTGGTGCGGGTGGAATGCCCTTGGTTACTTCGTCTTGACTGGGATTTATCGACAACCACCCGGGTTATTGCTATTCACCAAACCCTCAGCGACAGTCTCGAAACCGTGCTGAATGAGGTGTACGCGCACTACGGTGATGACGGGATCCAGCAACATGGTCTTAATCGTTATGGTGGCAGCTATAACCACCGTAAAAAAAGAGGCAGCGCTACCGCCTGGTCTACCCATGCCTGGGGCATAGCGATTGACTGGTTTCCTTCTCAAAATAAATTGAGCTGGCGCAGTGACAGGGCCAGCCTTGCCGATCCGGCACTGGATTTCTGGTGGCAATGCTGGGAGCGAGAGGGCTGGTTGAGCCTGGGGCGCAGTGAAGATCGTGACTGGATGCATGTGCAGGCCGCCAGGCGATAATACGCAGCAGTACCATTGGTATTGTTTTATGGCAGATGGGGTTACTGACGGCGGCGGGAATATGTTTAACTGGAATGATTACCCTGAACTTTACAGAACCAAACGATGAAAACAGCAGAACAACAAGCCATTATTGATACCAGCTGGGGCATTCATGACCAGGTGGAACGTGCCTACCTGGCCCATCCGGCACGTAAAGGTGAAGACGCCTGGCTCGACAAACAGCGTCTGTTACTGGCAGATATGGCGTTGCACTTGTTGCAAACCGCCTTGAAGCCTGAAGATATGCCCCTGGATAAGCTGCAAAATAATTTGCATGCTATTTTAACCATTAGCGATCAGTTTTTACCGCAGGCGGGTTTAAAACAGGCTACCGAACACCTTTACACCGGCAGCAGTCATGACTGAAGTAGAACTGGTCGCCGATCTCTTTAGGCAGATGGCTTTCAGTGCGGCTATTCTTGGTGGCTTTGCCATGACTTTTTTAAGTGTGTTGTTGTCGGCGTTCCCCAAAGGGCATCCGCTGGCGCTATGGTGCATTGGTGCCAAAGCACTGGCCGCAGTGTTACTGATAGTGGCAACACTCGGCGCTAAGCATCCAGCAAATGGGCTTATCGTTTAACTTTGCCAGCTGGCCGGCCCATGTGTTGCGTATTAAGCTGATCACAGAACTCACTTTTTTTAGTGGCGTAGTGGTGTTGCTGAGCGGACTTGGATTAAGTGGCTTTGCGCGCTGCCGACGTACCGGGTTAATAACCCTGGCCGCGGCGCTGGTGGCAAGTGTATTGTTGGTGATCATGTTTGTACCCACATTTTAAGCGGACCCGGCGATGACAAAAAATGCAATTGGTGCGTGTGTGCTCTCATCCGAGCAAATCAGCGAGGCCGTAAATCGCGTAGCCGCACAACTTAATGGCCAGTTTGAGCGGGCAGTGGTGATTGTGGTTGTTCCGGGCGGGATTTTCTTTAGCGCCGATTTGCTTCGACAACTCAACTTTGAGGTTTTGATGGAAACAATTTCCTGTCCGCACACCCCCGGGGAGCGAAATAACGCATCGCCTATTGTGTTTCACCCCAATGTACCGCTTGCCCGCGAAGATATTATTCTGGTGGATGACGCCATTGAATCCGGCGGTACCATGAGGCGCCTGGTAGCACATATCCGTTCCCACCATGAGGTAAACTCCATTAGTGTGGCAACATTGTTTGTAAAGCCGGGCCGGGTGGATGTTGGCGCTCAGGAATATTATGGCCTGGCTATGCAAAGCGATGAGCTGTTGGTGGGCTACGGCTTACCCTGGGCGCATAAAAACCGTAACCTTCCCTATATTGCACAACTTGATATAACCTCTGAATAATCCCTTAACCCGTTGATAATATTAATACTGTCATAGCGGTGTCAGCTGTCTGTCGGGTCACTTTCGTGGTCAATTTAGCTTGTGTTCGCTAAACTTCCGGACAGGTTTTGCAACGTTAGGGAAATACACTATGACGATTAAAAAATGGCTTAAAACATTGCCCCGGCAGGAGCGCACCGGCGTTATCACATTACTGGTATTTTGTGCCATTGTTGTGCTAACCGGTTTTGCCTTTACGGTTTTCGATATTCTTCGTCAGGCAATGTGAAATTCCTCGCTCACAAGCAAATACTCATTGCTCTGCGCCGCGGGGATCGCTATGGTAAACCACAAATTTTTTACAATTGAGACGTAGTATGCAGAAGTGGTGGAAGTTAGCCGTGGTAGGGTTGATGTTGGTATCGCCCTGGAGTGTGGCAGAAGAGAAGAATGACTATGAACCGGTACGACATATTGTGGTGTTTAAGTACAAGCAGGACAGCACCCCGGAGCAAATCCAGCAGGTAACGGATGCTTTCAGAGCGCTGAAAGATAAAATCCCCGGTATTCTGAATTTTGAATACGGGATTAATAACAGTCCTGAAAAACTCGATCAGGGGTTTACCCACATTTACCAGATGACCTTCAAAAATGCCGAGGCACGGGACCAATATCTGCCTCATCCACAGCACAGTAAATTTGGTGAGCTGCTGGGCGAACTTGAGATCCTCGACAGCGTGTTTGTTGTGGACTACACCATTCAGCCTTAAGTGCCTGCCAGACTGGTTTAGGTGAGGTGCAGTCGGGAGACGATGAAGCCACCGCACGGCAAATGGTGAACCTGTACCAAAACCTGCAAAGTCAGGATAAGCAGCAATCACTGCGCAATGCACAGTTGAATGTAACGAATACTTATCAGGCGCATCCCTAATACTGGGCTGCGTTTCAGCTTACCGGCTCCGGCTGTTGATTGGCATGCAATGGATTCAGGCTACCACGGAGTGGACTATCTGATTGAGTCCGAAGGTAACCAGTCCAAACACCACAACCCCGATAAACACCGGCTTGCCAAGGGTACGACTGCGATACCAGCTAAGCAACGTAGCCAGGCAGCCGGCAACAGTGGCCAGCGCACCAATCCAGTCGTGACGCACTGGCACCAGCGAAACGCCAAACATGGCGGCAATCATCAGCGGCCCTAGTAGTCCCAGCCAGGTTGGTAGCGTATTGGCTGCATCGCTTTGTTGTTTGGCGAGGTGACGGCGGGTCCACATTAAGGGTAATGCGCGGATTAAAAATGTGCCGCCAGCGCAAAGTAAAATAACCAGCCAGCGTTCAGTGTTCATGGTCTGCGCCTTTTTGAGTATTGAGGGTGGAGAGTGCATAGTAAGCCAGTGCGCCGGTTGCCGCTGCGGCGGGAATGGCTGCATTGGTAAATTGCAGTAAAGTTAGTAGCAAAGCTGCGCCAATGGTAGCTGCCAGCACGATAAACCATAACGGTGAAGTAAACCGCGGGGCAATCAGTACCAGAAACAATGCGGGCAGGGCAAAAGGCATCACCTCACCCAGTAACGGCCACTGATGGGTTAAACTGGCCCCGGCAACAGCGCCAAGGGCTGTGCCGGCAATCCAGCTAAACCAGGCCAGCAGCGCCGCACCGGTGTACCAGCCTAGCCGGACATCCTCTGAAACCGAGGGCAGGCGGTGCAAAGCCAGCGCAAAAATCTGATCGGTCAGGCCATGCATCAGTGCAATCCAGCGCCGTCCGGGCGGCAATAAAGGCGTCAGATTAGGCGCGTACACCACATGCCTGGCGTTGATTAACAGGGTCATCAGCACAACCAGCCACAGTGATGCGCCGCTGGCGAGCATTGCCACCATCAGAAATTGTGATGCGCCAGCATAAATCAGCGCCGAAATGGCGGTGGCCTCCCAAACGCTGAAATTAGCCTGAGTGGCAATCAGGCCAAATGAGATTGCCACTGGAATATATCCGCCCAGCAATGGCATAGCGTCACGCATACCTTGAAGCCAGGGGGGAAGAGAAGACCGGGAAGTAGGGTTATCCATGGGGCATAGCCTGATGATAAATGATGGTAATTAAAAAGGTCGCGCCCCGCTCGTGGGTTTCATAACTGTGCGGCTGATCGGCAACAAAGGTAAAGGTCTCACCGGCGGTCAGGCGCTTGAGGTGGTCGGTGGTGCCCACGGTAAGCTCGCCGCTTATCAGGGTAATGGACTCTGTGGTGCCCGTGGTGTGGGGCTCAGCTTCGCGCCGGGTATGTGGAACCACCGACATCCAGTAAGCATCCACTTTGGGCTGATCCTGACCCTGATCGATAAGTCTGACCTCCATACCGGCTTCACCAAAGGCACTGTTAACCGGCGCCACTAACGCGCTGAACGGCATATTTAACTGCACGGCAAGACGCCAGATGGTGTCGAGAGTAGGGTTGCCATTGCCTTGCTCCAGGCGCGACAGGTTCGACTTGGCAATGCCCGCGTCAGCGGCCAGCTGTGATAACGACAGTCCACGCTCAAGGCGTAATTGTTGGAGATGCAAGCCGAGGGTAATAAGAGATGCTTTATCCATTATTTAAGTGACAACGCTGTTGTTCTATATATCGAACGTTCTATATAAGGAACGCCGGATTGTCAAGTGGCTTAAGGCTTTTTGCGACCACAGCATCAAACCGGACGGTGTATCGACGGTCTGAGAGCGAGCGTTAAGGTTGCTATTCAACGCCCTGCATAGGATGATTGCAAGCATCATCATTTATCAGTTAAATCGCTTATGCTTAAAATTTGGGTTGATGCCGATGCCTGCCCGGTAGTTATTAAAGAAATTATTTTTCGGGCTGCAAACCGCACTAAAACCGAAGTAACCCTAATTGCCAATCAGTACATTCGCACGCCGCCGTCGAAGTTCATTAACAGTATTCAGGTTCCCAAGGGTTTCGATGTAGCAGATAACGAAATTGTGTTGCGCTGTAACGAGGGCGATTTGGTGATCACCAGTGATATTCCGCTGGCGGATGAAGTGATTACCAAGGGCGGTCAGGCGCTGAGTCCGCGAGGGGAGTTGTTTACCCGTGAAAATATCAAATCCCGGCTCAATATTCGCGATTTTATGGATACCCTGCGCAGCAGTGGTGTGCAAACCGGTGGTCCGCCGGCACTGGGCCCGAGTGAGAAGCAGGCTTTTGGCAATGAGTTGGATAAGTGGCTGGTGTATAAACAAAGACACTCTGGTTAAGCGCCGGGGAGGAGCCCATGTTAATGCCGCTTGAAAAATGGTTATGCCAGTATGCGATTGCGTTTCCTGTGTTCACGGGTATTTTTACCCTGTCGCAATACGTTAATGATTTACCGGAAAAGCACAATGAGAATAAATCCCGCTGAACTCAAGCTGGTTGAGCCCGGCATGGAATGGCAGCGCTCTTATCATCGCTATATTGAAGAACTGGGGGACGAGGAGCGCTATCCTTTTCCAATGGATTTCGAGCATCATGATTTTGCCGCCATGCTACAGCGAATTGCGGATTTTGCGGCCGGTAAAAATCTGCCCGACGGCTATGTGTCAAGCTCAACCCTGTGGCTGGTTGCCGGCGATGAACTGCTTGCGGTAGCCAATATTCGTCACCGGCTTAATGATAGCCTGCGCTATGCAGGCGGCCACATTGGCTTAGGCGTCAGGCCCTCATTTCGTGGTCAGTCGTTAGGCAGCTATCTTATGCAGCAGGCCATTAACTTTGCCCGTCAGTTGGGGATTGGTGATGTGCACATTCACTGTTATAAAGACAACCTGGCGTCGCGGGGAATGATAGAGCGCTGCAAAGGAGTGCCCCACAGCGAAGTGGCAACAGAGGATGGAACCGTTGTGTTGCGCTACATTGTGGCGGCATAAAAAAGGCCGCTGGGTGAAGCGGCCAAAGGTTGGTGAGATTATCGCCTAGCGGGAGGTATCCGGACTGTCCGGACGGTCTCGCCGTTCACCCCGTTCGCCTTTGTGATGCCCCTTACGAAAGTGCTTTTCTCCACCACGGTCTTTGCGGTGCTTCATCATGGCCTTGAGCATGGTGGTTTTCTGTTCTTCGGTAAAGACCGCCCAGAATTCGGTGCGCAGCGCCTGCTGACGCTCCCGCAACGTTTCCAATTGCTGTTGCTGAGCGTCGGTAAGATCGAGCTTTTCGGCCATTTTGGCCATCATCGGCGGTAATAGCGGCATGTCACGTTCTGCCTGTGGCTGGTTGCTGTTAGCCGCAATCGCCATACTGCTGATGCCGGTGCCAACAATCATTGCGGCACAGGTAATAATACTGAGTTTTTTCATTAAGCGTTTCATCAGGTTCTCCTGTTCATTTTGGCTTCCCCGTATGAGGACAGAAATAAGTCTACGCGCTTAAGAGTCAGGTAACGTTAAGATATGCAAATGTGCTGTGAACATGTGAAAAGTCAGGCATTATTAGCCTCACGAACAAGGTGTAAACAGATGACGATATTACTAATTGAAGATGATGCCGGCCTGGCGGAGCTGCTAACGGAATTTCTGGGCATGTCCGGTTATGAAGTCCTGCACTGCGCGGATGGCGAATCGGGCCTCAATGCGGCATTGCATTACGACAACATAGAGTTGATTTTGCTGGACGTCATGTTACCCAAACTCAATGGTCTGGATGTACTAAAAGTGCTGCGTCAGAACAGCGAAATCCCGGTTTTGATGTTAACTGCCCGGGGGGATGACCTGGACAAAGTGCTGGGACTCGAACTCGGCGCCGATGATTATCTGGCCAAGCCGTTTAATGACCGTGAATTACTGGCGCGGATCCGGGCTATCATGCGTCGCACACAAGATCGCAGCCAAACACTTGAAACAAACGTGTCCGGCAATCGACAAAAACGCCTCGAGCTGGGCGACTTGCAACTGGATTTACAGCGTATGGAAGCACGTTGCAACGAGCAGATGCTGGAGTTGACCGGCAGTGAGTTTGCGCTGTTGAAACAACTGTCAAATACACCCGGTGTATTAATCAGTAAGGATGATTTGTCGGAGCAATGCTTAGGCCGAAGGTTACAGGCGTTTGACCGCAGTATCGACACACATATCAGTAATTTACGTAAAAAACTCAGCGCGGCAGAGTCTCAGTGCGAGATCAAGAGTCAGCGCGGCAGAGGTTACGGGATTTTTAGCGGATGATAAGCCCGATCCGCAGTTTTAATGTCAAAGTGCTGGGCTGGTTCTGGCTGACGTTGCTGGTGTCAGTGTTGTCGATTGCTATTCCAGCGGCGCTGATCCAACAGTTCTCAGACGAGAATCACCTGCGTGGCAAAGAACGTGAATTGCTCAATGTTATGACCCGCCATGTGGATGAAATGATTACCGACAGTGACGGGGATTTTCGACGGCTGGGCCGGATGATGAAAAAATCAGACCGTCGCATGCCCTTTGAATGGTTTGTGATTGATAAAGAGCTCGACATTGTACTGAGCAGTGCGCCAATTCGAAAATCGCTCAGGGAACGCTTTGATAATCCGCGTTTCTGGTACTTTCTGCAAAGTGAACATCTGCGCGACATTAATGTGGAGTGGACCCGTTTGCTGGGGCCGGGGGGGCTGCCATCCCATCCCGATCTTAAACTCATTTTGTGGCGACCGGAGCGCCCCAAGCCAATGGAAATTTTCCGCGCTATGCCATGGTGGAGTATCGTTGGGATTTTTCTGATAGTGACCAGCGTGATGAGCTATTTGCTGGTGCGCTCGATTGCCCAGCCATTGAATCGGCTCGGCAGTGCATTTAACGCCGTGGGACGAGGCCAGCTTTCGCATAAGGTGGAGGTGGGTAATCCGGCGAGTCAGGATAAACGCTTTGCCGCCAATGCGCAGTTTGCCCGGTTGTTCGAGCAGTTTAATGATATGACCGCACGTATTGCGGCCTTGATCCAGAATCAGAAACGCCAGAGCGCCGACATTTCTCATGAACTGCGTACACCGTTAACCCGGCTGCAAATGACGTTGGCTTTGGTACGCAAAAAATCCCATGACGAGAATATATTACCGCTGCTGGAAAGGGCAGAGAGAGAAAGTGAGTTACTCAATCTGCATATTCAGCGCCTCAGTGATCTGACGACGCTGGAAGCCCATGCTATTCAGCAGGGCCGTCAGTTACTCACCAGTGAAGCCTTACTAAGCGAACTGTGTGAGGATGCCGCATTTGAAGCCAGAGGAATGAACATAGCCTGGCAGCACGCATTGTGTAGCGCCACCTTAAATGTGTATGAAGCGGCTTTTGTGACGGCTATTGAAAACGTAGTGCGTAATGCCTTTAAGTATGCGCGCTCGTCGGTGTCACTGCGTTGTGAAAACGAGAATAACGGGTTTAAGGTGATCATTTGCGATGATGGTCCCGGTGTGGCGCCGGAGGAACTACAACGATTGACTAAAGCCTTTTATCGTACCGACAGTGCGCGCAATTCAGATACCGGTGGCCTGGGACTGGGTTTGGCCATCACGGCCGAGGCCATGCGCCTGAATGAAGGCGACATCACTTTTGCCCTGGAAAAGACGGGTGGATTGTGTGTCACGTTGAAATTTCCCGTTGCCCAACAGGGGTGAAGCCTGCGGGCAATGGGGAACGAGTAATCCGTTACTTGCCGTCGATATAAAATTTATCGTGAAAGGTGTAAGCCAGTCCCGGGAAGTAGATGATCAGAATGGTCATGGTCATGCCGTTTAACATGCCTTCCGGAAACAGCAGCAGTGGAATCAGAATTAAATAGCTGTCTTTCACCGTGGACCAGCTGTAAATACCGTCTAACACGTAGTAACCGCTCATCAGTGAAATTTTAAGCGCTATGGCCAGCGCACCAGGAATAAATGCACATAGAAAAACATAGATAAACAGATTTCTTGGCAGCTTGTGAAAAGCCAGTATAAACAACATGTAACTGAACGCTATGGGCGCAGCAATCCCCAGCATGCCGTTAATACCGAACATCGCCCAGCTTTCTTTACCAATAGCCGTTGCACCAATCAGGGCGATGGTGGCTGCCATTATGGCGTAACGGAAACCCAGGATCAGAGCGAGTGCCACCAACCACATAAAGTGTACGCTGGGGCTGGGGCCTCCGGGTACGCTGGCACGAAAAATCCATAAAAAGAACACGGCGGCTGCGCAGCCAAACAGCATATGCTGCTTTTGTTTCGTGGCAACAAACTCGGACCAGTGGATGTTGCGGGCGATAGTTCCCAGCAACACCACAAATAACAACAGCCCGACCAGTTGTAATGTGGTCATGGTTTATCCTTTGTATGTGGCCCAGATAGGGGCATGATCAGAAGGCTTTTCGATACCGCGAAGTTCGTAATCGATACCGGTTTCCTGCAATTTATTATGCATACTTTGTGTTGCCAGGATCAGATCGATTCTCAACCCGCGATTATCATTGAAGCCCTTCGAGCGGTAGTCAAACCAGCTGAATTGATCTGTACAGTCCGGGTGCTGACTGCGAAAACTATCGTATAACCCCCAGTCTAACAGCGTATTGAGCCACTCCCGTTCTTCCGGCAGGAAACTGCATTTACCCGAGCGTAACCAGCGCTTGCGGTTATCTTCGCCAATGCCGATATCACTGTCAGTGTGGGAAATATTCATGTCGCCCATGATAACCACGTTATCATCGGGGCTATGCGCGGTGGTTACGTATTCCATTAAGTCCGCGTAAAATTTCTGTTTGGCCGGGAATTTGGTTTCGTGACTGCGATTTTCACCTTGCGGAAAATAACCGTTGAGCAGGGTGACCGGCTCGCCTTCGTCGTTTTCCACCGTAACCATGATCATACGGCGCTGCGCATCGTCTTCGTCGGTGGGAAATCCATATTGCACATTGGAGGGCGTTTGTTTGGTCATTAATGCCACGCCATAGTGACCTTTCTGACCATGAAAATACACGTTGTAACCCAGCGCTTCTACGTCGGCTACCGGAAACTGGGGGTTATCCACTTTGATTTCCTGTAAACCGACCACGTCTGGCTGGTGTTTTTCGATAAGGGCGGTTAACTGATGAATACGGGCACGAATGCCGTTGATGTTAAAAGAGATGACTTTCATTGGATCCATGGCTAGATAAATCTTCGATGCGAGCATGGTACCAGAAAGCCAGGCCGAGCTTAACCGCCTGTCACGCTCAGGCTTACAAATTGTTTAAAACAGGTATAATCGGCGAAAATAGATAAGTGAATGACAACATGGCAACACAAACCGAACAGGAAAGTCAGCTTCCGGCCCGCGAGCGGGCGGAATTATTAGTTGAGCGGGTGCTTGAATCGCAGGCAATCTGGGGATTAATGGGCGCGGATGGCTGGGTTATGGTCGACTCCGATACGCAAACCTGCCTGCCGGTATGGCCTGATGAGGCGAGCGTGGCATTCTGGCAACGTAAGGACTTACCTGATAGCAAGCCGCAGGCCATTGCCCTTGATGACTTTACCTCTACCTGGCTGCCTGGTCTCAAAAAAAATCAGATTGGTCTGGTGTTATGTCCGTCTGGCACCCTGCGGGAGGGGATTGTCACATCGGCAGATGAATTGCTGTTACAGCTTACCGATGACGACAAATAATACGCCGCTGGCCGACCAGCTGGCGCAAGCAAGAGGGTGGGACAACCTGTTACGGCAGCTTATGCTAGCGGGTAAAGCGCTGCACGCGCTGGCTGCTGAATCGCGTAATGAAAGTCGCGAGGTCAGCGGATGTCAAAGCCGGGTGTGGTTGCAGATGACCGTAGACAGTCATAATCAGGTCACTATGCTGGCGTGGTCAGACAGCAAAATCATCCGGGGAGTGCTGGCGGTCATCCAGGAAAAAGTAGATCAGATGTCACCTTCGCAGCTGGCCGTATTCGATTTTGATGACTGGTTCCGGTCGATTCAGCTTGAACGTTACCTGAGTCAGTCAAGGGCCAGCGGTATTGCCGGCGTTGTTCGCCAGATACGTCAGCAAACTGCGGTCTCGGCCTGATTAGATGCGCGCTGCCTCACCGGGCAGGGTCAGGAATGTTTTATCAATACAGTCCATGGCCGGGCTCTTCAGATCACAGCGAAAAGGCAGCAGTGAGGCCATCAGACTCACCTGCGCCGGATTGTCCTGGTAACTGTGCCAGCAAGCGTGGGTATAGAGCATACCCTGCCACATGGAAGGCAGCTCCTCAGACTGGCTTAGAAACTTGCCGATGTGGCTGACAAAATCGTTACCGCTGTGCTGTGAAATGCGTTTGAGTAACTGTACTCCTTCATTTTCTTCATCCGGCACTCCTTGTTCGCGCCCCAAGGCTACGGTGGCTGTGGCTTGCCCGAGCCCCTGACAAAGCGCCGTCATGTTATTCGGTGCCAGACGAGACTGAGCGCTGGCAGCCGGATAGAAAACTAATAAAAAGAGACTCATCCCCAGTTTAAAATAAGTGCTCATCCGGTCGTCCTGTTGGTAATTGATACATTGTATACGTTGCCGACAGGAAAAGTGATTAGCGGTTTTTAGCTTCTATCCACTGGCTCATAAACTGTGACGCGCGAAGACTGTGATGCCAGAGCAGGCTCTGCAGGAATAATCCCTGTCGAATCGCCGGTAATGCCTGACGGGTTGCCGTTATTTTTTCAAACAAGGACACTTGTGCCTGCTGCTGCGCCTGCTGATAGCTAACCGTTAAGGCATCAGCCTGCTGGCTAGCCTGTTGCCACAGGGATTCTGACTGGTAAAGTTCGCAGGCAGCGTCAATAAATACATCCGGCGTGGCAAGGTTAACCACTTTGCCCGGCCATTCCTCGTTACTGGCTATCCCTTCACTGCCCACTTCGGTGGTTACGCTGGGGGTAGCATATTGCATGGCGGTTAGCAGCTTGCCTTTGATCCCGGCACCAAAGCGAAGCGGCGCCAGACAAACCCGGGCGCTGGCCATTGGCCCGGCAATATCGTCTACCCAGCCTTTGATTAAAAAACCTTGTTTAGGGTTATGTAACTGGGTGGCTTTTTTCGGCGGGTAAGCACCGTATATATGCATTTCGGCCCCGGGCAGGCGCGCCCTGATAGCCGGCCATAGTTGTTTCAATTGCAGTACGGCGTCCCAGTTAGGGGCGTGGCGAAAGTTACCCACGGTAATAAAATGCTGTCGCGTTTTAAACTCAGCTAAATGAGACGGTCTGTGCAGTGTTTGTTGCAATGGATATAACTGCAGTTGTTGAGCGGGGACCTGATAATATTCGGTCAGTAAACGGTATTCCGCTGATGAAATGATCAGGCTGATATCACTGCGCAGGATGGCGGCGATTTCCCGTTGAGAGAAAACATTGTTTAATTTAGCATCACTGGCGGTAAGGCCATTTTTTATTGCTTCATGGCGAGCGTGTCGCAGGCTGTGTAAATCTTCAGTATTGAGAATATGCAGGGCATCAGGGCAACATTTTCTTACCCGGGCAGCAAACTGCTCTTCGGTCATAAAGCGGTCGAAGATGCATAGGTCGGGCTGTAAACGGTCAATAAAGGCGTCGAAAGCGGAGTCGTTCAGACTTATCGGATGCACACTACAGTGGTGCAGAAGATCTGCATCCACATGCTGACTTTGCACTGCAGCGCTGGCGAAATGGATTTCGTAATTGTGCGAGGCAAACTGCTTTATTAAAGCCGCCATATTTTGCCCGGCGGCGGAGGAATTAGACTCCGGCCACACCGCGCCGATAACCAACACCTTTTCTGTCATATCAGGCTCAACAATAAAAACCGCAAATATACCATGGCTTATCCTGCGCCGACGAGTAACATAGATAAACCTTTTCCCGGCTGGAATGTTTTTATGGTGCCGTATCAGCATGTCATTGTGGGCAGTGGCTTAATTGGTTGCTTTCTGGGCGGCATTATTGGTCAGTCTGCCCGTGTCGCACTGGTGGGTCGTCAGACCTGGCTGGCGCGCCTGAAAGCGGGGATAACTCTGACCGATTATACCGGCGGGGAAGCACCGTTTAAGGCCTCTGAGGATCAATGTTGGTCAACGCTACCGGAGCGTCTTGACCACAGTGTGATTTGGCTAACCGTAAAAAACACCGCGCTGGCTAAGGTACTGGAGCAACTGCGCCCGGTACTTGGCTCTGATTGCCTGGTTGTGTGTTGTCAGAATGGGCTGGGCGGGGCAACGCTGGCGCGGCAATACTTACCGGATGTTAGTGTATTACAAGCCATCGTGGGCTGTAACGTGGTGTGGGACGACACACATCAAAGGTTACATAAAGCTACCGAGGGAGCGTTTTACCTTGAACAACTCACAGGCATAACTGACCAACAAAGCGCTGCGCTGAGGATGGTGCAACACCGTTTACTGACGCTCTGTGTACGTGAAGACATTGAAGCGGTTGCCTGGGCCAAGCTACAGCTCAATCTGGCCAATAGTATCAATGCCATTGTTAATCAGCCGGTCAGAACCATGCTGCTCGACAGAGGTTGCCGGCAGGTGATTGCGGCGCTGATGGATGAACTGCTGGCGGTCACTGCTCAACTGCCTGTCAGACTGCCCAAACTCACCCGGGTGCCCGCCAACTGGCTACCTTTTATGTTACGCCTGCCGGACTGGCTGTTTACCCGGCTCGCCAGTGCAATGTTACACATAGAACCTGACGCGCGTTCTTCCATGTGGTGGGATTTGCAGGCAGGGCGGCTCACTGAAATTGATTACCTGAATGGGGCGGTCACAGCACAGGGCAAATTAGCCGGTGTTGACTGCCCGCTGAATGACAGTGTGATTGCGCTGGTGAAATCCCTTGAGACCTCGACACTAGTCGCATCGCGACGCCCATTGGACGGGAATACTTTGAAATTTCAGCTACACTTGAAATAATGGCGCGATTAGTGTGGCAGTGCCAACCGAGATGGACTATATCAATAGTGCAGAAAATGGAAATTGTTGTGAATGATTATTTAAAAGGATTGCTTTCGCAGCAGGGGCTTTAATATGAAAAATGTGTCTGAAATTGCTTCACAAGCTACCGAACTATTCGTGTTACCTGAAGCGGTGACCAGGCTGAAAGCGTGCATGGATGACAGCGCGGCCAGCATGGATGATGTGGGTGAGATTATCGCCTTTGACCCGGCACTAACCGGACAGCTGCTCAAAGTGGCTAACAGTGCGTTATACAAGTTTCCCAATCGTATTGAAACCATCACTAAAGCTCTGCAGGTGATAGGGACCCGCGCGGCTTATGATTTGGCGCTGGCGTACGGGATCTCTCATGCTTTTCGCAATGTTGAGGCTAAGATCATCGATCTGGACCGCTTTTGGGAGCAGAGTGTCAGTTGCGGATTGTTAGCGAAATACATTGCTGAGCAGAAGAAACATAAAGAGTCTGAACGGCTGTTTGTGTCGGGATTGCTGCATAATATTGGTGAGCTGGCGATGGTCTCGATGTTTGCCAAGGAGGCGCAGCGTTGCACTGCCTTTAATGCCAGGGTGAAACCGGCTGAATTACAGCAGGCTATCTGCGGTTTCACTTACGCTTCGCTATCGGCCGAAATTATTAAAAACTGGGGGATCCCGGCATCCATCAGTCATCCTCTTGAGCATATCCACGATACCGACACCCCGGCGACCGACGCGGATGTGCAAATCCTGCAATTATCCTATGTGCTGGCGCTGGATAACGTTAACACGGATGTTTATCCGAGCTATAACAACCTGCTACCTCACTTACATGAATCACTTGGGCTGGCCCACGAAGATCTCGAAGATGCCCTGGATATTACCAACCTGCAATGTCTGAGCGTGATGAGCCTGTTTAACCCCAGTGCGTTTATGCTGTACTGACACCGTTAACGGGCTAGGTCAGGTTGTTCGCTATGGGCGATAAGGTAAATGCAATGTTCGCGCTTACATAAAAAGTCCGTTTCTGCCGTGATCATGCCTGTGTCAGGCGATTATCCCCCTGTCTAATTGTTAATCAAATGATTTGCCTACCACCGGGTTTATCTCCTTATTGACTGGCGATTAATGCGCTGCAGGGCAGGCACTAGCCTGCAATCTACTGCTCAATTGAATGGTTATTTGCCTGTTTAATCGTAAAAAGTCAATGTAAATCAATATGATTTGGCGAGAGTGATGCATCGCTGCCCTAAGGATTTATTGTGGTTTTGGTTAAAACGAAACACCATAATGCGTAATGCATCTTATAGTAAAAAAATTGTTAATTTGAATTTACTTCTCTAACTTAATGTAATAATCTCTGTAAGCGCTTACATAATTTTTTGATTGCGCATGTAAGCGCTTACACTTTTACGGCAGATGATAGCCGACAGGTGACGCAACATAAATTCCGTTTAGATCGGGGCTGAAGAATGAAAAACACAACAATGCAACTATCTCGGTTGCTTGCTGCGATGACCGCGGCAACGCTGATGGGTTGTGGCGGCGAAAGCGCCAAAACAGAATCAGATTTTACCACCGTTGATCCGGCGCAGCCGGTGAGCGACTGGCAATTAGTCTGGAGTGATGATTTTGATGGTAGCGCGATCGATAGCGCTAAATGGACACACGAAGTAAATTGCGCCGGTGGCGGTAACAACGAACAACAGTGTTACACCGACGACCCGGCAAACTCTTATGTTGCCGATGGCATGCTGCATATTGTAGCCATGCCAGCAGAAGAGGGCGCTGAAAAGCCTTACACATCTGCCCGGTTAAACACCCGTTATAAAGGCGACTTTAAATACGGTCGTTTTGAAATGCGTGCCAAACTGCCTTCCGGGCAGGGCAGCTGGCCAGCTTTCTGGATGTTGCCTACCGATTACGTTTATGGCGGTTGGCCGAAATCCGGTGAAATTGACATTATGGAAGCGGTTAACCTCAAAGTGGCCGATGAAGAAGGTAATGTTGAGTCTAACATTCACGGTACCCTGCATTATGGTCGCGACTGGCCAAACAATGTTAACTCGGGCAAAGCCTACGAGTTCCCGGCAGACATGAATCCGGCTGACGATTTCCACACCTACGCTATTGAATGGCAGGAAGGGGAAATTCGCTGGTATGTAGACGGTTACCTGTATGCTACTCAGCGTAAATCCACAGTACGCTACAACGCCAGCGGTGAGGCCATGGGCCTGAGTCACCGCGGGTGGTTTGCTGAGTATTACGATCAAATCACCGGTGAGTTAACGACGTTCTGGAATAACGCGCCATTCGATCAGGAATTCCACCTGTTACTCAACCTGGCGGTTGGTGGTGACTGGCCTGAAAACGTCAATAACCTGGGCATTGACGCTGACGCGTTTGCCGGTGGCCAGGAATATGTTATCGACTACGTGCATGTTTATGAATGTGCTTCCGATCCAGATACCGGCAAGGGCTGTGAAACAATCCGTCCTGGCTACGAAAGCCTGGATGATGCCCTGGTAGAAGGTGAAGCGCCGATTCCAACGCCGCCCTCAAGCGGTGTGGTACAAAACCTGACGATTTTCAATGATGCGGCGAATCCAAACTGGCCCGCATGGGACTGCTGTGGTGGCTCAACGCCCATGGTGATTGAAGATCCGGACATGGGCGCCGTTTATGAGTTTATGGTTGGCTCATCACCAACCGTTAACGGCTTTATCAGTCGCGACGAGTTTATTACCGATGAAAACGGTCAGGCTTCGCCTTTTGATGGGTCTGGCATGCTGGAAACCGGTGTCATTTCCTTTGATATGAAAATCGTGTCTGCACCGGCCAGCCCGGATGCTGCCTGGTTGTTCAAGGTTGAGAGTAACAACGCGTCAAGCGCTGCTGAACTGCCACTTACTGATAACCGCGATGGTGTAACGCCGGTGGTAGGTGAATGGCAAACCTATGTCTTCCCACTGCAGATGCTGGCGGATATGGGACTGGATGTGAGCGCAATTGATGTGCTGATGATATTCCCCTCCTGGGGACTGGGCGAAGGTGCCGTTTACCAACTTGATAACGTAGAAATTACAGCGCCGTCACCAGAAGTCGTGTTTTTTGACGACGGTGAAAACCCGGATTGGGTAATGTGGGACTGCTGTGGTGGCTCTATGCCTACTGAAGAACTTGACGATGATGATCATGGTCTGGTGGCGCAGTTCTCTATCGGCGAAGCGCCAACTGTAATGGGCTTTATTACCCGTGGTGCTAATGGTGGTGGTGACACGCCGTTTGACGCCAGTGCCATTTTAGAAACCGGTGTACTGGAATTTGAAATGAAAGTAGTTGATGCGCCGTCGAGCCCGGATGCCTCATGGTTAATCAAGCTGGAGTCCAGTGACGGAGCGTCCGCGGCGGAGCTACCTGTTACTGACAGTCAGGAAGGCGTAGCCCCGGCGACCGGCGAATGGCAGACCTATACCTTTAAGCTGTCTGATTTATCAGCCGCTGGTCTGGATGTCAGTGCCATTGACGTGCTGATGATTTTCCCTGCCTGGGGAACCGGTAATGGTGCGGTGTACCGTGTAGATAACGCCCGTATCTACGACCCGTCTGCGGAATCGGCTAACGGCATTAAACTGTTCGAAGATGTAGCCGCCGATGGCTGGTCAATCTGGGATTGCTGTGGTGGTTCAACACCTACGGTAGAAACCGATGAAGATGACAGCAAAGGGGCTGTAGCGCAATTTATCATTGGCTCGCAGCCAACGGTAATGGGCTTCCTGGCCGATGAGGGCGTGTCTTATGATGCTTCGGCGCTGCTGAGCACAGGTGTGGTTCGCTTCGACATGAAGGTTGTGTCTAACCCGTCTGATCCGGATTCATCATGGTTATTCAAAATTGAATCTACCGGTGCGGCCACCGCCGTTGAGCTGCCGCTGACTGACAGTGTGGAAGGCGAAGCGCCAGTGCTGGGTCAATGGCAAACCTACACCTTTACCTTGCAACAGTTATTCGATGCTGGCCTGGATATCAGTGACATCAATGTACTGATGGTATTCCCGGCCTGGGGGACTGGCGACGGCGCCGTCTACCGTATCGATAACGCAGAAATTGCTGCCGAGTAATGCAGCCGGTCGCAGGTACCTGAGTGACTAAAGCAGATACCTGCACAAGGTAAAGAATAAAACGTGAGTATCGAACTATGAACTACACCACTTTTACTAAAAATCGTCTGGCGCTGGCAGTAGGTTTACTGCTGGGGACAGCAGGCCAGGCTGCCTTCGCGCAGGAAGCGAACCAGTCTGAAGAAGAGCCCTCTGTTGAAATCATCGAAGTACAGGGGATCCGTGGCAGTCTTATTCGCGCCATGGATATTAAGCGCAGCACCCCGGGGGTTATGGATGCGATTTCAGCCGAAGAAATGGGTAAATTCCCGGATTCTAACCTGGCGGAATCACTACAGCGTATTACCGGTGTATCGGTAAGTCGTGCTAATGGTGAGGGTAGCGAAATCACCGTGCGTGGTTTTGGGCCGGGCTTTAACCTGATTACGTTAAACGGCCGGCAAATGCCGGGCACCGGTTTTACCCGCTCTTACAGTTTGCAGCATTTATCTTCTGAAGGCGTAAGCGCCCTGGAAGTGTATAAAACGGCTAAAGCCGAACTCCCCAGTGGTGGTTTGGGAGCAACCGTTAACATTGTAACGTCTAAGCCATTGCAACAACCGGGTCAGCGCTATTCGTTTATGGCCAAAGCCCTGCACGATACATCCGTTGAGGAAGGGGATGATGTAACGCCGGAAATCGCCGGTATTTACAGCAACACCTTTAACGACGATAAACTGGGGTTTGCGGTTAGCTTTTCTCATTATCAGCGTGACTTCCAGCGTCAGCAGGCCAATATTCAGGGCTGGCAGGCGAATGTGGATTTACCGGAATTTAACGAATCTACCATGATCGATCCGCGCGCTGTGGATGATGAAGGCAACCGTATTGGTAACCACTTTTTCCCTAAAGATATGAACTACGGTATCGATAATGTGGAAAACGACCGCACCAATGCCCAGGTGACTTTCCAGTATGCGCCTAACGACGACATTACCATGACAGTCGATTACACCATGACCAATGCCATAGTGGGCGTGGAAAGTGTTGGCTGGGGGATCTGGAATGAATTCGGCGGTAACATTAACGGTTACGAGCTGGATGAAAACGGTACGGCAATTTACGCCGATATTGGTGGTAACGATGGCTCATTTACCGCATTCCGTGAAACTACTGAGGTAGATGCCCGCTCAATCGGTCTGAATATCGACTGGCAGGTGACTGACGATCTGAAATTCAACATTGATTATCACGATTCCAGCAACGAAATCGATAACGGTGCGGATGATGGCATGGGCAGCAATGGCCAGATCATTCTGGGCTCGGATAAACTAACCACCAAAATATACGACTACCGTAACGGTGAAGTACCATCTGCTTTTATCAGATGGCAAAACGGTACCAACGAGTTAATGCCCAGTGAAATTGACTCTAACTTCAGTCAGTTTATTCATTCGCCGGGTGAATCGAATGTAGAACAGCTGCAGTTTGACGGTGAGTGGTACAACTCTAAATTTGATATCCCGATGCCGGTGGTTAAATTTGGTTTTGCCCGTACCGAACAATCTATGTACGGCACCAATGCGTGGAGTGGTCTGCGTGGTGGTCCGGGCTTTAATCCGTCTTTCCCGGAAATCTTCCCGGACAGCATGTTTACCCGTCATGACACTGGTAGCTTCCTGGATGAATTTGCCGGTGGTGGCGCTAACCTGATGCCTAACTATTACTACACCTACGACTTCGACGAAGCAGTGGCGCGTCAAATGGCCTATCTGACCGAAGACGTCATGGGCGGCGACGCTTATGTACCAGATGCTTACTTCAATGGCATTACAGGCGAGAGTGAAGTAGAGGAAGTGACCAACAGTATTTACGTTCAGACCGAATGGGAATTTGAGATTGGTGATTATCCTGCACAGCTGATTGCCGGTGCCCGCTACGAAGAAACTGATGTAACCAGTACCGTACGTCAACGTGTTGAGCAGCAGGTTAACTGGGTTGCAGCCTCTGAGTGGATCATGCAGTACGAAGAAGGTGGTACCGCAAACTACCTGACCCAGGAAGGCTCACACGATGTGTTCCTGCCGTCGATCGACTTCCGTCTGGATGTGACCGACGAGTTACAGGCCCGGGTATCATGGGGTAAAACCATGTCACGTGCACCACTCGGCTTCTTAGCCGGTGGCCGTGCCCTGAGCGGTAGCCCTAAACCGGGTTCACGGACTGGCTCCCAGGGTAACCCGAATCTGTTACCGTTTGAGTCGACTAACCTCGATTTAGCCCTTGAGTACTACTACGGTGAAGCAAGTTACGCGTCAATCGTATGGTTTAAGAAAGACGTTGATAACTTCATTCAGACCACGATTACCGAGACCACCATCGATGGCTTGTATGATATCTACAATGGGCCGCGCTATCAGCAGGCGATTGCCGATATTGAAGCCCGCGGTGAGCAGGCAACCAGTACCGCGATCTTCGATCAGATGCTGGCTAATGGCCATGGCAACGCCGACGGTCAGATTGAGCCAAACAGCAATGATCCGTTAATTGTGTGGAATGTCAGCCAGCCAAATAACACCGATGCAAAGTCGGTTGATGGTGTGGAAGTGGCATTACAGCACATGTTGGGCGAAACGGGTTTCGGCTTCAACGTTAACGCTACCTTTGTTAGCGGTGATGTGGAGTTTGACGTGAACAGTCTGACCCAGCAAGCGCCTTTAACCGGTTTGGGTGACTCAGCTAACCTGCAGGCGTTTTACGAAAAAGACGGTCTGTCGGTGAAGGTGACTTATGCCTGGCGTGATGATTACCTGTTAGGTGTTGGTCAGGCTCAGGGCTCTGCCGATGCGCCGCCGCAGTTCTTTAAAGATTATGGTCAGGTGGACATGAGCATTAACTATGACATCAACGAAAACCTCACGGTGTTCTTCGATGCATTGAACCTGAACAATGAAACGGAACAAGGCTACGGCCGTTATGAGGAGCAGTTCCTGTTTGCCCGCCAGTATGGCACACGCTATGCGCTGGGTGTTCGTTACGGATTTAACTAATCAACCTCCCAACCAACCTGTGGAGAGTGAGCAGTAGCTCTCCACTGATTAGTTAAAGGTTGTCGGGGGCAGTGAGTTCTGACTCCGGCAATTTACCTTGCTAGCTTTATAATAATAATAAGTGCGTTAAAAATTTACCCGGCCTGTGCCGGGTTTTTTTATGTCTGAATGGCGCTACAACTTAATCGAAGACTGCAATGGTCTGGCGGCTGAGAGCGATTACCCGCTCCTTATCGTCCCAGATAGTCGCTTCGGTGTGGGCATAGCCACCATTGGCGAGTTTGGTATCTACCTGGTAGCCAAACCAGGGATTTTCGCTATTCAGCACAAGCGGTTGCACCAATTCAATATCCCAGCTCACGGTGCTTACCGGTGCCGGTAGTTTGAGCTGTTGAATAATGGCCGGCGGCCAGGCATCAATTAAGGAGATCAGGTGAGTGTAATTAAAGGCACTGACCGGCTCCTTAAAGCGCATCCAGCCATGGTAATGGCTGTGTTTACTCCAGCTAAACGGGATCTGGCCTTGCTCGATAGCCAATTCGTAGTGACGGAAGAAGCGCGGTGTCACCTTAGGAATTTGCGGAATAAACTTGGCTTTTTGCGGCAGCGTCATGGCATGGGCAGGGAGTTTATCAACCTGTATTTTTGAACTGCGTTCAACGCCGAAGCAGGCCTGCACACAAACACAGACTTTGCCATCCTGAAGCAATTTCGCCAGATACTGCGACATATTGCGCCCCGAGCGCAATTTCTCAACTACCAGTTCCAGTGGTTTATCAAAACTCACCGGCCCGACAAAGTTCGTATGATAGGCACGTAAACTGCGGTCTTTGTCGACCACCTGAGCCAAAGCATGATGCAGAAAGCCGGCTGTGATACCACCAAATGCAGTGCGCCCCTGACCCCAGGTATCAGGCAGGCCAGGGTGGGTCATCAGCCATTCATTATCGTTAAGGGTCGTCACTTCGGAAGTCAGGGCTAAAAGTTTGTCTATGTGCATACAGAGTTCAACATCAGATAAATAGGATGGTATTATCCCGGCTCGCGAGCCATGTTTCGACTTATTCTTAGTGATATTCAGTTATAAGTCTGCTTGTTAATGTGTATTTGTATCACAGGTGATGTTTGAACCCTAACTCTGTTGCCCACCCGGAAAAGCCCGATCGCTATCGTTATTACGTGTTGCTGATGCTCACGCTGGTGTACGCGTTTAATTTTATCGACCGGCAAATCATTGGCATTTTGTCGCCATTTATTAAACAGGACCTCGGGCTTGATGATGCCCAGTTGGGCTACCTGAAGGGAATTTATTTTGCGGTGTTATATACCGTAATGGGTATTCCGGTGGCCTGGCTGGCCGACCGTTACAGCCGGGTTAATATTGTTGCTGTATCGTTGACTCTCTGGAGCGGTTTCACCGCACTGTCCGGCCTGGCGGGGAGCTATTTGCAACTGGCGTTATACCGCATTGGAGTGGGGATTGGCGAAGCCGGTGGTACCCCTCCGGCACATAGCATTATAGCGGATTTATTTGCGCCGAAAGAGCGGGCAACGGCGATGGCGCTTTATGCCCTGGGGATCCCCTTTGGCATTATGCTGGCCTTCCTGGCTTCTGCCTTCGTGTTAAGCGGCGGTCAGGCCGACTGGCGCTCAGTAATGATAGCCGTGGGGCTGCCAGGCATTGTACTGGCCATCGTACTCAAACTGACGGTAAAAGAGCCTGTCCGCCAGCAAACCGAACAAGAGCGCCAGCGACCCATGCTAGATAGCCTTGTAGAGCTGCTTAAAACGCCTAGCTGGTGGGGCATGGTACTGGGCATTACGCTGTCATCGTTTGCTAACTATGCGGTGATTGGCTGGCAGATGGATTACTTTGTGCGGCGCTTCAGTGAAGTGGATATCGTTTGGTTACTGGTGGTTTTTGGGGTGATTAACGGTACTTTATATGCCATTGGCGTGTGGGCCGGTGGTGCTATTGCCGATAAATGGGGACGCAGCAATCCCGGTGCTTATGCGCGCCTGCCAGCTCTTGCTCTGTGCGTTGGTGTGCCGGCCTTTTTGCTGGCAATTCACAGTGAATCGCTGTGGATTGCAATTGCTGGTTTTACTTTATTGCAGGTTACCAGCGGCACGTATTTCGGGCCGTGTTTTGCCATGGCACAAACGCTGTCTCCGGCTAATTGCCGGGCCATGTCTACGGCGTTATTTTTCTTTGTTCTGAACCTGATTGCGCTGGGCGGTGGGCCAACGTTTGTGGGCCTACTTAGCGAGCATTACATGGCGAGTCTGGGTGAACTTGAAGGGTTGGTAGCCGCGCTTGACTGGCTGGCTATTCCGTTTGTGTTATCAATACTGGTGTTTGGCTGGACGTCATTACGGTTGCCGAAGGACCTGGCTAAGCGCCAGGTCCACGAGTAGAGGCCTCAACCTAAGGCGGTGCCACCGACTGGCTGACCAAGCATTTCGCGGGTGACCAGCACAACGCCTTTCTCGGAGACGCGGAAGCCGCGGCGTCGATCTTCGTCGTGATCGTAACCTATTACAGTGCCTTCCGGGATCACGCAGCCGCGGTCTATAATGACCTTTCGCAGTTTACAGTGACGTTTGATTTCCACATCTGGCAGGATCACGGCTTCTTCAATCAGGCCATAAGAGTGGATCCTAACATTTGAGAAGCACAGTGAACGGCGCAGGGTCGAGCCGGAAACAATGCAGCCACCGGAGACTACCGAGTTAATGGCTTCTCCGCGGCGGTCGTGATCTTCCCAGACAAACTTCGCTGGCGGCAGTTGTTCCTGATAAGTCCAGATGGGCCACTTACGATCGTATAAATTAAGTGCCGGAACAGGTGCCACCATCTCCATATTGGCTTCCCAGAATGAGTCCAGTGTACCTACATCACGCCAGTAAACGTGCTCGTTCTCGCTGCTTTGGAACGGATAAGCGAATACGTCGTGGTCTTTGATAATGCTGGGAATAATGTCTTTACCGAAATCCCGCTCAGAGCCTGAGGTTTCGGCATCACGCGCCAGTTGCTCAAACAGAAACTCTGTATCAAATACGTAGTTACCCATGGAAGCCAGACATAAATCCGGCTCGTTAGGGACCGGGTCCGGGTTAGCAGGTTTTTCGGTAAAGCCTTTAATACGGTAATCTTCGTCTACCGACATAACACCAAATGCGCCAGCCGCTTCTTCCAGTGGTACCTTCATACAGCACACGGTCATTTTGGCACCGGTTTCTACGTGGTGGGCCAGCAGGTTGGCGTAATCCATCCGGTAAATATGATCGCCGGATAAGATCATCACGAATTTTGGCAGTTCGTCGCGGATAATATCGATGTTCTGAAATACTGCGTCAGCCGTGCCCTCGTACCAGTTTTCGGAAAAGCGTTGTGAGGCGGGCAGAATTTCCACTGACTCGCCCAGTTCCTTTTTAAAGTGACCCCAACCGCGCACCAGGTGTCGAATGAGAGAGTGAGATTTATACTGAGTGACAACGCCAATTCTGCGTATACCCGAGTTAACACAATTAGACAGCGGAAAGTCGATGATGCGGAATTTACCGCCAAAATAGAGCGCCGGTTTGGCCCGCCAGGTGGTGAGTTCGTGCAATCGTGACCCCCGGCCACCGGCGAGGATCAATGCATAGGTATCGCGGGTAAGATTACTGATATAACGAGGGCTCTTGTCGGACATTCTGTTTCTCCATCGACGCGCTGTGTGGTAACGGCTAATGCCTGCCGGTCTGGGTGACCGTATCCATTTATTTAAGGATAGGTTATTTGTAATTAAATTACATTATTTTTCACCATCTTACGCCTTGAATAATAAATGCTCAAGCACCGGCAGTGTAAATAAATATTAATTTATTTGTGTTGAATATGTTAACCGATTAAAAGAGGGCTTCTTCACTAAATCCTCTTCGGCGCAAGCAATATGCAGACGGGCCAGGATGCAAAAATTTCGGTTTAGAGGCGATATGTACTGAAAATGCCTGTCAACGCCTGTTGTTGGCAATAAATCCGCCTTAAAATTCCCCATTATGGCGTTTTGCCAACCGTTGGCTAAATAATTAAAACCGGTCGTATGGGTTTTACTCTGGTGTTGTACCAGCCAAGATATTATAAACGGTACGTGCGTTGTTTTGCTAACCCATCTGGCTGATAAGGGCCTGTGCAAGTCAGACTTAAATCTTTATTTGATTTAGTTCAAACAAAAAGCACGGCGAAACTCTCATTTTGTTAATTTAATGTTATAATTGACGGAGGTAGCGTTGACTGGAGACATTATGTGGGGCGGTAAATGGCTCATAAATCTGTTTATTGTGGCTTTTCTTGTCATTCTGACAGGTCTTTTCCTGCCTGAAGAATATGAAGTTAAACGCTCGATTGAGATCAATGCGCCAGCGGATAAAGTGTACGCAGCGATTGTTGATTTGCGTAAGTGGGAGCAATGGAGCACCTGGTATCAGGTGGACCCCAATGCCGTTATGACCTACGACGGTCCGGATCGGGCCATTGGCATGCGTCTGCGCTGGCGCAGTGATATTCTTGGCCGTGGCACTATTGAAATTACCTCACTGCAATTTAATCGGCAACTGGTCTACAGCGTTGACAACCCTGAGCATGGGATCAGTGCCCATGGCGAGTTGCGTCTCAAACCTCTGGACAGCGGCACCGAACTGATTTGGAGCAGCCGCGGCAATGTTGGCCTTAACATTGTTGACCGCTACAAACTGCTGTTTTTTGATAACCAACTTGGCGGCGACATTCAGGTTGGCCTGGAAAACATTAAAACGCTGGTAGAAAACAGTATCGGCTAGGGGTTACTTCAGCTGATATTAACCTTTAGTACTGTTGTGCCTGATTGAGGGATCTCAAACCTGGCTTTCGGCGTATACTACAGCCAAATCAATTACTAAGGCGGTCGAAAGGGTGAGCTTTCAGACCGGTTAATGCGCTGTGAATTCTGCAAAACGTCGCTTAATTGCCAGTCTGGCCAGTACCAAGCTGGCGGATCTGCTTATTTCCGCAAAAACGACTTTACCGGCCTTAATGCTGGCGCTTGGCGCGCCGGCCTGGATGATAAGCTGGCTGGTGCCCATTCGCGAGTCGGGCGCTTTACTGCCCCAGGCTGCTATTGGTGTGGTATTGCGTCACTATCCGGCGCGCCATCATATCTGGCGTGCGGGGATGGTTGTGCAGTCGCTATCCCTGGTAACCATAATACTGGGTGCAGGGTGGTACGAAGGAATGCTCGCCGGCTGGTTTGTGCTGGGCGGCTTGTGTTTGTTGAGTTTAGGCCGGTCAGCCTGTTCGCTGACCATGAAAGACATTCAGGCGGATGTGGCTGATAAAGGCGAGCGCGGTAAATTGCTGGGGGTAGCCTCAACCACATCTGGCGTGCTCACGCTGATTATCGCCGTGCCGCTGGTCTATTTTGCTGACCAACTGGGAGAAACCCTGATATTCGGCCTGCTGCTGGGGGCGGTATCAGCCATGCTGCTCGGTCTGTTTTTGCTATTGCCGGTTAAAACCTGCGTTGAGGTAGATGAGGAAGAACAGCAGGGCGGTCACAGTTGGTGGGATTTCGATGCCGTGGTGTATAAGTTTATTGCGGTCCGGGGATTGTTTGTTCACAGCGCACTGGTAGCGCCATATTTTATGCTCGAAACCGAGCAGAACGCGGCCAGTCTGTTACCGTTTTACCTCGGGGCACAGGCCAGCGCAACGATGCTGTCTTCATTTATCTGGGGGAGCGTAGCGGATCACAGTGCCAGACTGACGTTACAACTGGCTGGCGCGCTGGCCCTGTTGGCCTGTGGCGGCCTGCTATTCTTGCCGGGACATTCTTTATGGATTTCCGGTGGGTTGTTCTTTGTGCTGGCGGTTGCCCATACCGGCGTGCGAACGGGCCGAAAAACCTACAGTCTGGATGTTAAGGACGGTCAGCAGCGCACTGAACTGGTCGCTTTTAGTAACACTGCAATAGGGCTTATTTTACTTGGGTTTGGCTCACTTTATGCGGCCTTGAAAGCGGCTTTTGATATCAATATCGTGGCGACCATGGCGGTGATGTTACTGGTCGGTATTGGTCTGAGTTTTATACTTCCGAAAGAAAAGAGCGAGTTGGCCTGACACCGTGTCAGGCCGGTGGCCAGCTCAAAACACATTATGATGTCTGGCCAGCAATGCGCGCATCGTCCGCGAGGCGGGCTCTCGGTTCAGGTGGTTAAAAATCTGGGTGGAGGTTGCCACCAGGGCATCGATATCAACGCCGCTGTGAATGCCCATGCCGTTAAGCATATACACCACATCTTCGGTGGCCACGTTGCCGCTGGCACCCGCAGCATAAGGACACCCGCCCAGGCCCCCGGCGGCAGCATCAATAACGCTGATGCCGTGCTGTAAAGCCACCAGAATATTGGCCAGTGCCTGACCGTAGGTATCATGAAAATGGACCGCCAGATTTGTTGCCGGTATCGTTGTTAATAAGGTGCTTAGCAAACGCTCCGTCTGACCCGGCGTGCCGGTACCAATGGTATCGCCCAGCGAAATTTCATAACAGCCTTTGTCGAGCAACGCCTGACTCACGGCTAACACGGCATCTGGGTTGATGTCTCCCTCATAGGGACAGCCCATCACACAGGAAACATAGCCCCGAACCGGCAGATTGTGCTGACGGGCCAGGGTAAACACCGGTTCAAAACGTTCCAGGCTTTGCTCAATAGAGCAGTTAATGTTGCGCTGGGAAAAGCTTTCAGAGGCGGCGGCAAATACCGCCACTTCATCCACACCCGCATCGATAGCCGCCAGCATGCCTTTTTCGTTAGGGGTCAGCGCACTGAAAGTGACGCCAGAACCATTGGTTAAGCCTTTGAAAACGTCAGCACTGTCGGCCATTTGTGGGACCCATTTGGGTGACACAAAACTGCCGGCTTCTATGCGCCTGAGCCCGGCCCGCAGCAGACCATTAATAAAGTCCAGCTTAACTGGCAGATCGATTACTGACGCTTCATTTTGCAGGCCATCACGGGCCCCCACCTCAACAATACTGACCTGTTTTGGATAGTTACTCATCGGCGACAAACTCCAGCAGGGCAGCACCACCGTCAACCATATCGCCGGTCTGATAGAAAAATTCCACCACTTCACCGTCGGCTGGCGCTTTTACATTGTGCTCCATCTTCATGGCTTCCAGGATCAGCAGTGAAGTCCCTTTAGTGACTTTACTGCCAGGCTCAACCAGAAGCTTGACCACAGTACCGTTCATAGGGGCAACACATTCGTTTTCGTGGGCATCTTCGTGCTGGCCGAAATCCGGGCGTTGCAACGTAAAGGGCAGGGCGCTGGCACCATCAAACAGCACCCAACCGCCTTCGCTGTCCGGGCAAACGGTATAGCGGCGCTGATAATTATCAACGGTGAGGTTTAGGTTTTCATCCTGCCAGTCACCGCTCACCTGCCAGTGGTTTTCCTCGCAGGTTACGCTGAGCTGACCTTCCTTTGCGGTTACCGAGAGCAGATAGGCTTTATGCTGACACTGCAGTGCCAGATAGTACTGGCGCTGATGATTTAAGCGGAAACCGTTAAGTGCCTGATCACCCAGTGGCGCACTATCAGACTGTATGGTCTGAAACAGACAAAATGCCATGGCAGGCAGATAGTCGATGTTAAACGCCCGTGGTGCCAGATCCTCGCTGTGCTCGGCGATAAAATGCACGGTTAACCTGGCTGCGACAAACTCTGCATTTTCCAGTACCCGGTGTACATAGGGTAAATTGGTGGTTACGCCGGTGACCCGGGTTTGTTCCAGGCAGTTGAGCATTTTTGCCAGCGCCTTGTCGCGATTATCGCTGTAGGTGATAAGCTTTGCCAGCATGGGGTCGTAATGCACGCTGACGGTATCACCTTCATTAAAGCCTGTATCTACCCGAACGCCGTCTGCGGCTGCCGGAAAACGTAAACGGGTGAGCCGACCGGTGGACGGTAGAAACTCGTTATCCGGATCTTCGGCATAAAGCCTGACCTCGAATGCATGGCCATGGCAACGCAGTTGTTGCTGGTTTTTCGGCAGCGGTTGACCTGCGGCCACGGCTAGTTGCCAGGCAACCAGATCCTCGCCGCTGACCATTTCTGTCACAGGGTGTTCAACCTGCAAGCGGGTATTCATTTCCATAAAGTAGAAATCATCGCCATCGAGCAGAAACTCAACCGTGCCGGCGCCCACATAGTTAATGGCTTTGGCCGCAGCGAGGGCACTTTCGCCCATTTGTTGACGCACGCTATCGCTAATGCCGGGTGCCGGGGCTTCCTCAATAATTTTTTGATGACGGCGCTGTACCGAGCAGTCGCGGTCGAATAAATAAACGCCATTGCCGTGCTGATCGCAAAACACCTGAATCTCCACGTGGCGTGGCTCGGTTAAAAACTTTTCAACCAGCATCAGGTCGTCGTCAAAGCTGGCTTTAGCTTCCCGTTTGGCGGCCGCCAGCGCAGAGTGAAATTCAGCTTCGCTCATCACCTGACGCATGCCCTTACCACCGCCGCCGGCAGCGGCTTTAAGCATCACCGGAAAACCGATGCGGCGGGCTTCACTGAGTAAATACTCAGCGCTTTGTTCATCGCCATGGTAGCCGGGCACCAGCGGAACGCCGGCGTCTTCCATGATTTGCTTGGCCCGGGATTTAGAGCCCATGGCTTCAATGGCACTGGCCGGCGGACCAATGAAAATAATCCCTTCCTGCTCACAGCGTTTGGCAAAGGTGGCATTTTCAGACAGGAAACCGTAGCCCGGGTGGATGGCATCCGCGCCGCACTGTCTGGCGGCGGCAATGATTTTATCCTGCACCAGATAACTCTGGCTGGCCGGGGCTGGGCCTATAGCTACTGCTTCATCGGCCTGATTCACATGCATGGCATGCTGGTCAGCTTCGGAATACACGGCCACCGAACGGATATGCTGCTGACGTGCGGTAGCGATAATCCGGCAGGCAATCTCGCCGCGGTTGGCTATCAGTACTTTTTTGATGTTTTTGGTGACTGACATGATTTACTCCTTTGGCCCTGCAGGTAACCAGTTGGGTGGACGTTTTTGCAAAAAGGCATTGAGCCCTTCCTGACCTTGTTCAGAGACGCGGATCCGGGCAATCCAGTCGCTGGTGAGTTCACGCAGCGGCTCATCTAAGGGCTGATTTGCCACGGTATTGATAAGCGCTTTAGCTTCACTGACGGCTTTCGGACTGTTTTTTAACAGCGTATCGATGAGTTGCTCGATGGTGAAATCGAGTTGATCTTCGCTCACCGCTTCGCTAATTAATCCTAACCGGCGGGCACGCCGTGCGGTAAAGACCTCCGCGGTCATAAAGTAACGTTTGGCAATCCGTTTACCCATGGCTTCTATTACGTAGGGACTGATGGTGGCGGGAACCAGCCCGATTTTGGTTTCGCTTAAGCAAAACTTACTCAGTTTGCAGGCCACGGCTATGTCACAACAGGCGATAAGCCCAACGGCACCGGCAAAAGCGGCACCCTGTACCCGGGCTATGGTAGGTTTGGGTAGGGTATAAAGGGTGTGCAACATGGTGGCGAGCTGCATGGCATCGGCGCGGTTTTGCGCTTCGGTATAGCCAGCCATTTTCTGCATCCAGTTTAAGTCGGCACCGGCACTGAAGTTTTTGCCGTTACTGGCCAGCACCACAGCTTTCACAGCCGGGTCGGTAGCGGTTCGTTTAAAGCTGGCGGTTAAGTCAGCAATCATGTCTTCATTGAAGGCATTGTGTTTGTCGGCGCGGTTCAGCGTAATCCGGGCAACCCCCAGATTATCGACGTCATATAATACGTATTCGGTCATCATCTTTTCCCTACATTCTGAATACGCCAAACTGCGTATCTTCAATGGGTTTATTGAGACAGGCACTTAATGCCAGACCAAGTACCGAACGGGTATCTGCCGGATCGATAACGCCGTCATCCCATAAACGGGCGGATGCGTAGTAGGGGTGGCCCTGCTGTTCGTAGCTGTCGATCACCGGTTGTTTTACCGCTTTCTCATCGGCTTCGGTCCAGGCGGTACCTGAACGCTCGGCCTGATCTTTTTTCACCTGAGCCAGGACGCCTGCGGCTTGCTCACCACCCATTACTGAAATGCGCGCATTGGGCCACATAAACATAAATCTGGGATCGTAAGCGCGGCCGCACATGCCGTAGTTACCGGCACCAAAACTGCCACCGATGAGTACGGTTAATTTGGGCACATTGGCACAGGCTACAGCCGTCACCATTTTGGCGCCGTGTTTGGCGATACCCGATGCTTCATACTGTTTACCCACCATAAAGCCGGTAATGTTCTGCAGGAATATCAGCGGAATTTTACGTTGGCTGCAAAGCTCCACAAAATGTGCGCCTTTCTGGGCTGATTCGCCAAACAGAATGCCATTGTTGGCCACAATACCCACCGGTATGCCGTAAAGATGCGCGAAACCGCACACTAGGGTGGTGCCGTAGCGGGCTTTAAATTCATCAAAGTCAGAGTCATCGACAATCCGCGCAATCACTTCTCTGACATCGAAGGGCTGGCGCAGATCCTGTGGCACGATGCCGTACAGCTCGGCAATGGGATAGCGTGGTGGCTTAACCGTTTGATTAGCGGTAGTCACCGGCTTCTGGCGATTTAGTCTGGCAACCGCGTTGCGGGCAATATCCAGTGCGTGCAGATCGTTATTAGCCAGGTGGTCGGCAACCCCGGATACCCGGGTATGCACATCGCCTCCGCCGAGCTCTTCGGCACTGACTTCCTCACCGGTGGCCGCCTTAACTAACGGTGGACCAGCCAAAAAGATAGTGCCTTGTTCTTTAACAATAATGCTTTCATCGGCCATGGCCGGCACATAAGCACCGCCTGCGGTGCATGAGCCCATAACCACCGCTATTTGTGGAATGTTCTTTGCCGACATGCGGGCCTGATTAAAGAAGATCCGGCCGAAATGGTCACGATCCGGAAACACCTCATCCTGACGGGGCAGGTTAGCGCCGCCACTATCGACCAGGTAAATACAGGGCAGGTGATTCTGCTCGGCAATGGCCTGGGCGCGCAGGTGTTTTTTTACGGTTAACGGGTAATAGCTGCCACCTTTGACGGTGGCATCATTGGCCACCACCATACATTCAGTGCCATGAATAAGGCCAATCCCGGCCACCACGCCGGCACAGGGAACGTCTTCGCCATACACATTATGAGCTGCTAACTGGCCAATTTCGAGGAACGGCGAGTCGGTGTCCAGCAGCGCATCGATTCGTTCGCGAGCCAGTAATTTGCCCTTGGCTTTATGCCGGGCCACGTATTTTTCGCCACCACCTTTTAAAAGGTTAGCAATGGTTTTATGCAGATCATCCACCACTTTTTGCATGCCCTGTTGATTTTGTTTATAGGCATCGCTTTGTGGATTAACCTGACTGGTGAGTACAGGCATAGTGCCTCCTCTGGTGTCCTGTCGTTAGTAAGTGGTGATTGGCTCAGGCTGATTCTTTAAACAGCTCACGTCCAATCAACATCCGTCGTATCTCTGACGTACCCGCCCCAATTTCATACAGCTTGGCGTCACGCAGCAAGCGGCCGGTGGGGAATTCGTTGATATAACCATTGCCGCCGAGTAACTGAATGGCATCGAGGGCCATTTTGGTAGCCAGTTCGGCTGAGTAGAGAATCGCGCCGGCGGCATCTTTGCGGGCGGTTTCGCCGCGGTCACAGGCTTTGGCAACCGCATATACATAGGCGCGTGCGGCATTCATCTGGGTATACATGTCGGCCACTTTGCCCTGCACCAGCTGGAACTCGCCAATTGACTGGCCAAACTGTTTACGGTCGTGAATGTACGGTACTACCGCATCCATACAGGCCTGCATAATGCCCAGCGGGCCGCCGGACAGCACCAGGCGTTCGTAGTCCAGGCCGCTCATCAGTACACGGACACCGCCGCCTTCTTCGCCGAGGATGTTTTCAGCAGGCACTTCACAGTCTTCAAATACCAGCTCGCAGGTGTTGGACGAGCGCATCCCCAGTTTGTCCAGCTTTTGGGCGCGGCTGAAACCAGGGAAGTCACGTTCGACAATAAAGGCGGTAATGCCTTTCGGGCCGGCAGTGACGTCGGTTTTGGCATAGATAACAAAGGTATGCGCATCCGGGCCATTGGTGATCCACATCTTGTTGCCATTGAGGATGTACTTATCGCCGCTTTTACGGGCATTGAGTTTCATGCTGACCACATCGGAACCGGCGTTCGGTTCACTCATGGCCAGCGCGCCAATGTGCTCACCGCTCACCAGCTTCGTCAGGTACTTCTCGCGCTGGGAGTCGTTGCCGTTCTTAAAGATCTGATTCACACACAGGTTAGAATGAGCGCCGTAGCTCAGAGCGATACCGGCGGAGGCCCGGCTGATTTCTTCCATGGCCACTGTATGTGCCAAGTAACCCATTTCAGAGCCGCCGAATTGTTCGCTGACCGTGACGCCAAGCAACCCCATATCGCCGAGCTTTGGCCACAGCTGATTGGGAAAAGCGTTGTCTTCGTCAGCCTGACTGGCTAACGGCGCAATTTCGTTCTGAGCAAACTGGTGAACATGCTCGCGGAGCATGTCGATGTCTTCACCCAAATCAAAATTAAGAGTGGGGTAATGTGTCGTCATGGCTTAACTACCTCTTTTTTGTAAGTCGGCCAGTTCGTCGCGGCAACGCTTTTCAACTTCATCGAGCTCGTTCATGAGCATTTGAATATCGTCGAGCTGTTGGCGCAGAATGGCACGTTTTTGTTCTGTCATCTGTAACATAGCTTCCAGTTGCAGCATGGAGTTGGCGTTGCTATCGTAGAGTTCAAACAGGTTCTTGATTTCAGCTAACGAGAAGCCCAACCTCTTACCACGCAGTATTAGCTTTAACCTGACCCGGTCTTTGTTACAGTAGATACGTGTTTGCCCTGTACGCTCGGGACTTAATAAGTCCTGTTCTTCATAAAAACGAATAGAACGGGGTGTAATATCAAATTCTTTAGCGAGTTCACCAATAGAGTAGGTTAATTCATTATTTTGATTGGTCATTGCCGGTATCCTTTTGGTCACCTACCTTCGGGTGTGATAACTGTACTGGTAAATTGATTTACGTTAACGTTAGGGTTAGGTTAAAAGTGAATTTAATGTAACATTTATTTAACGTCAAATTTATAAACGCCATGACTGACATAAAACCAAAGTCGTGTGTTTATTTTTTTATACAGGTGTAGGCTATGTGCAGTAGTAGGCTCGAGCAGGTGGTTATCTGTATTTGTTTAAATCTCAATTGAGGCAAGGAAACTATGAGTAAAGAATCTGTCGTTATTGTAGCTGCGAAACGTACTCCCATGGGCGGTTTTATGGGGTCGCTGTCGACGCTGCCAGCCACTGATTTAGGCGCAGAAGCGATTAAAGCAGCATGCGGTGATATTGATGTTGCTGCGGTAGACGAAGTCATTATGGGCTGTGTATTGCCTGCAGGTTTAGGACAGTCACCCGCCAGACAGGCGTCACTGAAAGCAGAATTACCGTTATCGGCAGGCGTAGTAACCATCAATAAAGTCTGTGGCTCAGGCTTAAAGGCGGTGATGCTGGCCTCGGATATGATTCAGTCGGGCAGCGCCGAAGTGATCGTTGCCGGTGGGATGGAAAGCATGAGTGGTGCGCCTTATCTGTTGCCAAAGGCCCGCGGTGGGTACCGTATGGGGCACGGCAAAGTGCTTGACCACATGATGATGGACGGTCTGGAAAATGCCTACGACGGTCAGGCCATGGGTTGTTTTGCCCAGGCAACGGCCGATGCCGAAGGCCTGACTCGTGAAATGATGGATGAATTTGCCATTGCTTCATTGTCGAAAGCCAACGAAGCGATCAACACTGGCACTTTTGGCGATGAAATTGTGCCGGTAACCATTGCTACCCGTAAAGGCGATGTAGTGGTAGACACCGACGAAGGCCCGGGTTCTGCTCGTCCGGATAAAATTCCTTCGCTGCGCCCAGCGTTCAAACGGGATGGTACGGTGACTGCCGCTAATTCAAGCTCTATCTCTGATGGTGCTGCAGCGCTGTTGGTAATGAGTGAGTCGAAAGCTGCTGAACTGGGCTTAACGCCGCTGGCCAAAGTAGTAGCTCATGCCACTAACTCTATTGCACCGGAAGACTTTACTGTTGCTCCGGTAGGCGCGATGGAAAAAGTACTGGAAAAAGCGGGATGGGGTAAAGACGATGTGGATCTGTTTGAGATCAACGAAGCCTTTGCCATGGTGACCATGCTGGCCATTAAAAAGCTGGGCCTGGATGAAAGCAAGGTTAACATTAAAGGCGGTGCGTGTGCGCTGGGTCACCCGATTGGTGCTTCTGGTGCGCGGATCCTGGTTACCCTGCTACACGGCCTGAAGCAAAAAGGCTTGAGTAAAGGGATTGCCTCACTGTGTATCGGTGGTGGTGAAGGTGTGGCACTGGCAGTAGAAATGCTGTAAAACAGGTTCACGACTGTCCAGGGTCCGGTGAGCGGGCCCTGGATTTATTTGCCAGCCTCAAACACCTCAACATTACATTGATTTTATTCGTCATTGTGTCAATCAGTTGATTTAAAGAACGTTGCAACGCATACTTGGTAAAAACAAGAATAAATGACATGGTGATGTTCAGATTACGAACAGTATTTACGCTTTGCTTTGTTATCTGCACCGCTATTTTGGCGGGTGAAGCAAACGCCAAACCGAAATCGGTTACCTATTGTATCGACCCAACCTGGGTACCCTACGAAATGCTCCGCAACGATAAGCATGTGGGGATTTCTGCCGACTACCTTAAACTGATAGGTGAATTGGCGAATCTTGATTTTAAACTGGTGAAAACCGACTCCTTCCGACAGTCTCTTGAATACGTTCAAACCGGCCGCTGTATGTTGATGTCTATGCTCAACAGCTCGGCGCACCGTAATGTCTATCTGGATTTTACGGTGCCGTATTTTCAGTCGCCGAATGTCCTTATTGCCCGTGATGCAAAAGTGATGTATCAGGGGCTTGAAGGGCTTAACAGCCAACTGGTTGGCGTGGCGAAAGACTCTTTTCTGGCAGAATATCTGGCCCGTTATTATCCGCAGCTGAGTATACAGCTGGTTGAAAGTGAGGCTGAGGGATTACGTTTACTAAGCCATGGCGACATTGATGTATTCGCCGGGGCATTGCTGAGTGTGAATTCAGAACTGAATAAAATGAACATGCAGGAAATGGCCATTGTGGGATATGCCGAGCCTTACAATTCTTTACGCATGGGCGTTAATAAGGCCTTTCCTGAGCTGATTGAAACCATTAATGATGCTATCAGACGTCTTCCGGAAGCAGCCCGGGTGGATATTTATAAGCGCTGGAGCAATGTAAAACGTCAGTACCATCAGGATTTCCGTCTTGCGGTACTAGGTATTGCCTGTGTGGCAGTGATACTGGCGACCTTATTCTGGCGGCGCAATATCATTCGAAAATATGGCCGGGAGTTGCGTCTTAAACAGGAAGAAATGGAAAATCTGCAGTCAGTGTTGCTGGAGAAAAACCGCATGCTGGAGTTTTTGTCGTCTCATGATTCCGCCACCAATCTTTATAATCGCAACTTTATGCTGCACCGGGCCGAGGATGAGGTGTCGCGGTTTAACCGTTTTCATACTGCTGCGACACTTATACTGTTTGATTTTTCTACCCAGAATGTACGCCCTAATCCGGGCGATAAACCGTTTTCGGAAGAGGGCATGCGCGAACTGGCCAGAGTGTGTCTGCGTAGCATGCGTGAAGTGGATATTGCCGGGCGCTGGAGTGCCGAGCAGATCATCATTCTTTGTCCACAAACGCCTATTGCGGCATCGAAAATTCTGGCTGAGCGTTTAAAGGATGCCATTGAAACCCATCCCAGGGATGATATTCGTCTGTTACCTTTTTCGATTGGACTGGCGGCGTTGCAGGAAGGCGAGACGTTTGCTGACTGGTATGAGCGAGCGAGTCAGGCGTTGTATCTGGCACGCCGCCATCACAGCGGGAAAGTGATGATTGCAGAAACCTAAGAGGGTGGACGTGAAATAACGAAACAGGGCAGCCATGTGGCTGCCCTGTTTGTATTCTGACTCGCCAAGCGGATTGCTATTACATCAGTGGTTCGTATTTCCACTGGTGCATCTCATAGCTGACTTGCGCGCGGTCATATTCCCGTTCAGAGCGCCAGTTGCGGTTGTTAAGTTTTACCGATACCCCGGAATAAAGCTTCTTATTAGCTATCAGCTTAGCGGCTTCCTGATATTGCTGCTTGGCCTGAGACATTTCCACCGCTTTGCTTTCCATCCAGGTGAGTAAATTCGCCTCGTTTTTAAGCATTTCTTTGGCTTCGTCAATCTTGCTCAGTAATGACTTGGGCACAACGCGGTTATTGATATTATCAATTTTTTGTTTGTGGCGTTCAGTATTGCCCCGAATCTGGCGCAGCAGATCCTCGAAGCTATCCTTGCGTGCCTGCAGCTGATTAAAGCCCATGCTGAAGTCAATGCGCAAAGTGCTACCGGATACAGCGCCTACCGTGCCGGCAATAACCGGCCCATGACTGCTGATTTCACAGGCAAACAGGTTGCCCTGAGGATTTTCCGGCTGTCCAATGACAATCTGGCCACCAGTAATAACCCGACAATGTGCCAGCTGACGACCCACATTGAGGTTACCGCCACACACGATATCCAGTCCCTGACCGTGCTGCAGATAAACACTGCCGCCAGCCTGGATGGTACAGGTGAAGTCGTTATGGTCATCAGACTGCTTACCCATGGCGCCTTCGGTAATGATTACGTCGCCGTCAGCCTGAATGTGGGCAGACTCGGCGAAGCCATTTACAGTGACATCACCTTTGGCTTTTACAATCATATTTTCAGTAACGTCTCCATTAACCAGTACCGAACCTTCATAGGTAATATGGCCGGTGCCAACGTTAACGCCCTGACAAATAAAGGTGTCGTCTACCTGCATCACAAGGTCGCTGTATTTAGGCATGCCGGCTATCGTAGACACTACCAGGTTTTCATCGTGATCGCTCAGCGCCGTGCCACTGCCCAGATTGAGCGGCACCCAATCGCCAACCTTGGAAGGTAAGACGTTACCGCGCACATCGAAGCCGTGGCGGCCTTTACCCGGTGCCTCACGGCGCAATACTTCAGCGCCTGCTTTGACGCAAACAATTTCGCCCAGGTTACGTAAATCGACTTTCTTATCTGTTTTAGCCTGGGGTTTAAGCACTCGCTCCAGCGCATTGGGTACCAGTGGTATCTGCTTGGACGAATGGCCATCGCGGGGCGGCAGGCCTTTGGCTATTTGCCCCTCTACGTGACTGCCTGGCTCAGCCTCAGCCACGCGCTCCAGTAGTGCGCGTATGCGTTTTATGCCGACGCCGCGACGAATACCGCTATTTTTCGCCATCACCTGAATTTGTTCAGCGCGGGGCAGTTGTCCGCCGTGCGGGGCAGTAAGAACGGCATAGGCGCTCATGTTGTCTTCGCTTATGCGGAATTCAACTTCGGTGTGGCGGCGTTCACCAACCTGCTCAACGACCTGTTGAGAGCTGTCGCGGGTTTTAAACAGGTGATTCGCCTTATCACAGGCAGTTTTGATGGCGTTTTGAGACAAATACACTTCGTCGAAGCCTTGTTCGCACAGGGCTTTGTGGACCTCTTCTGCTGAGAGTTCCTGTTCCAGCTCGCCGGGGGAGAGGGTTAACGTTACATTTTCCCGGTTGCTATCGAAAGAAAAATTTACACCTTGCATTGCCATTCCTGTCTGTTATCGCACCAAGTGCGTGAACAAGTCGTATTTGTTATTATTTTATATCTGCAATTTTGGGGATTTCTGTAGTCGTAGACCCTACCCAAATACTATAAATTTTGTGCGTACTCATATAACGCTTTCAATATCGCTTTATGCTCATGATTTTCAGCGTGCTGCATGGCCAGTTGCTCCAGCTCCATGAGGTACGCATCTATTGTGATACTGGCCGGAGAATCTGGTGCTGTCAATCTAAATTGGCGGTGTTGTTGCCAGCGCTGACTCTCATCATAAGTGAGGGTTTGCGGGTAGTTTCTGGCACGATAGCGAAACAGCAGGGTTTTAAGCTTAGGGTTTTGCATGCGTTCAGCCAGTACGCTGAGTTGTTCCGGTTCAGCAATGCGCACGTCATCACACCAGTGTTTCTCTTCACTGGTAAGAAAACCACCGCTGTAAAGCGCATGGTCGGCATCGGGTTCTGAGTCTTCGTGGGGCGTATTGTAAAGCTCTATTAGCGTATCCCGCCAGGCAGTTGCTTCCGTGAGGCGCTTGTAGTGGTTCAGGCACGCTTCGCGATTAAGACCCAGCCGCTCTGCATTGTCTTCAGTGAGGGCCTTGGCAGTGGTGATAAAGGGCGAGCGGTTTATGTGGATCAGTTTGATCCCCGGTCGTTGCTGGCCTTCTTCAAAACTGTCTTGTTTCGCGTAAAGCAAACTCCGCAGGGTCTCTGCATTTTCGCTTAAAATGTCCTCCGGGTCCTTGCTTAAATCCACACAGATAATGGCATTGGGATTGGTAGGGTGCTGCGCTACTGGCAGGATCCAGGTGCAACATCCCTGACTGGCCGGGATTTTTGACGAGACATGCACCAGTGGGGTCAGTTGTTGCAGGTTAATTTGTTTAAGTACCTGAGCTTTCTGACGTAATGAAAATGCATAATCAAATAGCTTGGGCTGCTTTACTTTAATCAGACGCGCCAGTGCAATGGTTGCCCGCACGTCTGCCAGGGCGTCGTGGGCCTGGCCATGGTCGATGCCGTTTGCTGCGGTAAGTAATTCGAGCTTAAAACTGGGGCTGCCATCTTCCCGCAGGGGCCATTCAATGCCTTCGGGACGCAATGCGTAACAGGCTCTGACCAGATCAATGATATCCCAGCGGCTGTTACCGTTTTGCCATTCCCGCCCATAAGGGTCGTAAAAGTTACGGTAAAACAAATAGCGACTGACTTCGTCATCAAAACGAATACTGTTATACCCCACGACACAGGTATTAGGCTCACTCATGGCCTGATGCACTTTGGCCGCAAAGTCAGCCTCTGTCATGCCATCCCGCAAAGTATGCTGTGGCGTAAGCTTAGTGACCAGCGCTGCCTGCGGGTTAGGCAGGTAGTCGTTGGCTATCCGGCACATAATATTGATGGGTTTGCCTACTTCATTCAGGTCCTGATCAGTGCGTATAGCAGCGAACTGACTGGGCTGGTCCTTTTGAGGGCTTATGCCCCAGGTTTCATAATCGTGCCAGAGAAAGGTTGCAGAACTGGTAGTACTCATGTTTAAGGTCGTTTAATCCGTAACGCTTTTGCTTTTATTCCCACATCCTAACATGGTTAACCGGGGGGGAAGCCAGAAAATCCGTGATCGGGAGGAAGTCCCGGTGTGGCAGGTTGAATGACGCTGGCGAAGCACAGCGATAGACAGTAAAGTAAATGACACAACGATAATAAATTTGGGGAACCGATTATGCTCAATCACTTTAAATGTAAACCCTTTTTCGCTGCGTCTTTATGTGCGCTAGGGTTGTCTTTTCAAACCCTGGCTGCCGATGTGGCAATTGTTATCCACGGCGGGGCCGGCACCATTCTGAAAAAGAATATGACGCCGGAGCGTGAACAAGCTTACGTTGAAAAACTAACCGAAGCGGTAAAAAAAGGTTATGCGTTACTGCAATCCGGTGTTGATGGCGAAACTGCTGTGATTCAAACAATACAAGTGCTTGAACAGTCGCCGCTGTTTAATGCGGGCATCGGCGCGGTGTACACTTTTGATGGTGAGCATGAGCTGGATGCTTCTATGATGCATGGTGGCACTCTCAACGCCGGTGCGGTGGCCGGAGTAAAAACCATTGCCAGCCCGATTGAAGCAGCACAGGCCGTAATGAACCATTCTCCTCATGTTTTGCTCAGTGGTAAAGGCGCTGAGGACTTTGCATTGTCCAGGGGAATGGAGCCGGTAGACAATCACATCTTTGATACTGAGCGCCGTTTTAAAGCGCTGGAAAAAGCCCGGGAACGTATTTTAAAGGCTGGTATTGAGTACGGCGGTCAACAGGGTAATGAGCGTTTTGGCACCGTTGGTGCTGTGGTCCTGGATAAGCAGGGGAATTTGGTCGCGGGAACGTCAACCGGTGGAATGACAGCCAAGCGTTACGGCCGAATAGGTGACTCGCCGGTGATTGGTGCCGGTACCTGGGCGGATAATGCCAGTTGTGCCGTATCAGCCACCGGCCATGGCGAGTATTTTATTCGTTACCATGTTGCGGCAGATATCTGTTCACGAATGAAATACACCGGGGTTAGTCTGGATGACGCGGCCAATACGGTTATCAATGAGGTGTTGGTAGAAGCGGGCGGTGATGGCGGTATTATCGCAATCGATCACGATGGTAACATTGCCGCGGTGTTTAATTCTGCGGGGATGTACCGCGCGCAAATAGATACTGATGGCCAAGTGAAAGTAGGCATCTATAAAGCATGGATTGAGTAATACTGATACAGGGCATTAATACCTGTTAATGCCCTGAATGCCTTTAAAGGTGATATAAGTCACACTTTTGGTGAAGTCAGCCTGCTGAAATCACCTTTCCATCCTCCTAAAATACCCCTTTAATACGACCAAAGTAGTGTTAAGAAAAAGTTAACATTCCGGGGTATTCTGAACTAGTCTTAATACAGGGCAAGATGCCCCAGAGGCTGTCTTAATAACCGGGCTTTTTGGACCTTGTTATATAGCTGTAGTATGCGCTATCAACCTCTTGATAATAACAATCACGCCACAGCAGAGCGTTTTCGATTTAATCGTGGCAAAGGAGGAATTATGGAGTCGTTACTGGTCAGTAAATACATGAGTCAGCATCCGGTTAAGCTAACCGAGTCTATGCCGGTGGCTGAAGCAGTGGAAAAACTTTTACACAACAATCAATCTGGCGGCCCGGTGTTAGACAAAGCCGGTGAGCTGTGTGGGTTTTTATCAGAGCAGGATTGTATTAAAGCGATGGTAGAGTCGACTTATTACCGGGAACAAGTGTGTCGGGTGGGAGAAATTATGAAAACGCCCGTACTGACGGTTCGCGATGACATGTCGATTCTGGCCGTGGCAGAAAAGCTATTGGTGGAAAAACCCAAAGTGTACCCGGTAGTTAACAGTGATAATAAGCTGGTAGGCTGTATTACACGCAGTCAAATCCTGTTTGCTATTGATAAACACTTACATGCGGAATATCCCAAAACCGCCTGATGTTTTAGCAGTAAATCGCAGTAACTGGTAGCGGATGACAGCGATTGAGCCGGTATGGCGGGCTGATAAAAGACCAGCTCGCTTGCTTTCGGGATATTGAGACTGGAAAAATGGTCGCGGTTCTTCTAGGATCGCAGCGTTTTTTAGTTTCCGGATATTATCTGCTTTTATGTCAAAGCCTTCGCCGATCAGTGCGCTACTGAGCCAATTGCCGCAATGCCTCATCAAGGACCGGTTTCCTATACGCCGCCAGTTACAAAAACTGGGCAAGGCCGACTTAACCGTTGAAAATAATCAGCAGCAACTGGAAAGAATCATCGAGCGTATTAATACCTCGGTGGACAGGTGTTCGACGCGTAAAGCTTCGATTCCGGACATCGACTACCCGCCGCTGCCTGTCAGTGATAGAAAAGACGATATTAAACAGGCGATTGCCGATAATCAGGTAGTGATCATCGCCGGTGAGACCGGTTCGGGTAAAACGACCCAAATCCCCAAAATTTGTCTTGAGTTAGGCCGTGGCGTGGCCGGCACCATTGCTCATACACAGCCTCGGCGACTGGCTGCCCGGAGTGTGGCAAACCGGATTGCCGATGAGCTCAACACCACTCTGGGGGATTTAGTCGGGTTTAAAATTCGTTTTTCAGATCAGGTGAGTGAGAACAGCCTGGTTAAACTGATGACCGACGGTATGCTGCTGGCAGAAATGCAGCAGGACCGTTTCCTTAACCAATATGACACCATCATTATTGATGAAGCCCACGAACGCAGCCTCAATATTGATTTTCTAATTGGTTATCTTAAACAACTGCTGGCAAAACGCCCCGAACTGAAAGTCATTATTACCTCGGCAACCATCGATCCGGAGCGTTTCTCGCGTTATTTTAATGATGCGCCGATTATCGAAGTGAGCGGTAGGACATTCCCGGTTGAAATACGCTATCACGATCCGGAAGAAGCCGAAGACGATGCCGATCAGGTCGAGCGAATTATTCACGCGGTGGATGAGCTGATGCGCGAGCCCCCCGGCGATATTCTGGTGTTTTTAAGTGGTGAGCGTGAAATTCGCGATACCCAGGATGCGCTGAGTCGCCGCCAGTACCGGCATACCGAAATTATTCCGCTTTATGCCCGGTTGTCGGCGTCTGAACAGCAGCGTATCTTCCAGTCTCACAACGGCCGGCGTATTGTGCTGTCGACCAATGTGGCCGAAACGTCGTTAACCGTGCCCGGCATTAAGTATGTGATTGACCCCGGAACGGCGCGAATTTCCCGTTACAGCGCGCGCAGTAAAGTACAGCGCTTACCCATTGAGCCCATCTCGCAGGCGTCGGCCAACCAACGGGCCGGTCGCTGTGGTCGGGTGTCAGAAGGGATCTGTATTCGCTTGTACGCAGAGCAGGATTACGAGTCGCGGCCAGCATTTACCGATCCGGAGATCCTGCGAACTAACCTGGCCTCGGTAATCCTGCAAATGGCCAGCCTCGGTCTGGGTGATATTAATCAGTTCGACTTTGTTCAACCGCCCGATAGCCGGCAAATTAACGATGGTTTCAGACTGTTGGAAGAAATTGAAGCTATCAGCCGTCACAAAGGCCGGATTGCCTTAACTAAGTTGGGCCGGCAAATATCCCGCTTGCCGGTCGATCCGCGTTACGCGCGTATGGTGGTCTCCGCGGGCGAGTTTAATGCCCTGATGGAAGTCATGGTGATCGCCGCCGGGTTGTCTATCCAGGATCCCCGCGAGCGGCCTCAGGATAAACGGGCCCAGGCAGATGAAGCGCACAGTGAATTTGCCGATAAAGACTCTGATTTTATTGCCCTGTGGAATTTATGGGTGGCGTTTCGCGAACAACAAAAAGCACTGTCTAACAGTCAGTTACGTAAATGGTGCCACGGCCACTTTATTAATTACCTGCGCATGCGGGAGTGGCAGGATATTGTTAGTCAGTTACGTAAATCGGTTGCCGAAATTGACTTGCGTATTACCAGTCAGGCGGCGGATTATCAGGCAATTCACCAGGCACTGTGCAGCGGCTTGTTATCTCACGTTGGAATGAAAGATAAAGACCGCGAATACCTTGGTGCGCGCAATACTAAGTTTATGATTTTCCCCGGCTCTGGCCTGGCTAAAGCGAATCCTAAGTGGATTGTGGCAGCTGAGCTGGTGGAAACCTCCAAGCTGTTTGGCCGCATGGTGGCTAAAATTGAGCCGCAATGGCTGGAAGCGCTGGGCAAGCATTTGGTGAAGCGCAATTACGCCGAGCCCCACTGGTCGAAAAAACGCGGTGCGGTGACAGCCAGCGAGCGGGTTACCCTGTTCGGGCTGCCAATAGTGGCGCAGCGTTACGTGACGTACAGCCAGATTGATCCGGCTACCTGTCACCAACTGTTTATTCGCGAAGCGCTGGTCAATGGCGAAACCCGCATGCGCTATGATTTCCTGGACGATAATCAGGCATTGCTGGAACTCGCCGACGACTGGGAGCAGAAAACCCGCCGCCGTGATCTGATGGTGGATGAGCAAATACTGGTTGATTTTTATGCCGGGAAACTGCCGGTTGAGGTAAATAATGACGCGGCATTTAAAAAGTGGTTAAAGCAGCAGCCTTCAACCGGGTTTTTGCGTCTTACCGAGCAGGATGTGTTTCGCGAACAACCGGGTACGTCGGCGGCCAATGCTTTTCCCGATGTGTGGCAGCAGGGCAATATCAAATTGCCATTGAGTTACCATTTTGAGCCCAATGCTGAAGATGATGGCGTGACAGTGACTATCCCGTTGCCGTTGCTGAATCAGGTGGTGGATGACGGCTTTGACTGGCAGGTGCCGGGACTGCGTGAAGAAAGGGTTATTCAACTGATCAAAAGCCTACCGAAACGGCTGCGGCGTAATTTTGTGCCTGCACCTAATTACGCGCAGGCCGCACTGGCGGATATGCGCATGCAGGAAGACAAGTCCGGTAAGCCGATAAAACTGCTGGATGCGCTGGCTACCAAGCTGTTACGAATGACCGGTGTCAGGGTGGAGCCGGAGGACTGGCAGCTGGATCAGCTGGATAAGCATTTAATCATGCATTTTGCGGTAGTAGACGCTGACCACAAAGTATTGGGGCGTGGGGACGATCTGGAAGCACTGAAAGACCGTTTGCAGGGCAGGGTAAAGGAAACCTTTGAACAGGCTGCTACCCCTGAACTGGAACGTAAGGACATTACGGCCTGGGATTTCGACAGCCTGCCTGCCAGTTTTACGCAAAAACACGGCGGCTTTGAGGTACAGGCTTATCCCGCGCTGGTTAATCATAACGGTCGGGTGGACATTGAGTTGGTGGCCGAACAGGAAAAAGCGAATGCTTTGCATCAGCAGGGGCTTAATCGCTTATTGATGCTGGGAATGCCATCGCCGGTGAATTACCTGGAACAAAAGTTACCAAACAAAGCCAAGCTGGGCTTGTACTTTAACCCGTTTGGGCAGATTAAAGCCCTTATTGACGACTGTATTCTGGCGGGGATAGACGCGCTCAGCCACGAGTTCCAGGCGCAGCATAGCCTGATTATTCGTGATAAAGCGAGCTTTGATCGTTGCCTGGACCATGTACGGGCGAACATCAATGAGTCGGTGCTGGCTATCGCTCAACAGGTGGAAACCGGCCTGACCCTGGCTCATCAGTGCCAGAAAAAGATGAAAGGCAAAGTATCGCTGGATATGGTGGCTGGCCTTAACCACATCAAACAGCATCTTGGCACGCTGGTTTACCCGGGATTTGTGGCCGAGGTCGGTTTTGCCCGGTTGGCAGACTGGAACCGTTATATTAAAGCGCTGGCTCGCCGTCTGGAGAAACTGCCAGTGGATCCTAATCGTGACCGGTTACAACAGATCACGCTGGACAAAGTAGAGCAGGCTTATGCCGGGGTCCTCAATAAATATCATGCTGATAAAGTGCCTGAAGCGCTGGCTGAGGTCCGCTGGATGATTGAAGAACTCAGAGTTTCCCTGTTTGCTCAGCAACTTGGCACCGCTTATCCGATCTCTGCTAAACGGGTATTAAGCGCTCTGGAAGCCTTTTAAGTGGCTGGTCTGAGGATTTATAAACCAACAAATAACGTTATTTTAAACATAACCCTCAGGCTGGTCTGAAATTACATTGACAACTCACGGATGTCACCCTATAAACTTGTTAGTAGTAGGGCAAGTTTGCCCTTCCATTTGCAGTTGAGGTGAGAGGAGAAGTAAGTAGATGTTAGGATACGATGATAAACGCAACTTTTTCAGGATGATGGTTAACTCTCCGTGTCAGTTACAAATAATCGATGATGAGTCGAGCCGGACGCTTCAGGCGGTGTGTAAGGATATCAGCGCAACCGGTATGTCGTTGGAAGTTGATGAACCATCAATTGAAGTCGGCACGCAGGTGAGCGTTAGCATCGATTCAACCAGTTCACAAATTCCATCGTTATCGGCAGTAGCAAAAGTGGTGCGTTGCTTACCTGAGTCTGATAGCAGTTGTATTGTGGGTGTTGAAATTTCTGAAATGAAATAGTTAACGTTTAGTCAGACTAAGCGCTACCTCTGGCGGGCAGCGCTAGGATTCGTTCGTTCTATGAATGGCTTAATTCCCTACAGAACGACGCAAACCAGTCCTTTCAGGTAATAGCCTTCCGGGTAGTTCAGGCCTACCGGATGATCCGGCGCCTGGGACAAATGCTCGAGAATTTGCACCCGACGGCCGGCATCCAGTGCTGCGTCTGCAACAATTTTCTGGAACAACGACTGTTCCATTAAGCCCGAGCAGCTGAATGTCAGCAAGATACCACCGGGTTTGACCGCGTGAATTCCATACATATTGATATCTTTATAGCCGCGACAGGCCCGTTTAAGCGAAGCTTTGCTATCGACAAACTTGGGCGGGTCGAGGATCACCATATCGAACTGCTGTTGTTGATTATGGTAACTGCGCAGTACTTCAAACACATCGCCTTTTACCTGCGTACATTGCTCTGGCGCAAAGCCATTGAGTGCAATATGGCGGCTGGCCATGTCCAGCGCCGGTTGCGAAACGTCAACATTGGTGACATGTGATGCCCCGCCATTCAACGCATAGCAGGCAAAGGTGCCGGTGTAACTGAAACAGTTAAGCACGCTGGCCTGGTTCGCATAACGGCTGGCAGCCAGCCGGTTTTCACGCTGGTCGAGATAAAAACCGGTTTTGTGACCCGTATTCGGATTAACCACAATTTTTACGCCGTGTTCGACAATCTCCACTTCATCGGGAATGTCACCGTGTAACGGCTGGATCAAAGGTTCAAGGCCTTCTTTATTTCTGACATCCACATCACTGCGTTCAAGAATGGCTACCTCGGGTAACAGTTTTTGCAGAGCCCAGACAATTTTACTTCGATGTTTGTCGGCACCGGCACTGAGTAGTTGCAGTACCGCCAGGTTGTTGTACAGATCAACGGTAACACCCGGCAAGCCGTCCGATTCGGCCGCAATCAGTCTGCAGGCATTGGTGTTGGCCTGTTGCATCAACCGCTGGCGCAGTTGCCAGGCTTGTTCAATACGACGCAGAAAAAACGCGTTATCAATGACTTCCTGCTGGTCAAAAGTCCAGATGCGTACCCGAATCTGGGACTCAGGAGAGTATGCGCCACGTCCCAGCCATGAGCCGTCAGCGGCTACTACATCTACTGTATCACCCATGCGGCAGCGACCTGTTACACTAGCGACAGCGCCATCAAAGACCCAGGGGTGATGACGTTTAAGCGATTTCTCGCGACCTTCTTGTAATATAACGGTAGCAGGCATACTCTGACATTCTTCTTTGTTTATCCGGCGCGCAGTATACTGGTTATTGCCGTTCACTGCACGGCCCGGATTATTTGCCACAGGACTGGCTATGTCTGCTTCTGCCGTTATTATCACCAATCATTTGCATGAAATGGATTTTCAAACCATTCATGAGTTTATTCGTAACAGTTACTGGGCGAAAAATATCCCCGTGGCAACATTACATAAAGCACTGGAAAATTCGTTGTGTTTTGCGGCGCTCGATTCGCAGCAAAACACGGTAGCGTTTGCCCGCGTTGTCACGGACAAAGCCACATTTGGTTATCTGTCTGATGTGTTTGTGTTGCCTGAATGTCGTGGGCGCGGTGTGAGCCGTGAAATACTCGATGCAGTAGTTACCCATCCGGATTTACAAGGGCTCAGACGATTTATGCTGGCCACCCAGGACGCCCATGGTTTATACACAAAATACGGCTTTTCACCGGTGGAAGATGCCAGTCCGTTAATGCAAATCTGGCAGCCGGATATTTATCAACAATGAGTGTTTTCATGCAATTTATTCAACATACCGAAGGTGATATGGCATCGGGTTTGTCGCTGCAAAGCTGTGACTTACCCATTCCTACCGCCACTCAGGTACGGGTTAAAGTGTCTGCTTTTGCCGTTAATCGTGCCGATTTGCTACAGCGCGCAGGGCATTATCCACCCCCGCCGGGAGAAAGCCCGATTCTGGGGCTGGAGGTCTGCGGTAAGATTGAATCGGTGGGCTCTGAGGTGTCAGACTGGCAGCCCGGACAGCGAGTGTGTGCCATTGTGGCTGGTGGCGGTTACGCCGAATATGTGGTTATTGAAGCCCGGCACCTGATGGTCGTGCCGGCAGCAATATCGGATGCAGAAGGGGCGGGCCTGAGTGAGGTCTTTTTAACTGCGTATCAGGCGCTGCGTTGGGTCGGAGGGATTGAAAACGGTCAGAAGGCACTGATCCACGCCGGTGCCAGTGGCGTGGGACTGGCCGCTCTGCAATTGTGTAAGTTGTGGGATATCAGTACTGCCACTACCGCGTCATCGGCACAAAAACTGGCCACCTGTGCCGCGGCGGGCGCTGAATTGCTGGTGAATTACAAGCAGGATGACTTTGTGCCCAAACTCAAAGCACACTGGCCTGAGGGCGTTAATATGGTGCTCGATATGGTGGCTGGTGTTTATCTGAATCGCAACCTTAAAGTGTTAGCGACAGACGGGGCAGTGGTGTACCTGGCCATGATGGCCGGGCGCTTTGCTGACAAACTGGACATGGCATTGCTGTTAGGCAAGCGGGCCAGTGTGCGAGGCACCACCTTACGAAGCCGCGACAACGACTATAAAGCGCGCCTGGTAGAGGCATTTAGCCGGGATTGCTTGCCGGCGTTTAGCCGCGGTGAATTAAAAGTACCGGTTGATACGGTCTATTCAGTGAATGAAGCAGAGCAGGCGCATCAGCAGGTGCTGAGCAATAACACCAGCGGTAAGGTGATCATTAGCTGGTAATGCACCGCTGGATGGCCTGTTGCTATTTTTGCTGCTTCCAAATTAACGCAATTCTCAGGAGATATGATGAGTGAACAGTATGTCCCACCGAAGGTATGGGTAAACGATACGGCCGGCGCAAATAAGTGGGCCAGCATTAACAGTCCGGAATCCGGCGCTCGTTTTGAGCGTGAGCTACCGGTAGGCGAGCATCCGCTACAACTTTATTCGCTGGGTACTCCAAACGGGCAGAAAGTAACAATCATGCTGGAAGAGTTATTGGCGGCCGGGGTTACTGCGGCAGAGTATGATGCATTTCTGATTAATATTGGTGAGTCCGATCAATTCTCATCGGGTTTTGTAGCCGTGAATCCGAATTCGAAAATTCCTGCGTTGGTAGATAAATCCGGCGAAAAAGAGATTAACGTATTTGAATCGGCGTCGATTTTGGTTTATCTGGCAGAGAAGTTTGGTAAGTTCCTGCCAATTGAAGGCCTGGCCAGAACCCAAACCTTAAACTGGCTGTTCTGGGCACAGGGGTCGGCCCCGTTTCTAGGCGGCGGCTTCGGCCATTTTTACGCCTATGCCGACGAAAAACAGGAGTACCCGATTAATCGCTTTGCCATGGAAGCAAAACGCCAGTTGGACGTGCTGGATAAGCATCTGGCGCAGAATACCTATATGGCGGGCGATGAATACACCATCGCCGATATCGCGATCTGGCCGTGGTATGGCTGTTTGGCTCTGGGTTATCTGTATAACGCCGCTGAGTTTCTGCAGGTTCACACTTATACTCATGTAAGGCGCTGGGCCGGGCAGGTTGAGGCTCGTGAAGCGGTGCAGCGAGGCCGCATTGTTAACCGTACCTTTGGTGAGGAGTGGGAGCAGCTTCGTGAGCGCCATGAGGCTGGCGATATTGATAAAGTGCTGGCTAATAAGCCGGACTGAGATGTTTAAGGTAAAGCGCCCGACAGCGGGCGCTTTCGTGAATCATGGGTTATAACCGGTATCTTCTTTGGTAGGTGATTCGGCGGCGTTACGGGCTAAATCGTCACAGCGTTCGTTTTCCGGGTGACCACTGTGGCCTTTCACCCAATGCCAGTTAACCTCGTGTGGCTTGATCGCTTCATCAAGCGCTTGCCACAGGTCGGCATTTTTTACCGGCTTTTTGTCTTTGGTGCGCCAACCGTTGCGCCGCCAGTTATGGATCCATTGGTTTATACCGTTCTTCACGTACTGACTGTCGGTGGTTAATTCAACCTGACAAGGCTTGGTCAGCAATTTGAGCGCTTCAATGGTGGCCAGCAGTTCCATGCGGTTGTTGGTGGTAAGCGTAAACCCCTCACTGATCTCTTTACGGTGCTTACCGTAAATCAGGATGGCACCATAGCCGCCAGGGCCAGGGTTGCCTAAACAAGAGCCGTCAGTATAGATATGCACAGATTGTTGGGCCACGAATTCTCCTTTTTTTAACCTCAAGCGTGGTCACTTGGCAGTGGCTTGGTATACTACCGCAAACAGCAATAAGATAAGAGTGGTTTATGCGTCAAATTGTACTGGATACAGAAACAACAGGTATTAACCCCAGAGAAGGCCACCGGATCATCGAAATAGGTTGCGTCGAGGTTATTAACCGTCGGCTGACCGGGAATCACTTTCATGTTTATATTAACCCGAAACGGGAAATTGAACAGGAAGCCATCGAGGTTCACGGTATCACCAATGAATTCCTGGCCGATAAGCCGGTATTTGCCGATGTAGCCAGCGAATTTATTGAGTTTATTCGCGGCGGCCAGTTAGTGATTCATAATGCGCCCTTCGATGTGGGCTTTATGGATCATGAGTTCGCCATGCATGGCCCTACAGCGAGCGTAAAAACCAAAGAGATTTGTGGCGTTTTAGATACCCTGGTGCTGGCCCGTGATATGCACCCGGGTCAGAAGAATAACCTTGATGCTTTATGTAAGCGTTATGGTATCGACAACAGCCACCGTGAACTGCACGGTGCATTGCTGGATGCTGAAATCCTCGCCGATGTGTATCTGATGATGACCGGCGGCCAGACCGACCTTAACTTATCAGGGAATAATCAGGCCAATAATCGTGGCGCTGAAGTGATCCGCAGAATTCCCCGTAATGGAAATAAATTAAAGGTTATTCAAGCTACTGCCGATGAATTAACACAACACGAGGCGCGTCTGGACCTGGTACAAAATCCTATCTGGCGCCAGTAAACCGGTGAATTTTGCCAACACAGGGCTAATTGGGTGAGCAGAGCATTACTGACAATCTTAGGCGTGGCACTGGCCTTTTCGGTGAGTGCCCAACAGCCAGAGCCACAGGACGCGGAACCTTCGTCTGAGGCGTCGGCCGGACCAACTGAGAGTGAGTCGCCCATTGCGCTCATTGGCAGCGATTATGAAAACGGGATTAAACTCCTGCAAAACCGGTTTCGCATTGATCACAATGTTAAGGAAGTCACCATGGTGTTCTTCCGCGAGTATGGCTCTGCGCCGGTTGTGCTGGTACGCCCGGATGGCTCGAAGATATTTCAGTCTCAGGTAGAAGGGGAAGATATCTTCTGGTTTGATTCTGATACCTACGACATGATCAGCATTAAAAATCCGGTGCCTGGCCCCTGGCAGGCAGTGGGGCAAATTGTTGAGGGCAGCCGGGTAATGGTGCTTTCGGATATCGCCTTACATGCTGAGCCATTACCTCCTATCTTATTTTCCGGCGAAATTCTCAAGCAAACTGCTTATCTTACCAATGGTGACAAACCCATTGATTACAGCCAGTTTCGGGATGTGGTGGAACTGACTATCGATCTGGTGAGCACCAATAACCCCAATTACGATAACTTTGGCGCTGACGACCAGCAAATTGCTACGTTTGAAGACAATGGTAGAGGCATGGATGAGGCCCCCCTTGATGGTGTTTTTACCGGCCAGTTTAATCTGAATGTACCGGCTGGTGAATGGCAGCCGATCTTTCGGGTTTCAACGCCGATGTTCACCCGTGAACAGGTCGACCCGCCGCTCAGGCTTTATCCCAACCCGGTTAAAATTGACGTTGAGCTGGACGGCGGGGGAAATGATTACCACAAGCTGTTGATTGACGTAGACCGAGAGCTGGTGGATATCAATACACTACTGGTTGATGGCAAGGTGCGTTATCCCAATGCAGACGTGCGCAACTTTTCGCTGACTGAACTGGGTGGAGATGTTCGTGAGTATCTTATTATTGCGTACGATTATGGCATTTTCAGGGTCAAGATGACCGCTTACGGCAAAACGGTTAATGGCCGCGATTTTATCCTCGATGTACCGGAGTTTACTTTTTTGGTGGCTGAGCCGGAATTACCGGAACCCGAGGTGGCTGAGTCGGCGGCTGAAAATAATGTGGATGAAGTGATACCTGAACCACCTGTGATGGCAGAAGAAGAGGGGATGGATGATGACGACCTGATGATGTGGTTGATCATCGTTAACGGCAGTATTGTGGGTGTGGGACTCTTGGGTGCAGTGGTGGTTATTTTACTGAAGCGCCGTAAACGTAAGGGCAGTGCTCAGCCGGCCAAAGCCAAGGCAGATGCAAAAGCCGCCGCTAAACCTGCCGAGGCGGCGAAACCGGGATTCTTAGGCGGGCTGCTAGGCAAGTTTAAAAAGCCTAAAGAATAACCTGTAGGTACCGGTTTTGCTGGCTTTTCAGTCAACGTGGCGAATTAACAGGCAAACGATCCAAAGAATGACACTTTCGTGAAAAAAACCGTTGACTCCTTTCAGGGTAATACGTATCATCTGCGCCGCAGTGAGGGACAGGGTAAAGCACTTACCCAAGTAACTTGCTGAAATGATTGAAAATGTGGAGCGGTAGTTCAGTTGGTTAGAATACCGGCCTGTCACGCCGGGGGTCGCGGGTTCGAGTCCCGTCCGCTCCGCCACTTTTCAGTTGTGACTAAAGGCTTTATGGAGCGGTAGTTCAGTTGGTTAGAATACCGGCCTGTCACGCCGGGGGTCGCGGGTTCGAGTCCCGTCCGCTCCGCCATTAGCCTTATTCAAATGCGTAAACCACACGCAGATATGCCGTTGGAGCGGTAGTTCAGTTGGTTAGAATACCGGCCTGTCACGCCGGGGGTCGCGGGTTCGAGTCCCGTCCGCTCCGCCATTTCTTTTTCTGACACTCAGAAACTTAATCCACCACTAACAGCTATTTTCATGCTAAAACGCTGGTCGGATACATTTTCCCTAATTCTTTTCTTGCGGTAATTTTACAGCGTTGTGCTTTGACTGGTTCTATACCTTGTAAGTGCTATCGAGTACACTTGCATTCAAACGATAATAGTCATTATCGATTCAATCAGTTAAGAGGACAGCATGGCAGAAAATGCGGTATTGGTTTGCCGGGACGTCAGCAAAACCTATCACGACGGTAACGACAAAGTATCGGTGCTGAGTGAGGTGTCGTTTTCCCTGGCACGGGGTGAGAAAGTCGCAATATTAGGCAGCTCCGGCTCTGGTAAAAGTACCTTGCTGCATATTCTTGGCGGTCTCGACCTGCCCAGCACCGGTGATGTGACGATAAATGGTCGTTCACTGGCCGGCCTTAACCCCAATCAACTGGCTGCACTGCGTAATAACGAACTGGGCTTTATTTATCAGTTTCACCATTTGCTGGCAGAATTTTCGGCACTGGAAAATGTCGCCATGCCTTTACTCATTGCCGGTACGGCCAAGGCCGAAGCAGAAAAACAGGCGGCGGCACTACTGGAAAAAGTCGGCCTGAGTCACCGTTTAACCCATCAGCCCGCAGCATTGTCTGGTGGTGAGCGTCAGCGGGTAGCGATTGCCCGAGCCCTGGTGAATAACCCGTCTATCGTACTGGCTGACGAACCCACCGGTAACCTCGATAAGAAAACCGGCGATCAGATTTATCAGTTATTGTGCGAACTCAGTGAGCAAATGGGCACCAGTTTTATTGTGGTGACTCATGATATTGCTCTGGCCAATGCTATGGATCGAGTGCTGCAGTTAACCGATGGCTCACTGGTACAACGGAGCGAGTCGTGAACCTCAGTTGGCAACTGGCACGGCGTTTTCGGCGCGGGAAAAGCAGCAACCGCTATATCTCTTTTGTGTCGTTATCATCGACGCTGGGAATTGGCCTGGGGTGTTTTGTACTGATTATTCTGCTGAGCGTGATGAATGGCTTTGAACGGGAATTGCGCGAGCGTTTGCTGGCGATTATTCCCCATGCCGAACTCTTCTCAATTAATCAGCAGGGAATTGTGGACTGGCGCGCATACCAACAGGTGCTGGGCGAAGATCCTCGTATCAAGGAAGTAGAGCCTTACACCAAAATTACCGGCATGATTCAACAGGGCAGTGCACTGAAAGCGGTTGAATTAACCGGCATGCAGATAAACGCTAATATCCCGGCCCGCTGGCAAAATGAAATTAGTCAGGATGACTGGCGACAACTGCGACAGGGGCCTAATCAGGTATTACTGGGCCAGGGAATTTTAAACAAATTAGCACTGAAGCCCGGCGATAAACTCAGTGTGGTGATCCCGGCCGTTACCGAAGATTTAACCTTTGCTGCGCCGAAAAATCTATATCTCACTGTGGCTGGTAGTATTCATGTGGGGGGCGAACTCGATAATCTGATTGGCATTATGCACCTTGCCACTGCATCTGAGCAGGCAGGCATAAAGTCGGGCGCTCAGGGGCTTCGTTTTCAGTTTTACGATCCGTTTGCCGCCTATTCAATTATTCGCGAGGTAGGTTATGGGTTTCCCCAGGCGGTGTATATGTCTGACTGGACCCGCACCCAGGGTCATCTCTATGATGATATCCGTCTGGTCAGGGTGGTAGTGTATATAGCCTTATCGCTGGTAATAGCGGTGGCTTGTTTCAACATTGTGTCATCGCTGGTGATGGCGGTAAAAGAAAAACAGGCCTCAATTGCCATATTAAAAACCATGGGCGCTACCGATAATCAAATCAGGAACACTTTTGTTTACCAGGGCCTGTTGAATGGCTTAATTGGTGTATTCTGGGGCACATTACTGGCTGTGATCACGGCACCGAATTTGTCGCTGATTGTGGGTAAGCTGGAAGACCTGCTGGGCGTAAAAGTGCTGTCGGGCGATATTTATTTTATCGACTTTTTACCCTCACAATTGCAACTCAACGATGTACTCCTAACTGTACTGGTAGCCATTGTTCTCTCGGTACTGGCCACGCTTTACCCGGCACAAAAGGCCGCTGCAATTCAGCCTGCCCGGGCACTGCATTGATCGCTTCTGAATCACTTTGTGGTTTGGCTTGCTAAGTCAGTTTGTTTAGACGTGCCGGGAAATCGTCAGAGTATTTTTTTGGAGTAAGACTGTTAAGGAGATCCCGGATAACGCCGTTGGCGTTTCCGGGACAAAGAAAGTGCTTAGGCGAATTAAAGGGAGTAAGACTTTTAAGGGGATCCCGGACAACGCCGTTGGCGTTTCCGGGACAAAGAAAGTGCTTAGGCGAATTAAAGGGAGTAAGACTTTTAAGGAGATCCCGGACAACGCCGTTGGCGTTTCCGGGACAAAGAAAGTGCTTAGGCACTTTCTTTGTTCTTATCAAAGTGTTCGAAGTCTACGTCTTCCTGTTGTTGACCGGCGTCCGGGTCGTTAAATACGGCCTCATCCAGTTCGCCTTCAGATTTGGCGATAATAGTGGCCACGGTGCAGTCACCGGTGATATTGACTGCGGTACGGGTCATATCCAGTAAGCGGTCTACACCGATAATCAGAGCAATCCCTTCAACCGGCAGATTAACCTGCTGCAACACCATGGCGAGCATGATTAGTCCCACGCCGGGCACACCGGCGGTACCTACTGAAGCTAAAGTGGCGGTTAACACAACCATCACGTAATCGCCCAAAGATAAATCCACACCGTAGACCTGGGCGATAAAAACCGTGGCAACCCCTTGCATAATCGCCGTGCCATCCATATTGATAGTCGCGCCAAGTGGCAGGGTAAAAGACGAAACTGACTTACCAATGCCCAGCTTATTGCGGGCGGTTTCCATAGTTACCGGGAGCGTGGCGCTACTGCTTGAGGTACTGAAGGCAAATAACGCCGCATCACGCATTTTTCGCAACAGAATGAGCGGGCTCATGCCGCTGAATACTTTTAACAGAACCGGGTAGGTCACCAGCGCATGGATAACCAGTACCGCCAGCACCAGGAAGAAATACCACAGCAAGCCGCCAATGGTCTCCAGGCCTATGGTGGCAAACAGTTTGGCCATCAGCACAAACACACCGTAAGGGGCCAGGTTCATAATGATGGTCACCAGGCGCATGATTACGGTATTAACGTCTTCAAAGAACGCTGCCAGACGTTTACCAGCGTCACCGGTCATTGCCATGGCAATGCCAAGCAACACGGCAAAGACTATGATTTGCAACATGTTACCTTCGGCCATCGAATTAATTGGATTAGACGGGAACATATCCACGATCACCTGCGACAGGGAAGGCGCTTCTTTTGCTACATAAGTCGTTTCGCTTTGCAGGTTCAGCCCTTCGCCGGGTGATACCAACAGGCCGCCCATAATCGCCAGTGTGACCGCGATAGCCGTGGTCAGAATGTACAGACCAATGGATTTTGCGCCAAGCCGACCCAGTTTAGAGGGCTCTGATAACGTGCTGGTACCACAGATTAATGAAACAAAAACCAACGGCACAACCAGCATTTTCAGGCTCGATATAAATATTTGTCCGAGCGTTGAAAATATACCTTCGACCAGAATGCTATACGTGGAAACTTCCACCGAGAATATCGAAAACCGCAAATCTCCGCTATCATCAAAGAGAAATTGAAGCAGTGCGCCGATAATGATTCCGGCGATCATGCCGATAAAGATTCGTGCAGTTAAACTGTACTTGTGTGAAGACTGAGACATGTAAATTCCCTGAAATGTTATTTTATTTATAGTTCTTAGTTAGTGTGCCAGATTCATAGCAGTTTTAAATACTTAAAATGACCCAATAACGGTAAAGAGGTCCGGGAAGACGATGAAAATGCAATCTCTACGCTTAATAGCCGCCACATGGGCACTATTATTACTAGTTGCCTGCGGAGGCGGTGGTTCTGTCTCCAGAGAAGAAAACACCGGGGGCACTACGCCCGATCCCACGTCTTCAGTGAGTCTAGCACTAACCGACAGTGACGGTAATACCAGTACGTCACTGACCGGTGAATCGCCACTCACCCTGTCGGCAACAGTGACCGACAGCAGTGGCAGCCCGGTTGCCAATACCGTGGTGACATTCAGCTTTACGGTTGCCAGCCTGGCGCGTTTTTCGAACGATACAGGTACGGCTCTGACCAACGCTGAGGGGGTGGCCACTATTACTCTTATCGTTGGGGACCTGTCAGGCTCCGGTGCCGTTGAAGCGGCGCTGGAAAGTGGCGAGACCGCCAGCATCGGCTTTAGCTCCAGTGGTACTACCGCGAATGTGGAAACGCCTGAGTCGCTCGAACTGTTTGCCAGTCAGTCTCAGTTGTCTTCCAGTGGCTCTGATGAAGTCGAAGTCTGGGCGGTGGTGAAAAATGCACAAAATATTCTGCTCGACGGTGTCAACGTGACATTCGCAGCCGACAGCAATGCAGCTATTGCTGAAACCCAGCCGGTAACTGATGAAAATGGCACGGCAATTGTGCTGCTTCGGACTGGCGGCGACAAAGAAAACCGCACAATAAACGTTACCGCGACGGTAAGTGGCGAACAAACGCTCACAGAAACGCTGACGATTAACGTTGTGGGCACTGAAATTGAAATTAACGGCACCACCTCGGCCATTATCGGTGACAGCGTGAACCTGACCGTTAGTTTGCAAGACTCCGATAATGTGGGCATTGCCAGTGAAACACTGACGTTACGGGTGGAAGATGAATCAGGTACTGATGTAACGGCGAGCACGCTGGATAACGCTGCGCCTCAAACCAGTGCTGAAGGCCGCGCGACAGTGGCCTTCACTGCACCCGCCGCAGGCACCTTTACAGTATTTGCTGATGCGCTGAACACGCAAAGTACCTTCGCCATTGAAGTACAGCAGGATGAATTTGTGTTTGTGGATCCGCCTGATGTGAATAATGTTGACCAGGATATCCCGCTGAATACCGATTATAACCTGCAGGTTAGCTGGTTACGTGACGCGGCACCGTTTGCCGGCGGTTCAATCAGCTTCGCTATCTCGCGTGGTACTGTGGTAAGCGCAGATGCGGTAACCGATGGCAGCGGCATTGCAGATCTTACGGTAAGTTCAGGTAATGCCGGACTGGCAACTATCTCGGCAACCGGGACTGACGGTGCCGGTGTAGAGGTTTCTACCCAAATTGAGATTGCCTTTATCGCCACCGATGCAGACACCATCATTGTGGATGCCACGCCAGACTCGATTGGCCCTGACGGTCAAACCAGTACCATTTCTGCTGTGGTGCTGGATGCCGACGGTAACCGGGTGCGTAACAAGCTGGTTAACTTTGAAGTCAATGATGTGTCTAACGGTAACCTGACCGACGCTCAGAGCCGCACAGACCGCCGTGGTATTGCCACCACCGTTTATGAGTCTAACGCAGTCAGTACCTATCAAAGTGTTGAAGTGCGTGCCTACGTAAACGATGAGCCAGCGGTTGAGGATTCTACTTTACTGACAGTGGGTGACCGTCCTTTTGATATCTCTTTAGGTACTGGTAATCTGATTGAAGCACCGCAGCAGTCTTCTTACCGCAAAGAGTTCTCCGTGTTTGTGACCGATGCCGATGCTAATCCGGTGACCGGTGCGGCCCTGACATTTAGTGCTACACCTGTTGCCGAAACCAGCAATGATGCAGCCTATGCCAAAGGTTACTGGCTTTGGGATGAAGATGATTCTATCTATTACTCAGTGACTACCGCTGTCTGTGCTAATGAAGATTTGAACGGCAATGGTCGACTGGACGTGGGTGAAGATTTTAATGGTGACGGACAGTTAACGCCGGGTAATGTAGGCGCTATTGATGCGGATGCCAACACCGATGAAAACGGTCAGGCACTGATTAACCTTAACTATCCGAAACAGTACGGTGCCTGGGTTCAACTTACTATAAGTGCCCGCGGTGAGTCATCAGGCACGGAATCAGTGGATAAAATGAATTACTGGTTAAGTGTGTCAACTGCAGATCGCACCACTCAGGGGGCGCCACCGCCTTCCAGCCCGTGGGGTACCAGCGCCAGTTGTGCTGATACGCAGTAATTAGCGGCAAACAGTAACGAAAACGCCGGCAAGATGCCGGCGTTTTTTTTATCGTACTGAACAATTAGCCTTGCTGAAACGGATACACCGAACCCAGCTTTAAGATTTGCGTCAGTTCATCCAGAGCGGTGCGTGATTCAACCAACAGTTGTGGGTCGCACAAATCCTGCTCGGTTAACTGGTCGCGGTAATGTTTATCTACCCAGCCGTTGAGTCGTGAAAACAGCGCATTGTTCATCAGAGTGTTGGGATTAACTGCGCCAAGTTCGGCATCGGTAAGTGCTACGCGTAAGCGCAGACAAGCGGGACCACCGCCATTACGCATACTCTGTTTCACGTCGAAATAGTTTACGCTTTTAATGGGCGTGTCGCGGGTCACCAGTTCAGCCAGGTAGTTAGCAACAACCGGATTTTCTTCACACTCAGATGGCGCAATAATTGTCATATTGCCGTCAGGCAGGGTGAGTAACTGGGTGTTAAAAAGATACGTTTTAATGGCGTCATTCAGGCCCACTTCATCGCTTTTTACTTCGATAAAATGAAGTGGTTTGTCACCGAATTTAGCCCGGATTTCAGCCACGGCGGACTCACTGTTATGAAACGCAAGCTCATGATAGAAAAGTACATTCTGGTTACCAACGGCAATTACATCGTTGTGAAAAACCCCCTGGTCAATCACGTCCGGGTTTTGTTGGATGTACACCACGCTTTCGTCGCTAAGACCGTGCAAGCGCGCAACCGCCTGACAAGCCTCGAAAGTTTGTCGGGCAGGGTAACGAGTGGGTTGTGGTAAATCATGGCGAAACGCATGACGACCGTATACAAATACCTCAACGCCGGCGTGACCGTAGGCACTGCACAGACGGGTATGATTAGCCGCGCCTTCATCACCAAAATGATCGTTATCGGGCAGGTGGCCATGGTGGGCAAAATATTTACTGTTGGCAAAGGTAGCCTTCAGAATATTGCCGGTCACCTGAGGTTCCAGCGAACGGTGAAATTTGTTGGTCAGGTTAGCCGGAGTAAAGTGCACGCGACCATCAGCCGTGTCGGCACTGGGGGATACGGTGGCGGCGTTGGCTGTCCACATACTGGACGCTGAGCAACACGCCAGAAATACTTCTCGGGCCTGGGCTGCTGCCTGTTCCAGCACCTTAGCATCGCTGCCTGCGAAGCCGAGGCGACGCAGGGTTGCCAGATCAGGGCGTTCCTGGGGAGCCAGTACTCCCTGCACCATGCCCATGTCGGCCAGCGCTTTCATTTTCTGCAGGCCCTGTTTGGCGGCTTCTTTAGGGTTGCTGATAGCATTCGCATTGGAGAAAGAGGCGACATTGCCAAAAGACAATCCGGCATAGTTATGGGTCGGGCCAACCAGCCCGTCAAAATTCGCTTCACAATATTGCATGACAACCTGCCTTAAATTTGAGTCATTCGGTAAACATATTGTCGAGCAAAAGGGCAGAATAACCGGACAGCGCCTATGATTACGCTATATATAAGTACAACTTTTTTTTATTTAAGTGTTGTAATTTCTGCCGTTATTTGCGACAACCCGGCGCATTATACGTGTTTTAACTACGCTGCCAATCAGGGTGGTTAAAAAATGCGCTATTTTGGGTGGGTGAAAAATAAACTTTGCGAATAAGTATGAAGAAGAACTTGTTTTCCATTCACTTTGTAGATATATGTTAAAAAAAGAAGCGCCAGACTATGTGAGTGTAATTGCCTTATTTTCTTCCTGGTTTGCTATCGAAAATTTAATTTATTCAAAGGTTTAATTCTTATTTATGACAAAATCACTAGTCATAGTCGAGTCACCGGCCAAAGCCAAAACAATAAATAAATATCTTGGCAAAAATTTTATTGTTAAATCTTCCGTGGGCCACGTACGCGACCTGCCAACCAAGGCGCTTGGTAAGGTGGAGCCGAAAAAACCGGCCAAAGAACTGAAAACGTTATCGGATGAAGCGAAGGCTAAATACCTGCGTGAGTACGAATATAAAAAGCTGGTTGACCGCATGGGGGTAGACCCTCAACACGACTGGAAAGCCCACTATCAGGTGCTGGAAGGCAAAGAGAAAGTGGTTAATGAGCTTAAAAAACTGGCCAAAGACGCCGACACCATTTATCTCGCAACGGATTTGGACCGCGAAGGGGAAGCGATTGCCTGGCATTTGCAGGAAATTCTTGGCCAGAAGGGCAAAACTTACCAGCGGGTAGTGTTTAACGAGATCACGAAAAACGCCATTAAGGAAGCCTTTGAGCATCCCGGTGATGTGAATCAGGACCGGGTGGAAGCCCAACAGGCCCGTCGTTTTCTCGACCGGGTAGTGGGGTTCATGGTATCGCCGCTGCTTTGGAAAAAGATTGCCCGTGGTTTGTCTGCCGGTCGGGTACAGTCGGTGGCGGTGCGTCTGGTGGTCGAACGGGAACGTGAAATCAAAGCCTTTGTGCCCGAAGAATTCTGGGATGTGCATGCTGACCTGACGACTGGGGCCAGTGATGCTCTGCGGATGCAGGTGGTGAAGGAAAGCGATAAACCCTTCAAGCCGGTGAACAAAGCACAAACCGATGCTGCACTGGCCGTACTGAAGCCTGCTGACTATGAAGTGGTGAGCCGCGAGTCGAAGCCGACCCAGAGTCGTCCTTCTGCGCCTTTCATCACCTCAACCTTGCAACAGGCCGCCAGTACCCGTCTGGGATTTGGGGTGAAGAAAACCATGATGATGGCCCAGCGCTTGTATGAAGCCGGTCACATTACCTATATGCGTACCGACTCGACCAATCTCAGCCAGGAGGCTCTGGAGGCTTGTCGTGGATACATTGGCGATAACTTTGGTGGCAAGTATTTACCGGAGTCACCTATTCGTTACGGCAGTAAGGAAGGCGCGCAAGAAGCTCACGAAGCCATCAGGCCGTCAAACGTAACAACCCTTGCTGCGACACTAAAAGACATGGAACGTGACGCACAGCGTCTCTACGAGCTTATTTGGCGCCAATTTGTAGCCTGTCAGATGACAGCTGCGAAATATGATGCCACTACGGTGAAAGTCAAAGCCGGTGATTTTGAGCTGGTTGCCAAGGGCCGGGTACTGAAATTTGATGGTTGGACTAAAGTGCAGCCGCAGAAAAGTAAAAAGGGTGAAGAGGATAAGTTGCTGCCAGATGTGAATCCGGGCGACAAACTCAATCTTAAGCAACTCGATCCGAAACAGCATTTCACCAAGCCAGTGGCCCGTTTTAACGAAGCCTCGCTGGTAAAAGAACTGGAAAAGCGTGGCATCGGCCGGCCTTCTACCTACGCCAGCATTATCTCCACGATTCAGGACCGCGGTTATGTGCGGCTGGAGAACAAGCGTTTCTATGCAGAAAAAATGGGTGAGATAGTCACCGATCGCCTGATGGAAAATTTTGACGGCCTGATGAGCTATGACTTCACCGCCAATATGGAACAGCGCCTCGATGAAATAGCTGAAGGCCATGATAACTGGAAAGCGGTGCTCGATAAGTTCTACAGCGATTTTTACAGCAAGTTACTGCTGGCCGAGCAGGAAGCTGAACAAGGCGGAATGCGGCCTAATCAGGCAGTACCGGTAGAAATTAACTGTGATAAGTGCGGTCGTCATATGAACGTGCGTACAGCCAGTACCGGGGTATTTTTAGGCTGTACAGGCTACAACCTGCCGCCTAAAGAGCGTTGTACCAACACCATGAACCTCACGCCTGGTGAAGAAGTGGTGCAGGTTGACAACGATGACGAGCAGGAGACCGAGGATTTACGCGCCAAACGCCGTTGCCCGGAATGTGGTACGGCCATGGACAGCTACCTGGTTGATGAAACACGCAAGCTACATGTGTGCGGTAACTCACCTGCTTGTCCGGGCACTTACGTGGAAGCGGGAACCTTCAAAATTAAAGGTTATGACGGGCCACTGATAGAGTGCGATAAGTGTGGCAGCGACATGGAGCTTAAAAACGGTCGGTTTGGAAAATACTTCGACTGTACTAACAGCGAATGCAAAAACACCCGTAAGCTACTGCGGAACGGCGAGGCAGCGCCACCTAAAGAAGATCCGGTGGATTTACCTGAATTACCCTGTGAGAAAAGTGATGCCCACTTTATGCTCAGGGACGGGGCTTCCGGCATTTTCCTGGCAGCGCACAATTTCCCTAAATCACGGGAAACACGTGCGCCCAAGGTTGAGGAACTGGCCCGCTTCAGGGATCGTATATCGCCTAAGTTTTACTATCTGGCTGATGCGCCAAAAACCGATCCGGACGGTAACCCGGCTATTGTGCGCTTCAGTCGTAAGACTAAGCAACAATATGTCATGACCGAAGATGCTAAAGGCAAGGCCACTGGCTGGTCTGCGTGGTATCAGGACGGAAAATGGCAAGCCAAAGACACTAAGAAGAAGTAAGCGAACAGATTATGGCATCGTTACAGGATCAGTTGCTCAAAGCCGGTTTGGCCGATAAATCGAAAGCCAAACAGGCAAGAGCCGATAAACGTAAAAAACAAAAGCTCAAAAATAAAGGCACCGCCGTTGAGCAGGACGAAAATAAACTGGCAGCACAACAGGCCGCCGAAGCGAAAAAGCAACGCGATCTGGAGCTTAATCAGCAACGCCAGGCGGAACTTGAGAAAAAAGCCGTAGTTGCGCAAATTCGCCAGTTAATTACCGTTAACCAGCAGCCGAAAGGCAAGGGTGACACAGTACTTAACTTTACCGACGAAAATGTGGTTAAACGCATGTACGTAAGTGATGCGGTGCATAAACTGGTGGTTGATGCCCGTCTGGCGGTGGTAAAACTGGATGAGGACTATTTGCTTATTCCAACGCCTGTTGCGGATAAAATCGCCGAACGTGACGCAAAGATGGTGATATACCGCGCCGATCTGCGAGAAGAGAACAAAGAAAAATCCGCCGAAGATGACTGGTATGCTGAGTATGAAATACCGGATGATTTAACCTGGTAATGCCGATGGATGAAATTAACAAGCCCGCCTGAACAGGCGGGCTTTTTTACAGCCTCAGATTACTGCAGTGAGTTGCCTACACCGATGAGTATGGTCGACATCACCAGTAGCGATATGCCTGCCAGCAGCAACAATCTGCTCTTGCGGTTGGCTCCTTTCCATTCGAGCAATGCCAGCCCCCACAGCGTTGAGAAAATAATGATACTGGCCATATGAATGGTCCAGCTCGAAAATTCATAGTCGCCCATGTGGCTTTCGCCCATGGTATAAAAGAAAAACTGAAAGTACCAAAATGATCCACCCAGCGCAGCTAACAGGTAATTTTTTATCATTCTGTCTGAGCCGAGGCGTTGCGATTGATTGTGTGTATAGCCACTAAATTCGGCTGCTGAGCGATTCTTATGGATAAGCCAGGCGCACCACAGGGCATTGGTGGTTAACCCGCCAGCCAATACCACACACAGTACTGGCAGACCCTGCCACAAATGGTCGGTACCAGCGGCCAGGGTGAGTTCCCGAATGGGTTTGCCGGCGGCAATACCAAAAGCAAAGCAGGAAGACATCACGCCTGAAAAAAGCGCAATTAACAGGCCTTTTTTCATATTAATCGCGCCTTCGGACTGAGCGCCGGTACTGCGGTTCTTTTCTGCGGTGGCTCTGGCCACCAGAATCACGCCCAGTAAGGTTAGAAAAGTCCCCAGAATGGCAAACTGTCCACTTGGCGTTGCCAGTACTTTACCAATAGTACCGTCGAATACCGGTGGACCGAGAGTGCCTAATACGGTGGTCAGGCCCAGTACAATCGCCATGCCTGAGGAAATGCCCATATACCGAACAGCCAAACCAAAAGTCAGACCACCGAACCCCCAGCCCAGGCCCCATAGAAAACACTGCTGTAATACACTGAATGAGGTGGTACTTAATACATCAAACAATTGTTGGGTTTGGATCCAGGCAAATAACCACGGACAAATAAGCCAACTGAATACCCCACCGGTTAGCCAGAATATTTCCCACGACCAGCCTTTTATTTGTTTATAGGGTACATAAAAGCTGGCAGAGAATAACCCGCCCAACCAATGAAAAAACACCCCAAGCAATGGATTCTGCATTATTCTTTACTCCTGCTGTAAACCTGTTTTTGTAATTTTTAGGTGAACAATTTACAAAAAATACACATGCAGGGAGAGAATACACAATTAATAAACATATATATACAAAAATAATCACAAATAATCATTTTTGTGGTTGTGTATGATTGAAAGTGATTGGTATTGCCGGGGAGAAGGGGGGAGCTGGTGAGTTCAGCCAGCTCCGGTGTGGGGCAAATAAAGGTCGATTAAGGGGCTATCTTGTGGGCGGCCAGCTGCTCGTAAAAAGGCAGGGCCTGATTGAGCACACCGAGGAGCGCGTCGGGCAGCTCTGGCACTGGGGGTTCAGCCGGGGCGAAGCCGGTACTTTTCCAAACTTCCGGATACCAGTGCTCTGCCCAGGCGCCGTCGTTGGGATGGCCGCCTTCAGACCAACTCAGCATGGCAGGGTCCCAGGGGATACCAATAGCGTTGCAGAGCTTTTCCAGCATGGCCGGTGGATTCTGACGAATATCAGAAGAGTCGACGACGATGGGATGTTGTCCTGACTCGTTAACGATCCGGTCAAACAACTGACACTGGGCACGAATGCCAATATCTTCCAGGCAGGGTTCACCATTTTTTTTATGGTAGCTGGCAATCACCCGTGCCGGGTGACGGATCAAAAACACATTACATACGTCTCCAAGCCAGTCCAGGGGAAAACCCTCGAGCATGTGATGAGGCATGTGTTTTTGATAAAAAACCGGTTTATTCTGTGGTGTAGGGCCAATACAGCGTTTGGCTACCGCCACCGGATCGGTCTCTTCGCGGGCAAATATTTCATCCTGCATTGGGTGCACACGGTCGCTGTGCTTTAAAAACGGCGCATAAAATGGCTCGTCCCATACCGTACAATCGGCGCGAGCGCCAAATGCATACATCATGGCGGTAGAGAGATTGCGCGGGCCTGACCACATGGCTATTCGCATGGGTGACTTCCTTATTATCGTGTTACCTGACACTGAGTAAGCTGACCGGTAGTGAATGCTCATTAATGGCAAGCATAATCGGCCTGGTGGTGTTATTTCAAGTCTATTGTTAATATTTTATACTATATAATATTTTGTTTTGCGAGTAGGAAAATGCTAGGGTAACGCCGTGATTTATTTACTTTTAATAATTAGTGTTGGCGCGGATATTTTTAAACACCTGGACTCTAGGTTAAAACACACGGGCTGAAGTATACTTTTATAGTGACCTATAAAAGCCAGTAACAACGTAATGAGGAAGCCATGCAGGAACATAAAGCGGGCGGCGCACATGCGTCCATCGATGACGAACGTAATCAGGATATTTTAATTTATATTAATGGCGATCTGGTGCCCCGGGCAGAAGCGAAGGTGTCTGTTTATGACAGCGGTTTTATGCTCGGTGACGGCGTGTGGGAAGGCTTGCGGTTGCATAAAGGCCGATTTTCTTTTATCGACGACCATCTCGACCGGTTATTTGCCGGCGCGAAAGCACTGGACATGGATATCGGTAAAACCCGTGATGAGTTAAAAGCCGCTTTACAGGAAACAGTCGATGCGAATGGCATGACCGATGGAGTGCATGCCAGACTGATGGTAACCAGAGGCCCGAAGAAAACCCCTTATCAGGATCCCAGACTGAGTCTGTGGGGCCCGACTATTGTGATCATTGCTGAATATAAGTCCCAGGATTTGGTGCCGGTAGAACGCGGAATTAATCTGTTTACCGTGCATGTGCGACGTGGCCATCCTGATGTTCAGGATCCGCGCTTGAATTCTCACAGCAAAATTAACTGCATCACGGCGATGATTCAGTCTTATAAGGCCGGGGCCGATGAGGCACTGATGCTAGATCCCCATGGTTTTGTCAGCACCTGTAACTCAACCAACTTCTTTATTGTGCGTAAGGGTGAGGTGTGGACGTCTACCGGTGACTATGCCATGAAAGGCATTACACGCCAGAAAACCATTGATGTCTGTAAAGCCCATGGTATTGCGGTAATGGAAAAGAATTTTTCACTGGTGGATGTTTACAGTGCGGATGAGGCCTTTGTTACCGGTACCTTCGGTGCCCAAACGCCGGTCGTTGATGTCGACGGCAGATCCATCGGTGAAGGCAAACCTGGTCCCATGGTGAAGAAAATTCGTGAGTTGTACCATGCCATGGCAGAAGCTCAGTAACACGGTTTTGCACCTAATGCTGGGATAAACAGTTATCCCAGTAAGGCTTGTCACCGTAAAAATCGGCAGCGAAATTGATAAAGGCTCTGACCTTACTTGCCAATAGCTGCCGGTGGGCGTAAACCGCGTATAAATGCAGTGGCTCGGGCTCGTTATCCCGCATAATGAGCCGGAGCCGGCCTGCATTGACCTCATCGAAACAAATAAAGGTGGGTTGCAAAACAATCCCCTGGCCGAGCACCGCCGACTGGCACAGGAACTCACCGTGATTACAACTGACGGTGCCAATAATGTGATGATGGCGCTGGTTCAGATACTGATGGGCAGCCGGGCTGTTGTCATTATCCAGTAAGCTGTAGCGCAGATAGTTGTGATTGATTAAGTCTTCCATAGTGTGCGGTTCGCCGTATTTGCTAAGATAGTCTGGCGCTGCACACATAACGAGATTGATGGCGGTCAGGCGCTTGGCTATCATCGACGAGCTTTTCAGATGGCCAATCCGTAATGCCACATCAAAGCCTTCCTCAACAATATCCACTTTACGATCATTGAGATGTAAATCCACGTCAATGTCGGGGTAGAGCTGTTGGAATTCGTTAATGAGAGGTGCCAGATGACGGGTGGAAAATGCTACCGGTGCACTGATCCGCAATAAGCCATGGGCTTTATGCTGCAAATCACCTAACTGATTTTCCATGGCATCAATCTCATCGAGAACCTGACTGGCGCGAGGCAGATACTGTTGCCCGGCCTCGGTCAAATGCACCTTGCGCGTTGTGCGGTTAAGCAGGCGCGTAGCCAGATGGGCCTCAAGCTGAGAGACATACTTACTAATTAACTGCGGGGATTTATCGAGCTTATCCGCCGCGGCACTAAATGAACCGCTTCGCGCAACAATCACAAATGCCCGCATTGCCTCTATTCTGTCCATGCGAATTCCATTATCAACAAAATGTTGATAGTTACTCTATTTTAACCCTCTTAATAAATCAATATGTGGATAGTAAAGTATCACCATCGATTCGAAACAGCGCAGAGCTGTTTCTCTATTCACCCATTAAGACGAGAGAGATTTAGTATGAAAGCATTAGTAGCAAAGTTAATCAGTTCAAATGCAGGTGTGGCCGCGCTGATATTAAGAGTGCCCATTGGTCTTACGCTGGCGGCGCATGGCGCACAAAAGTTATTTGCCTGGTTTGGCGGCTACGGCCTCGAAGGTACCGGCCAGTACATGGCTAGTATAGGTCTTGAGCCGGGTTATCTGATGGCACTGCTGGCCGGAAGTGCGGAATTTTTTGGTGGACTGGCCCTGGTTCTCGGTTTATTGACCCGTCCGGCCGCCGCAGTGACTGCATTTACTATGCTGATTGCTATTTTCACTGCGCATATCCAAAACGGTTTGTTTCTGTCTAACGGCGGTTATGAGTATGCACTGGCACTTTTCGCGGTAACGGTCTCATTGGCCATCACTGGTGCCGGCCGCCTTGCATTAGACAACATTATTGCCCGGTCTTTGGCCGCAGAATAACCCATTAATCACCAATGGTGCCTGCCAGGTTGGTCCTGGCCGGCAGCCCGGGAGGAAACACAATGTTAGTCAATGGAAAATGGGATGCCGACTGGCAGCCCGTGCAGAAAAAAGATAAAGAGGGTCGGTTTATTCGTCAGGTATCGTCCTTTCGTCATTGGATCACGCCCGATGGTTCTGCCGGCCCCACCGGCGCTGCGGGCTTTAAAGCCGAAGCGGGCCGCTATCATTTATATGTGGCGTATATTTGTCCGTGGGCATCCCGGGCGCTTGCAGTACGCGCACTGAAAGGCTTAACTGATATTATTTCGGTCAGTGTGGTTAACCCACGGTTAAGCGAGCAGGGCTGGCAGTTTGGTGGTTACCCTGGCAGCACTGCAGATGAATTGAATCAGGCCACATACCTGCACGAGCTCTATACGCAGGTGGATCCGGATTACACTGGCCGGGCAACAGTGCCGGTGTTGTGGGATAAAAAGCAGCAAACCATTGTGAACAATGAGTCGGCTGATATTTTACGAATGTTGAATACGGCATTTTGTGAGTTGGTCAATACCGGCCCGGATCTTTATCCCTCAGCCCTGGCTGAGCAAATAGACGAGCTTAATGAAGCCATTTACAGCACCCTCAATAATGGTGTCTACCAGGCTGGTTTTGCCTCGAGTCAGACTGCCTATGATGAGGCTTACAGCCATGTTTTTACAACATTGGATCGATTGGAAGCCAGACTGGCAGACGGTGGGCCTTATTTATTGGGAGATAATCTGACCGAAACCGACATTCGATTGTTTGTCACCCTGATCAGATTTGATGCAGCTTATTACGGATTATTTAAATGTAATCGTCAGTTAATTCGTGAGTTTACCCATCTTAATGCCTATATGCATCGGATATGGGCCCTTGACGGTATAGCTGAAACGGTCAACATTGACCATATTAAAGCGGGGTATTATTCCATTAAGTCGTTGAATCCGGGCGGCATCGTGCCCCGTGGACCACAATTTTAGGAGGTTTTATGCAAGCGTCACAACAAGCATTGTTTATCTCCCATGGCGGCGGGCCTATGCCGTTACTGGGAGACCCAGGTCACCGTGCTTTAACCGAGCACCTTGCGCAGCTGGCTGCCACCATTCGCCGGCCGAAAGCTATCTTGATCATCAGTGCACACTGGGAAGAGTCGGTCGCTACAGTAACCTCCAACCCAACCCCTGAGTTGATTTACGATTACTATGGCTTTCCAGCAGAAAGTTACGCAATTAAATACCCTTGTGCCGGGGAGCCTGAGCTCGCACGCCGGGTCACTCAGGCCATCCGGGCAAATGGCATTGAGGTGGCTGAAGACGCTAAGCGTGGCCTCGACCACGGTGTGTTTGTGCCGCTGAAGATTATGTATCCGGACGCCGATATTCCATGTGTACAGCTATCACTGGTTAATACGCTGGATGCCGCAGCGCATATACGCATCGGTCAGGCTCTGGCAGATTTAGATTATGATGACCTGCTTATCCTTGGCTCAGGGTTTTCTTTTCACAATATGCGATCATTCTTTGCCCCTGATACTGCGCAGAGTCAGGCTATGAACCAGGGCTTTGAAGACTGGTTGAAAAACGTATTATCTAATCCGTCGATGACCGAAGCGGAGCGTCAGAAGCAACTCATCGGCTGGGAACAGGCGCCGGGAGCGCGTTATTGTCATCCCCGCGAAGAACATCTGGTGCCGCTTCATGTGTGTTACGGGGTAGCGGGCCGCGCTGCTGACGTAGCCGACTCGGTAGTCGTACTTAATAAACAGGCCGGGACGTTTGGCTGGTTTAGCCAAAACGCCTGATAAACGGTTTAGCCGGGCGACTTCCTACTTCAATAGTTGCCCGGCTGATACCGTGTCAATGGCCTGTGCCGTCTGCAATTGCAACGCGCGGTTAATTTTTAAATGGGCGGGACTCCAGCCCGCTAAAAAGCGGTGAAAGTCGGCGTTAGCCACACAATACAATTTTCGCCAGCTATCACAAATAGCCAGACATTCCTGGTGACTAACACGTTTGCTCAGTGCGCTGTTTAACTGCTCAAAATAAAAATCCAGACAGTCTTCGCTGCGCTCGAGCAGTGCTTGTTCTGACAGTGCGCTTCCCAAAAAGTACGCCACATCCTGGACACCAATACCACCACCGACATACTGAAAATCCACGGCGGCTACTTCCTGGCCATCGGCACTGAAACAGAAGTTAGCGACTTTGGCATCACCGTGAATCAGAGTGCGATAGGGACATTGCTGTAATGCCTGATCAAAAGCCGCCGCAAACTGTTTGAGGGGGCTTTGGGCCATTTTATTGAATTCGTCCGGGCGGGTTGCCAGATGCCAGTAACACCCCTGGTCCCACAAGCCTTGTGGCGGCTGATGAATATAGCAGGCATGAAATGCCGCCAGCCAAGCCAACACGGGTTTACAACCTTCAGGGCTAAGCTGGTGATGTCGATAATCAAAACCGGCTTGATTCAGATCGCTCAGCACCAGCGCCAGCCGTTTAGTGACAGCACTGTCTTCGGCATCCGATGCTATCAGTTGCGCCAGATTTCCGCAGTGAGTAAAGCGTGGGGCGTAATGGGTGTAGAAAGCCTGCTCTACAACATAGGAACGCCATTTGCGCTGCAAGCTGTGCTGACTGCTCCAGCCTCTTGGATGAGCGAAGTTTTCTGGTTGGCTGATGAGTTTTATAATTACACGGGACTGCCTGGCCGGCGAGTAGCAACGTAGCAACTGACCAAAATCACTCCACAGCGACTGGACCAGCTCAAACTGGTCTGCATTCGGGTCCTGCAAAAGACCTTTGAGCCATAAAAGCGGTAGAGGCTTAGGTGAATTCATATTCTTACCGGGCTTCAACAAAAAAGGCCAGCAATGCTGGCCCTTTTTCCATTTTTACACTGTTACAGACTGGCAGGACGCGTGGTCGGTGCCGAGGCTGTTGCTGTCGCATTTGCCATCGTTGCCAGACGGCCAGAAGCGGTCAGGGCGGGGCGCTGGTCGTCGGCGCGGCTGATTACGGTGATTGCAACCGTTGACGCTGCCACTTTGGCTGGGCTGGTCATCGGGTGAGTCGCCGTAAATTTACCTAAACTGCTGGCCATGGCTACCTTAACCGGCGCCGCGGGGGCTGCCTTTTCTGCCGTTTGCGGGGCAGGTGCTTGTTCTGCCTCAGCAACAGGCTCTGGCGTGCTTTCCAGCGCTGCGGGTTTTTCCTCAACCTTAGGTTCAGGCGCTTGGTCTAGGGGCGCCGCAGTGGTTTCAGCGTTGGCTGGCTGCTCTTGTGTGGCCGTTGATTCAACGGTTTGGGGAGCGGCTGGCTCTTCAGCTTGTGGCGCCACAGCTTCGGTCTGGGCGCTCGTTTCGGAACCCGCTTGCTTCGAGGTTTGTTCCTCGGTTGCCGGGCTTTGGGCTTCGGCGTCGAGGTTTATTTCTACCTGTTTTGGCTCATCAGTTTCTGCTGTCTGTGCCATTTCTTCACTGCCAGAGGTCTCGCTATCTTCTACAGTGCTCGCATCCTTTGGCTCAGGCGCATCAAACTGAAGTTCATCCTGTTGCGCAGGCTGGGCCGGGGCGTCATCATCAGATTTTTCCTTCTTACGACGTTGACCAGCGGCGCGGGCATGACGAGGTGAACGTCTACTGCGGCTGCGCGATCCTTTTTCTGAACGGGCTTTGTCGTCCTCGTCCTGAGTATTATCGTCGTTGCTGTCCGCCGCATTGTCAGCCTTTTCATTAACGTCATCTGATGACGTCTGTGAACCTGATGGCGTCTGTGAACCTGATGCCGCCGGGGTAGCCTGATTTGGCTCCTCAACTACCTCAGGAGTCTGCTGTGACTGGCTGCCAGTTTCCTGAGCCGCTACCTCAGTTGCCGGTTGTTCAGCGATTGGCTGTTCAGTTTCTGATGTCGCCTCGCTAGCTGCTTGATCGGCTTTATCCTTAACCGCCTGAGTACGTACAGGATGTTTGTCAGTGCCGCCTTCAGCACGTACGCTGCCTTTTAATTCGCGACGCTGACGACGCTCTTTAACCGGCTTTTTACGCACAGGCTTGTCGGTGTCATTGGCACCATCGTTCTGTTGCGCTTGTGGTTGCTGTTGTGTTTGCGGTTGCTCAGCAGCCTCGTCTTTAACCTTGTCGGATTTTTCCGTCTGGTTTCTGTTACGCGAGCGATTACGGCCACGGGTTTGCTTAGGCTTATCCTGGCTTTTGTTATCACTGCTATCAGATGACTTTTCGCTAGTTGGCGCTGTAGTTTTCTCGTCGCTATCGTTACGACGATTTTTGTTATTACCCGAACGATTGTTTCGACGTCTGTCGTTATTACGGCGACGGTTGTTCTGGTTATTGTTGTTGCGTGGTTTTTCTTTTGGTTTCGGTTTTTCCTCAACCTCTTCCTCGCTGGCAAATAAGCCGGATAACCATTTGCCGATTCCGGCTAATAAACCCGTTTGCTTTTCTACGGGCTTCTCTTCCGCTTTCGGCGGTACTACCGGTGCCTGGCTAGGTGCTATCAGTCCTTGTAAGGCTGGTTCTTCACGCTTTGCCGGAGCCGTTACGCCGGGTGATGCTTCTTTGGTTTCTAACTCTGCCAGGCTGATATTGTAGCTGGCATCAGTAACCAGATCGTCAGCACGGTGACGTAAAATCTGATAATGAGGTGTATCCAGATTTGGGTTCGGGATGATGATCAAACTGACATCGTGACGCTTTTCAACATTCTGTACGGCTTTGCGCTTTTCATTCAGCAAATAGGTTGCTACAGGTACAGGCAACTGGGCTTCAATCTGACCGGTATTATCCTTGATGCTTTCTTCTTCAAGAATACGCAGGATTGACAACGCCAGTGATTCGGTACCACGGATAGTGCCATGACCAGAACAGCGTGGGCAGACATTATGCGCAGACTCACCCAGAGACGGGCGCAGACGCTGACGGGACATCTCCAGCAAACCAAAGCGTGAAATGCGGCCTAGTTGCACTCTTGCACGGTCGGGACGCACAGCATCTTTCATGCGGTTTTCCACTTCGCGCTGGTGTTTTACCGGTGTCATATCGATAAAGTCGATAACCACCAGACCACCAAGGTCACGCAAGCGTAACTGACGCGCAATCTCATCGGCTGCTTCAAGGTTAGTGTTTAGCGCCGTTTCCTCAATATCACCGCCTTTGGTTGCGCGGGCTGAGTTAATGTCAATAGAGGTTAATGCTTCTGTGGGATCAATCACAATTGAACCACCGGAAGGGAGGCGTACTTCACGCTCAAAAGCCGACTCAATCTGACTTTCAATCTGGTAGTGACTGAACAGCGGCACGTCGCCTTTGTAAAGCTTGACGCGGCTGGCAAAGTCCGGGCGAACCAGTTCAATGTGCTGCAATGCCTGTTCGTAAACACGCTGTTTATCGATTAGGATTTCACCCACATCGCGACGTAAATAGTCGCGAATGGCGCGCACAATAACATTACTTTCCTGGTGAATCAGGAAGGGGGCTGAGCGTTCTTCTGCAACTTTTGAAACTGCTTCCCAGTGGGTTAACAGAACCCGTAAATCCCAGTCCAGTTCTTCATAGGATTTACCCACACCAGCGGTACGAACAATCAGACCCATGCCATCAGGCAGGTCGAGTTTCGACAGTGCGGCTTTCAGATCAGTACGTTCGTCGCCTTCGATACGGCGGGAAATGCCTCCGGCACGAGGATTGTTTGGCATTAATACCAGGTAGCTGCCAGCCAGCGACAGGAAAGTGGTTAACGCTGCGCCTTTCTGGCCGCGTTCTTCCTTATCGATTTGAACGATAACTTCCTGGCCTTCTTTGATAACGTCCTTGATATTAGGACGACCTTCGAGCTTGTAATTTTTTGGAAAGTAGGTGCGGGCAATTTCTTTGAGGGGAAGGAAACCGTGGCGATCGGCGCCGTAGTCAACAAAGGCAGCTTCTAAGCTGGGCTCTACGCGGGTAATTTTACCTTTGTAGATATTCGCTTTCTTTTGCTCGTGTCCGGGACTTTCTATATCTAAATCATACAAGCGTTGCCCGTCTACCAGGGCAACCCGCAACTCTTCTTGTTGAGTTGCATTGATTAGCATTCTTTTCATTGTATCTAACTCTGTTATTGCTTACAGCCGTTCAGATACACAATTAAAGTGACTGTGCAAAACCTCACCGCGCAACCTCACGTTGGGCAGGGATCCTGTTGTATTGTCGCATTACCCTTGATTTTATTCGCTTTTTACTACATCAAAAAAGCGTTTCTGTCTTTATTGGGTGTCGGGAACGACGGCCCTGTACAAGTTTTATGTATCTGTTCACCAACCTGAACTTCGCGGGTCAGTGAACTATGTCAATTCAATTCTGTATAACTAAACGGCAAATTATTTTTGCCATTGTCGCAAGTTTTCAGCTACGTGATTGTTCATCAACGCACGTTGTATTACCTACTCAATTGATAAATCCGCAATGGGGTAGTTTGGTGGTAATACAGACTCTGCGACCGGTTGTTTAACTTTTTAGTTTAACGTTATTTTAACAACGAGTCTGACGATAACCTTTCGGTGTCGTTTCGGTTAAAACAGTTTGATTATCGCACCAAAGCATTGAAATAGGCAAGCCATACCCGTAATTAGGTGTTAATTAACCGTGTTGAGGTCGCTTTCAGCGCAAAATACCGTCATACCGACCTTGCCACTGTCGGTTTTTAGCCAAACCTGGCTGGAGTTAAGTGAATGTCCTGTGGAAATACGTTAGAATCGCCGCCTATGAAAACAGCCGACGCAATGCCCGTGACATCATCAGACAATACTAAAGCCACCTCCCAGGTTCAATTCGTTGAAGTTGAACCTGATTTAGACGGTCAGCGCATCGACAATTTTTTGCGTACCTTTTTAAAGGGCGTGCCGAAAAGCCTTATTTACCGAATTTTACGCAAAGGTGAGGTCAGGGTGAATAAGAAACGGGTGAAACCTGAATATAAGCTGGTTGCCGGCGATCTCATTCGTGTGCCCCCGGTCAGAGTCAGTGAGACGCCTGAATTACCTTCTCCGAAACTCGACAAAATCGCCAGCCTTGAACAGCATATTCTGTTTGAGGACTCGCACCTTATTGTTTTTAACAAACCTTCTGGTTTGGCAGTACATGGCGGCAGTGGCTTAAGTTTCGGGTTGATTGAGGGGCTACGCGCGCTGCGGCCCGAGGCAAAATTTATGGAACTGGTGCATCGCCTGGACCGTGATACCTCCGGCTGTATCTTAGTGGCTAAAAAGCGTTCGGCACTGCGACATATGCATGAGCAGTTGCGTAACAGCCAGATGGATAAACGTTACCACGCACTGGTTGCCGGTCAGTGGCCGCCAAACCGGTTTAAAGTGAAAGCCCCATTACAGAAAAATATTCTGCAATCCGGTGAGCGTCTGGTCAGTGTTTCTGAGCAGGGCAAGCCCTCAGAAACCCGTTTTCGCATACTGGAGCAGTTCGATGATGCCACGTTGGTTGAAGCGTCACCGATCACCGGCCGTACCCATCAAATCAGGGTGCATTGTTTACATGCCGGCCATCCGATTGCCTGTGATGACAAATACGGCGATGCAGACTTTGATAAACAAATGAAACGACTGGGTTTGAACCGATTGTTTTTACATGCCTCGAGTTTACGCCTGATGCACCCGCAAACTGAACAAATGGTGACATTTAACGCGCCTTACGATGAGCAACTTACCAAAGCCGTTAACACCTTAAAGACGCTTACTAACGGATAAACACGCGGGATACTATGACCAAGCAGTACGAACTGATCATTTTTGACTGGGATGGCACGTTGATGGATTCAGCGGCCAAAATTGTGAGCTGTATGCAAAAGGCTGCAGCACATTGCCAGGTGACTATTCCCTCCGCTGCCGCAGTCAGCCATATCATTGGTATTAGTCTGAAGCCTGCAATTAAGCAGTTGTTTAATACCGATGATGATGAATTGGCCGAGCGGTTAACCCTGGCCTATAAAGAAGTGTATCTTGGTGCCGATACCACGCCATGCCCGTTATTTGACGGGGTAACAGATATGCTGAGTGCGCTAACCGATGCGGGAAATGTATTGGCCGTGGCAACTGGCAAGGCCCGGCGTGGGCTAAATCGGGCCTGGCAACAAACTGACACCGGGCATTTCTTTACAACCTCACGCTGTGCTGATGAAGCCGATTCCAAACCATCACCGGACATGCTGTTACAGCTGCTGGAAGAACGCGGCCTGACCGCTGGTCAGGCGCTCATGATTGGCGATACTACCTACGATATGCTAATGGCTCAGGCTATTGGCATGGACAGAGTAGGGGTTAGCTATGGTGTACACGCACCGGTTAATTTAGCGAAGCATCATCCAAAAGCTATTGTGCATTCCATTACTGAGCTGCATGCGCTGTTAATGACGCAGGGTTAAATCGAGTAAATTAATCTGCCAGTTGGCCAGCATGTCCCGTAACAGCATAACCGGCAGGCCAATTAAGGTATTCGGGTCCCTCGAGTCGATGCGGTCAAACAGCAATACGCCGGCGCCCTCCGCTTTAAAGCTACCGGCGCAGTCATAGGGCTGCTCTTTGAGTAAGTAACGCTCTATCACCGAATCCGATAATGCCGAAAAAGTTACGTAGACGTCTTCATACTGAGTTTGTTCACGCTGATGGGCCTGGTGTACCAGACTAAGCGCGGTAATAAAGCGCACCTTATTACCTGAACACAGTTGGAGTTGTTCGATGGCTTTATCCAGAGTGCCCGGTTTACCGAGAATATGGCACTGACCCTGTTTGTCTGTCACGGTAGCCACCTGGTCGCCACCGATGATCACGGCATCGGGATAGTCAGCCGCCACGGCGCGGGCTTTTTCTGTAGCGAGCCGGCATGCCAGGCTATCAGGCGCTTCGCCGGGAACCGGAGTTTCGTCAATATTGGGGCTGATGCCTGGTACCTGAAAGCCAATATTGGCCAGTTGTGCTCTGCGGTATGCTGAAGATGAGGCGAGAATAATTCTTGGTGATGTCATCGTTATTATATTTCTGTCGTCGCTTTATTTACCCCTTTATAGCAAGGGAATTGAAAAAGAGTTTAGCGGATTTTGCCACATTGGTAAAAAAACGATTAATCCTTTGACAGTAAAGGGCTGACGCTATATTATGCGCGCCCTATGCAGAAAGTGAAATTACCGCACCAGGTTGAACCGGTCAAAAGCGCGCTAAATCGCTCAGATTATGAGGGAGTTATCGCTACCAAAGACATGGCGAGATTAATGGGTTCCGTCGTCAGCAGTGACGAATGGGTTGAAGTGAAAGTGCAGTTCGAAAAAGACGCGCAGGGTCTTACTGTTTTTCATGGCACTCTGGACACCGCAGTAGTTTTACTCTGTCAACGGTGTAACGAGGCATTTGATTGTCCGCTTCATGTTGATTTTTGTTATAGTCCGGTGCAGGGACAACAAGACGCAGAAGCATTACCCGAAGCCTATGATCCGGTAGAGGTCGGCGACCACGGAGAAGTCAATCTTCTTCAATTACTTGAAGACGAGCTGATTTTGTCGTTACCGATTGTGCCCCTTCATGCAGAGGAAGCGTGTGCAGTCACCAGTGACGATATGCAGTTCGGCGAGATTGAACCGGAACAGAAGCAACCAAACCCTTTCGCGGTTTTGAAAGAACTTAAGCGAGACCAGGAGTAAGTTATGGCAGTACAACAAAATCGTAAAACGCGTAGTAAGCGCGGCATGCGTCGTTCACACGATGCGTTGACAGGCGAGACTTTGTCTGTCGATGCAACGTCGGGTGAAACACACCGCCGTCACCACGTGACCGCTGATGGTTACTACAAAGGCAAAAAAGTCATCGGTAACTAAGTTACTGGTGCCGACATTTTGTCTAAACTAACCATTGCGTTAGATATCATGGGGGGCGATCATGGTCCCCCTGTTATCCTTTCTGCTGTCCAAAAAGCCATTCAGTCCATTACCGATGCACAGTTTATTTTGTGTGGTGATGAGAGCGTTATTCTTCCCGCTCTGGAAACCCTGACCGACGACCAACGTCAACGTACTGCAGTGCATCACTGCGAGCAAATCGTTGAAATGGGCGAGCCTCCAACTTCGGCACTGCGTAATAAAAAACAATCTTCCATGTGGAAAGCACTGCAACTGGTTGAGACCGGTGAAGCGGATGCGTGCGTTAGCGCAGGCAATACCGGTGCGTTACTGACCATGGCGTTTTACCTGCTTAAAACCCTGCCGGGTATTGATCGTCCGGCGTTGGTTTCTGATATGCCAACCGCCAGCCATCACCGTGTTTTTCTGCTCGACCTGGGGGCAAATGTTAATTGTACCTCCGAGATTTTATTCCAATATGGCGTGATGGCCTCAGTGCTGGCTGAACAAATCAGTGGTATTGACTCACCAAGAGTGGCACTTCTCAATGTAGGCGAAGAAGATATAAAGGGTAATGCCCAGGTTAAGTACGCCGATCAGTTGTTTAAGAATGCCAAAGGGATTAACTACATTGGCTATGTGGAGGGTGATGACATCTTCACTGACTATGCCGATGTGGTGGTGACCGACGGGTTTACCGGCAATATTGCACTTAAATCCTGTGAGGGCCTGGCCAAACTCGTTATAAATGAAGTGAAACGACAGTCCCAGGCTAACTTTTTCAGTCGCTTAATGGCCCGAATCGCTTTGCCCTTACTAAAAACAGTTTACAATCGTGTGAACCCCGACCAGTATAATGGTGCCAGTCTGTTAGGATTGCGCGGCATTGTGATCAAGAGTCACGGAAATGCCTCGGCAGAAGCGTTTTATTACGCCATATTGCAGGCCAAGCAAGAAGCTGAGATGAACGTGCCTGAAAAAATAAAAAGTAAAATAGAAACCGTTTTATTGGAGCAACTTTGAGCAAATACTCTCGTATAATAGGTACAGGTAGCTACTATCCTAGCGACATACGTACCAATGCCGATTTAGAGTTGATGGTGGACACCAGTGACGAATGGATCACGGACCGAACCGGCATTAAAGAACGCAGAATTATTGGTCCGGATGAGACCGCTGCAACCATGGGGGCAGAAGCCAGCAAGAAAGCCATTGAAGCGGCCGGTATTGACGCATCTTCTATCGACATGATTGTTTGTGCGACCACTTCTGGTCGTCACGCCTTACCCAGCACTGCCTGTGAAATTCAAAATATTCTCAACATTGATAACATCCCGGCCTTCGACGTAGCGGCAGCCTGTGCCGGTTACTGCTATGCATTAAGCATTGCCGACCAGTATGTTAAAAGTGGAATGGCTAAACGGGTTCTGGTGGTGGGTTCTGATTGCCTGAGCCGGCATATCAATCCGGCCGATCGTACCATGGTGATTCTGTTTGGCGATGCCGCTGGTGCAACCGTTATAGAAGCCAGTGACGAGCCGGGAATTCTGTCTACCCATATCAATGCTGCGGGGTCTTACAGTGACCTGCTGAAAATTGGCAATCCGGATAAAATGAATCCTGCCTCTATTGATGAAAACTGGGGCTCGATGAAGGGCAACGAAGTCTTCAAGGTAGCAGTCACCAAGTTGTCTGAAATTGTTGAGCAGACGTTATCTGCCAATAATATGCAAAAAAGTGATCTGGACTGGCTGGTACCACACCAGGCCAATTTCAGAATTATAAAAGCAACAGCCAGAAAGCTGGACATGTCGCTGGACCAGGTTGTACTGACACTGGAGAAGTATGGTAATACTTCTGCGGCTACGGTACCTACAGCGCTCGACGAAGCCATTCGTGATGGTCGAATCAAGCGTGGTCAACATTTATTGCTGGAAGCATTCGGTGGTGGTTTTGCCTGGGCTTCTGCTTTAGTTAGGTATTAACAAATGCCATGGTGAGTTGGCAGCCAACATCACCTGAATTAGAACAATTATAAGGATGCTTTATGACTCGTATCGCCTGTGTGTTCCCTGGACAGGGCTCTCAAGCGGTTGGCATGCTCAAAGAGCTGGCCGACGTTCATCCGTCAATTCTCGATACCTTTGCGCAAGCCTCTGAAGCGCTGGGGTATGATCTGTGGGACGTGGTGCAAAACGACCCTGATAACAAACTCAATGAAACGCAGGTGACTCAACCGGCGTTGTTAACTGCCAGTGTTGCTATTTACCGTTTGCTTGAAGAGCAGGGTATTGCACCAGAATACATGGCCGGTCATAGCCTGGGCGAATATTCGGCGCTGGTGTGCGCGGGTGCGCTGGACTTTGCTGCTGCGGTTAAGCTGGTAGAGGCCCGTGGTGAGTTTATGCAACAGGCAGTACCTGCCGGTGCCGGCGCTATGTATGCTATTATCGGCCTCGACGATGACAGCATTGCAGAAATTTGTCAGGACACGGCTGTCGCCACGGGAGACGTGGTTTCTCCGGTCAATTTTAACTCGCCCGGTCAGGTGGTTATTGCCGGTGAGAAAAACGCCGCAGAACAAGCCGCCAATGCTTGTAAAGAAGCCGGTGCGAAGCGTGCTTTACCGCTGGCGGTAAGCGTACCTTCACACTGTGAATTAATGCGCCCGGCGGCTGACGACCTCGATGACAAGCTGGAAACCATTGCGCTGGCCACACCGTCAGTCAAAGTGGTTAATAATGTCGATGTAGCGGTTGAATCAGATCCTGCCGGTATTCGTAATGCGCTGGTGCGTCAGTTATATTGCCCGGTACAATGGACTAAAACGGTAGAGTTTCTGGCTGCAGAAGGCATCGATACCATTATTGAAGTCGGTCCGGGTAAAGTGTTAACCGGACTGGGCAAACGGATTGTTAAATCTGTCAATTATATTGCTGTCAACACACCGGATTCGGTGGCGTCCTGGCAGGCAGAATAATAGGAATATTTGTTAAATGAGCGATTTACAAGGTAAAATTGCCCTGGTAACGGGTGCCAGTCGTGGCATTGGTAAAGCGATTGCTACGCTGCTGGCGTCGCAGGGAGCTGTGGTTATCGGTACGGCAACCAGCGAGGGTGGTGCGCAAGCTATCACTGAGTATCTGGCTGCCTCTGGTGGTAAAGGAATGAAACTCAACGTTACCGAAGAAGGTGCCGTTGATACCCTGGTCAAAGCCATCAGTGATGAATTTGGTCCTGTTGAGATCTTGATCAATAATGCAGGTATCACACGTGATAATCTGCTAATGAGAATGAAAGACGAAGAGTGGCAGGCGATTATTGACACTAACCTGACTGCTATCTTTTCATTGTCAAAAGCCGTTTTGCGTGGAATGATGAAGAAACGCTGTGGTCGCATTGTGAATGTTGGGTCAGTAGTGGGTAGTTCGGGTAATGCCGGACAGGCTAATTATGCGGCGGCGAAAGCCGGTGTCATTGGTTTTTCTAAATCACTGGCTCGCGAAGTAGCCTCTCGTGGCATTACGGTAAACGTTGTTGCGCCTGGTTTTATCGATACCGATATGACCAAGGCTTTAAGTGATGAGCAACGTGAAGCCATTTTCAAAGATATTCCGGCGAATCGTTTGGGTCAGCCAGAAGAAGTTGCTGCAACGGTTGCGTTCCTGGTGAGCGACGGTGCGGCATATATCTCTGGTGAGACTATCCATGTAAATGGTGGGATGTACATGGGCTAACTCTACTTTGTGTGAATTTTTGCAGTTTTGCATTGACACACAGACAGAGAAAGCCTTGAATGTTAAAATCTTGTTGATTAAACTTGGTTCGTTGCTGGTTTGACCAGATAGATAGTTCTAGCTGGTCGCTTGCAAGCGATAATATTGCAAAATAAACTAGCGACAATTTTTGTATCTAGTGACGTTAAGGGAAACCTAGAATTATGAGTAACATTGAAGAGCGCGTAAAAAAAATCATCGTTGAGCAGCTTGGTGTTAAAGAAGAAGAAGTAAAATCCGAAGCATCTTTTGTTGATGATCTGGGCGCTGATTCACTTGACACTGTTGAGTTAGTAATGGCGTTGGAAGAAGAATTCGACACTGAAATTCCAGACGAAGAAGCAGAGAAAATCACTACTGTTCAGTCTGCAGTTGACTACATCAACGCTAATAAAGACGCGTAAGCCTCTTTTTTAGATTGTGAAAAAACGGCTCTGTAACGGAGCCGTTTTTGTATGTATTGTGATAGCTCAACGCTTGTTTCTTAGCTGAAACCGTTGGGCTGTTTTGATTAGTTCCAATGCGAGGACATTCTGTGACAAAACGTCGCGTAGTGGTTACTGGCTTGGGTACGTTGTCCCCTTTAGGTTTGTCGACAGACAAAACCTGGCGCCGAATTCTGGCTGGCGAAAGCGGGATTGGCGAGATTACCCATTTCGATTGCAGTAACTATTCCACTCGGTTTGCCGGTCAAATCAACGATTTTGATCCGCAAGACTATATCGATAAAAAAGAAACCAAAAAAATGGACCGCTTTATCCAGTTAGGGATAGCTGCGGGTAAGCAGGCTTTACAGGATTCCGGTCTTGAAATTACTGCCGATAACGCACCTCGTGTGGGTATTGCCATTGGTTCAGGGATAGGCGGTCTGGAACTTATCGAAGAAAACCACAGTAAGCTGGTTAACAGCGGCCCACGCCGGGTTTCGCCGTTCTTCGTCCCTTCCACTATCACGAATATGATTTCAGGTTTTCTGTCGATTATGGCAGGACTGAAAGGGCCAAACCTGAATATTGTCACGGCCTGTACAACCGGTGTGCACAATATTGGTGTAGCAGCACGCACAATTGCTTACGGTGATGCCGATGCCATGCTGGCTGGCGGTGCCGAAGCGTCAATTACTCCGCTGGGTATGGCTGGCTTTGCGTCTGCCCGGGCACTGTCTTCGCGTAATGAATCACCACAACAGGCAAGTCGCCCGTGGGATAAAGACCGCGACGGTTTCGTTATGGGCGAAGGTGCCGGTGTGGTTATGCTCGAAGAATACGAAGCAGCCAAAGCGCGCGGCGCGACTATTTATGCTGAGCTGGTAGGCTTTGGCATGAGTGGCGATGCGTACCATATGACGTCGCCACCAGAGAATGGTGAAGGCGCTGCAGCGTCGATGGTAAATGCCATTAACGATGCCAAAATTGACCCAACCCTGATTGGTTACATCAACGCTCACGGGACTTCAACGCCGGCTGGTGATATTGCTGAAGTGTCGGCCGTTAAGAGCGTGTTTGGTGAGCATGCGAAGAAAGTGCTGGTGAGTTCGACCAAGTCAATGACCGGTCACTTGCTGGGTGCCGCAGGTTCAGTTGAGGCCATCTTTACTATTCTGGCGCTACGCGACAGACTGGCTCCGCCGACCATTAACCTGGATGAGCCGGGTGAAGGATGCGATCTGGACTTTGTTCCCCATAAAGCCAAGGCCTTTGAGGAAGAGTATGCATTATGTAACTCTTTTGGTTTTGGTGGCACCAATGGCAGCTTGATCTTTAAGCGCCCATAAGCCGATATCCAACAAAGTATAAAGGGAGCCCGGTGCTCCCTTTTTGTTTGCCGAAAAAACCATCCGCTGCTGCGGCTTGGTATTAACAGAATTACTGATACAATACCCGACTGAAACTGACTAACCCGGTAACTGCCGAACGCGCTGTATGACTGATACCCATGGACTGGCTCCACTGCAACAATTTGCCCTCAATGACCGGCTGGCCAACTATGGTGACGGTACGTTTACCACTATGCAGGTGTCCGATGGTAAGGTTGCCCTGTTAAATCGACACATTGATCGTCTGGTAAATGACAGCCAGGCACTTGGCTTAACGGTTGCCGCTGACGCCATTCGTAAGGTCATAGTGGCCGCTTTAGCAGCGCGCAGCGACGGCGTGCTAAAGGTGTTAATTGGCGCTGGGCAGGGGGGGCGTGGCTATGCGCGACTGGCCGAACCAACAGTAAACGTTGCGGTAAGCTGGCACGACTTGCCTGCTGTTTATCAAAGCTGGCAACATCAGGGTATTCATGTAGGTACTGTGCCTGTGACCTTAGCCAGGCAACCTTTGCTGGCCGGATTAAAACATGCCAACCGCTTAGAGCAGGTGTTGATTAAACAGGCTCTGGTGCGAACCGATTTCGACGACGCCATTGTGACCGACACTGAGCAAAATGTTATTGAAGCCAGTGCCGCTAATCTCTTCTGGCAGACCGGCAATCAGTGGTTTACCTCTTCGCTGGCGCTGGCTGGCGTTAATGGCGTTATGCGGCAGTTTATCCTCGACCACCGTCCGGATATCAACATTATCGAACAACAGTTAACTGAGATAGCACACGTAGACGCGATGTTTTTATCCAATGCACTGATGCAAATTGTGCCGGTGAAAACCCTCACGCTGGGTGAGTCCAGACGGGAACTGGCTATTGCGCCGGTACTGTCGTTACAGAGTGCTCTGGCGGCGGCTTATGCAGGAGAATACGGTGCTGCGTAAACTGGCGTTAGGGTTAATTATTGTAGTGGGCGGCGCTATGGCAGCCATGGGCTGGTTGCACCAGCAATTTGGCAAACCGCTTAAGCTCGAAGAGCCCAGGTTATTTACACTCGTTGCCGGGCAAGGCGCTATTGAAACCCTGCAGCGGTTTGATCAGCAGGGCTGGCTTCCCATGCCAAAGCTTGCTGCCCGTCTGTGGCTAAAATTTGCTTATAGTGGCCAGCCTATTCTGGCCGGAACATATGCTTTTGAGCCGCCCTTAACGCTGGCTGATGCGTTTGAGTTGCTCTCCCGTGGTGAGGAAGTGCAGTTTGATATCAGCCTGATTGAAGGACAAACCTACCCGCAGTGGCTGGCAACGCTTAGCGCACATCCACGCCTCAAAAACGATCTGGAAGCCAAAGAGCAGGCACTGGTAAAAAGCTTACTTACCGGGTGGCAACAATACAGCACCACGCCGTTAACCCACCTTGAAGGGTTATTATTGGCAGATACTTATCATTTCACCAATCAGACACCCGCCAGTGAAATTTTAAAAAGGGCTTCTGCTGCTATGCAGACCTATTTGCTGAAAAAATGGGCTAAACGTGAGCCCGGTTTGCCTTATGAGGCGCCGGTTGATGTATTAACCATGGCATCGATTATCGAAAAGGAAACCGCCCTGGCGTCAGAGCGCGCCCGCATAGCCGGAGTGTTTGTTAATCGTCTTGAACAGAACATGCGGCTGCAAACCGACCCAACGGTGATATATGGATTAGGAGATCGTTTCGACGGCAACCTGACCCGGCAGCACCTGCGAGAAGATACGCCCTACAATACGTATGTACACAAAGGGTTACCTCCCGGGCCTATTGCCATGATTGGCCGGGTGGCTATTGATGCGGCCTTGCAGCCCGCACTGACCTCGGAGCTGTATTTTGTCGCCCGGGGGGATGGCAGTCATCAGTTTTCCAATACATTAGAAGAACATAATCAAGCGGTACGAGAGTTCCAGCTAAACCGAAAGGACGGACAACCATAGATGGCAGGTAAGTTTATTGTCGTTGAAGGCCTCGAAGGGGCCGGCAAAAGTTCAGTGATAGCACTGGTAGAACAAGCGGTTAAGTCCAGGGGCTTTGCTACTGTCACGACACGCGAGCCCGGCGGCACGCCCATGGCAGAAGCAATCCGCAATTGCGTAAAGCAAAACTGGCAGGAAAATGTGGTTGAAGAAACCGAACTGATGCTGATGTATGCTGCGCGCGCTCAGTTGCTGGCCAATGTGATTAAACCTGCCATGGCGGCAGACACCTGGGTTATTGGCGATCGGCACGACTTGTCTTCACAGGCTTATCAGGGCGGTGGCCGCGGCATTGACCAGACCACGCTGGCCGCGCTTAGTGATATTACGCTAAAGGGCTTTAAGCCCGATCTGACCCTGTACCTGGACGTGGAGCCGGCGGTGGGCCTGGAGCGCGCCCGAGGCCGTGGCGAACTGGATCGTATAGAGCTTGCCGGGCTGGGCTTTTTTGAGCGCACCCGGGCTCGCTACCGCGAATTGGCTGCAGCTGACAGCAGTATTATGACTATTGATGCCATGCAATCTATGGCGGCTGTGCATCGTGATGTGCAGCGCACTCTGGAGCAGTATTTTTCATGCTAGCGTTGCCTTGGTTAACCGAGCGTTATCAACAATTGGTCCGGCGTTTCCAGTCGAGTTCGCTGCACCACGGTATTTTGCTTAGTGGCCCGCAGGGCGTGGGCAAACGGCAATTGGCGGATGCGCTGATGCAGGCCGTGTTATGTTTGCAACCAACAGCCCAGGGGCCTTGTGGGCAATGCCAGAGTTGTAAGCTCATTGACGCGGGAACTCACCCGGATCGGTATGTGCTGGAAAGCGAAAAACAGCTTGGGGTGGATGCCATTCGTGAAGCTATTGGTAAATTAAATACCACTGCGCAGATAGGCCGGCATAAAGTTTTAATTATCCCGGCCGCCGAGCGCATGACCGAGTCAGCCTCCAATGCGTTGCTGAAAACACTGGAAGAACCCACTGATAATACCTATTTGCTGTTGCTTACTCATCGTGTTGCAGGATTACTGCCTACTATTCTGAGCCGCTGTGAAAAGCACGTTATCGCCACGCCTTCTGCCTGTCAAAGTCTTCAATGGCTGGCTTCCCAGGGCCTTGATGAAGTTGACCAGGCGTTACTCAATGCCTATGGTAATGCGCCTTTGCGGGTTGCTCAGGCGTTAACCGACGACAGCACCCTAAGCTATCGTGATTTTCTAACCGGCTTGGAAGCGTTGCTGGGAAATAATCAGGATGTCACAGAAGTGGCGTCAAAGTGGCAGGAGCATGCAGAGCAGGTGATTTACTGGTGTCAGCAGTATTATCATGATCAATACTGTAAAACTCAGCGTAAAGAAGACTGGCAGCGCTATCAGCATTGCATTGATTATGCTGTCAGGGTACGCCATCCCGGCGTGAACAAGGTTTTACTTCTGAGTCAGATTTTTTCATTATTAAAACAAGCCTAAGGAGCTTTTTTTGTTTGTAGATTCCCACTGTCATCTCGACCGCTTAAAGCAAAATACTGAAGAGCTGGCGCAAACGCTGGCCTTTGCCCGTCAACGCGGAGTAGAGCACTTCCTGTGTGTATCGGTATCGGTGAAAGATTACCCACAAATGCTCAGTACGGTGAGTGGTTTTGATGATGTGTCTGTCTCTTGCGGCGTGCACCCGTTACACCAGGAAGATGCCTGTGACTATGACACCTTACTGGCCGCTGCCAGCAGCGATAAAGTGATCGCGATTGGCGAAACCGGGCTGGATTACTATTACAGTGAAGATACCCGCGAGGTCCAGATTCAGTCGTTTATCGATCATATCAAAGTGGCCAATGATACGCATAAGCCGCTTATTATTCACACCCGGGATGCTCGCGAAGACACCATTGCATTGCTTAAACAATATAAAGCGGAACACACCATTGGTGTACTGCATTGTTTTACCGAAGATCTGCCAATGGCTCAGGCGGCCATGGAACTGGGCTTCTATATTTCGATTTCCGGCATTGTTACCTTTAAGTCTGCGGCTGAATTACAGGCCGTAACCAAGGCTATTCCTCTTGAACGACTGCTGATCGAAACTGATTCACCCTGGCTGGCACCGGTACCCCATCGTGGTAAGCCAAACCAACCCGGCTATGTGGTGGAAGTCGCAGAGTTTATAGCTGAGTTGCGCGGCATCAGTGTGAGCGAGCTGGCCAAAGCCACCACTGCCAATTTTTACCGCTTGTTTTCCGGTATTAAGGTTAATGGTTAAACACCATGTGTGACTGGGCAGCGTTATTGCTAAAAAGCCTGGATAAGACCCGGGATATGCCGGAAAGTCGTTACTTTCAACTGGCCACGGTTGACGAAGATGACCTGCCGCATAACCGCACTGTGGTATGTCGCGGGTTTGATGAACAGCAGTCGGTATTGTGGGTGGTAACCGATACCCGCAATAAAAAGATCGCCGAACTCCAGGCTAGTCCCCACGCTGCGGTATGCTGGTATTTTGCCAAAACCCGCGAGCAATACCGAATGGCGGTGCGTTGCAGGGTAGATACCCCGGATACCGATGAGTCGTTATGTGAACAGCACTGGCAGCGCCTGACGGTGGCAGCCCGGCAACAGTTTTTATGGGGCGAGCCCGGCAGCGAGCGCACCGCCCCGAAAAAGTCTCTCATTGATCACAGTGCTAATACGGATGTCTTGCCCGATCATTTCTGTGTACTCACCTTACTGGTGGAAAGCGTGGATTACCTTAATCTGCGCGGTAACCCGCAGCAGCGGCAGTTTTTTGAAAAACAGCAGGGGCAGTGGCATAGTAAAGCGCTTATTCCCTAATCGGTAAACACTAATGGCTATTCGCTTTGTGCTGGGCGATATCACCCGCGCCACCACCGACGCTATTGTTAATGCGGCAAACTCCGCCATGCTCGGTGGCGGCGGTGTCGATGGCGCTATTCATCAGGCCGCCGGTGCGGCGTTGCTGAAAGCCTGTGAAGCGGTTGCGGCGACGAATGGAGTGCGTTGTCCACCGGGTGAAGCGCGCATTACCGGCAGCGGTCGCCTGGCCGCGAAACACGTTATTCATACCGTTGGCCCGGTATATCACAGCGATCCGCATCCGGCGGAAACACTGGCCAGCGCCTATCAGCAAAGTTGCCGGCTGGCGCTGGCAAATGGCTGTCAGTCGGTGGCCTTCCCGGCAATATCCTGTGGTGTGTATGGTTACCCTCATCCGGAAGCGGCGCAGGTGGCCATTAATGCTTGTTTACAATTTGCCGGCACCCTTGAGATTGATTTTTACCTCTTCGACCAGACACTATACGACTGTTTTGTTTCTCAGTGGCAAACCATCAGGCAACATCAGCAACAACAATAGAACTTTTTGCGCTGCCCTGACGACTATTATAAAAATCACCAGAAATGGAGTTTGTGATGCGTTTATTTAAAACTGTCATAGCTGTGCTGCTGTTATTTAGCAGCCAGTGGGGCCTGGCTGCAGAAAGCCGCGAGTTGAAACAATTGGATCGATATCTGACGGCCTCGGTAACCAATGGGTTTAGCGGCGCTGTATTAATTGCCGAACAGGGCGAGGTTCGCTTTAAGCAAGGATATGGAAAGGTCGACCGTAAAGAGACTGTCACTATCTCTGCTGATACCCTGTTTGATATTGGCTCGGTGTCAAAACAGTTCACCGCGGCAGCCGTGATGCATTTGGTGCAAGAAGGTAAACTCACCACCAACATGTCTCTCAGCGAGTTTTTTGACGATGTGCCACAAGACAAACAGGCCATTACTTTACATCATTTGCTGACGCACTCGGCGGGGGTGGCTAACGGCATGGGTGAAGGCGATTTCAGTCACGTGCCTACCGATGCATTTTTTAACCGGTTGTTTGCACTTCCGCTGTATTTTGCGCCAGGCGAGGGCTATGCCTATTCAAATGCCGGTTACAGTATTCTGGCCCGGGTGATCGAACTGACCAGTGGCATGCCTTATGAAGCCTATATTCAGCAAGCGCTGTTTGAACCTGCCGGTATGCACCACACTGGTTACCTGAAACCGCTGCTGACTGAACTGCCTGCGGCAGTGGGCTATTTATACGGCGAAGCTGAAACCGGCAGTACCCGTGACCAGTACTTTGAGGATGGGGCTATCGCATGGCCACTGAAAGGGAATGGCGGGATCCTGTCCACCATGAACGATATGTACCTATGGGCTCAGGCGCTGCAGAATGATTCCGTACTGGCGGCGAAATACCGCAACCGGCTTTTTCAGCCACATGTAGCAGAAAACGAGGAGGGCACCAGCCATTATGGTTATGGTTGGGCGGTAATGACCACCCCACGAGAAACGCCCTTTATCGGTCACAATGGCTCAAACGGCACCTACTATTTTGACTTTCGCTGGTTTCCGGACGAACAGACGCTGATCCTGTTTGCGTCGAATGCACTGGTAGAAAGTACCATGGCTTTGCCGTATTTCATTGAACAGTTTTTATTTGAGAGTGAACCTTTGCCAGCGTTTGAGAGCGGTCTCACCAGCGACATTGTGCGACTGTCGCTGCAGACCAGCGGAGCACCTGAACATAAAAAAGCACAGGTGCAGAAAACCTTTGCCAGTGTTATTGACGAAAAACGCACGCTTAATCGTGCCGGGCTAAGGTTAATGGATCAGGGGTTTTATAATGACGCGATTGCGCTGTTGTTACTCAATGTAGAGCTGTATGGTGACGATGGGAATTTATGGGACAGCCTGGGAGAAGCCTATTACGTGAGCCAGCACTATGAGCAGGCAAAACAAGCATTCAACCAGGCAATAAAGCGTCGCCCCGCAGAAAATTGCTTTTGGTGCGAGAATAGCCACGCCAGATTGCTGCAACTGGGTGATACGCAGTAAAAAGAGAGGGGGAGCCTTACCTGTCTTCAACCGTCATTTGCCCGGTATTAAGTCACCGGAGATAGCACTCTGCACCACTTTGAAGCGGTCAGTCTGGCGCCGAAAGACAAAAATTCAGGTTTCCTCGGTAAAATGTTACGTGTAACATGTTTGTCCGACTTGTTTGTACATCTGTTAACATTTATGACCAATCGCGCTTCACTACAAGATATCGCCGATCAGCTGGGCATTACCAAAATGACGGTATCCCGTTATTTTCGTTCACCTGAAAAGGTAGCGCCAGCCACGCGCGAAAAAATTGCTCAGGCGGTAAAAAGCGCCGGTTATATTCATAATCGCGCGCCTGCATTGATGTCAAAGTCTCTGAGTCACACCATTGGCGTGGTGATCCCGTCATTATCCAACCAGGTCTTTTCCGCTTTGGTGGATGGCATCGAAACCATCACCAATTCAGAATCCTTCGACATTTTACTCGCCCACTCAGGCTACGACCCTAAAGTAGAAGAACGTAAAATTGAAATGCTGCTGTCTTATCAGGTGGATGGCCTGATTCTTTGTGAAACCGAACACACCGATCGAACCCGAACCATGTTAAAACAGGCAGGTATTCCGGTGGTGGAATGTATGGAGTTGCCGGAAGCGCCTATAGATATGGTGGTAGGACTGGATCATAAAGCGGCAGCTTTTAATGCAGTAAGCCGGATGATTGCCAGCAACAAACAACATATTGTGTATCTGGCGGCCCGGCTGGACCGACGAACCATGCTGCGTCAGCAGGGGTATGAGCAGGCGATGTGGGAGGCGGGGTTGACTCCGCAAACGGTCGCAACCCCTTTTCAGTCGAGTTTTTCGCAAGGTATGAAACTGCTACAGCAGGCGCTGGATACCTTTGATAGGGTGGATGGTATTTTTTGTACTAACGATGATTTAGCCGTTGGGGCAATGCAATATTGCAATAATGAAGGGATACGGGTACCGGATGATTTGGCGGTAATGGGCTATAACGGCCTGGATATCGGGCTGACTATGCAGCCTAAACTGACCAGTGTGGTCACCCCTCGTCAGGCAATCGGGATTAAAAGTGCCCGCCTGCTAATTGACGTGATAAACGGTAAGGTACCCTCAGACAAACTGTTTGATCTGGGGTATTCCTATACCGAGGGTGAATCGCTCAGTTAACCCTGTGCATTGAAGGGCAGGTGACGCTGAATATCCGCAACCAGGTCAGCGATGGGTAATTCCACATCAGCAGTGTAAACATCGGGTTCCCGCTCGTCGGGGCGTTCCAGGGTGGTGAACTGGCTGGTCAGCATGCGGGCTTTCATAAAATGTGCCTGGCGCGCTTCCATACGGCGCTTAATCAAGTCAAAACTCCCCTCCAGAAACACAAATTGCACACGGCTGATATGTTGTCTGAATACATCGCGGTATTGTTTTTTTAACGCTGAGCAAACAATGACCACCGGAATGTTGGCGGCCAGGCTCTTTTCAGCTGTGGCGGCAATGAGTTTAAGCCAGGGCGCACGGTCGTCATCATTGAGCGCTTCACCGCGTGACATTTTGGCAATATTTTCGGCCGGGTGCAGGTCATCGCCGTCAACAAACCGAGCCCCGCTAGCCTCAGCCAGACGTTCTCCAACCGTACTTTTACCACTGCCGCTGACGCCCATTACTATAATGCAACTGGGCGCAGCGTTTTTATCGATTGTTGTCATAGAGTCTGCTTGCGTTCTTGTTAAAAAAATGTTCTGCTAAATGTTATGCGTAACATTTTAGCCCGGGTTTCGACCTGTGTGAATAGTAAATTTAAGAATAAACTGAGATTCCATGGATATTGCGAGCAATCAAACTGACAATATTGTCTTACTGTTAACCGGTCTGACTATGGTGTTAGTCCTGATGGGACTGATTATTGTGGCCCGGGTGCATGCCCTAATTGCGTTAATTCTGGTGAGTCTGATCACCGCCCTGGTGACCGGTATCGGTGCCGCTGACGTGTTACCCGTGATGATGCAGGGCTTTGGTAGTACGCTGGCTGCAGTGGCCCTGCTGGTAGGCCTTGGCGGTATGATTGGTAAGTTACTTGAGAGTAGCGGCGGGGCAGATGTACTGGCTCAGCGGATGATCAGTCTGTTTGGTCTGGAACGTGCGCCGCTGGCGCTGGGTATTACTTCGCTGTTGTTCGGATTTCCCATCTTTTTTGATGCCGGCTTAATCGTCATGATGCCGATTCTACTGAGCGTGGCGAGACGTTTACAGCAATCAACCTTAATAACCGTGTTACCCGCTGCGGGCGCATTTGCGGTAATGCACGCCTTTGTTCCACCTCATCCCGGGCCGGTGGCAGCGGCTGATTTACTGGGCGCTAATATCGGGCTGTTGCTGATTATTGGTACGCTCATCGCCATCCCCACGTGGTTTTTGGGGAGCTACCTTTATGCCATGTATGCCGGTAAACGATTTACTATCGAATTGCCAGCGTGGTTTACCAACAACGATAGCCACGGTACTGGCCAGTGGCAGCCTTCGTTTGCCAGGGTTATTGCGGTGCTGCTGCTGCCGTTTGGTTTGATATGTCTTGATACGGTGGTTAATACGTTGCAGGTGGCCGGAATGTTACCGGAACAATCCTCACTGTTAAGTGGACTGCGGTTACTCGGCAAAACGCCGGTGGCACTGCTGTTAACGTTACTGATGGCGTTTGGTTTATTTCGCAAACAGTTCTCCCGTAAGCAATACGAGGCACTCTGCAATGATGCCCTCGGACCGCTTAGCGCAGTCATTCTGGTTACCGGCGCCGGGGGAATGTTTGGTGGCGTTTTGCGGGCCGGGGGAATTGGCGATGCCTTTGCTCAGTTACTGGTGGATAACGGTTTACCGGTAATCGTGGCGGCATTTGTGATTTCTGTTTGTTTGCGCGTTGCACAAGGCTCAGCCACGGTGGCCCTTACCACTACCGCTGCATTGATTGCGCCGGTCGTGACTCAGGTCCCCGGCCTCAGCGCCGTAGATTTATGCTGTATTGTGATTGCCATTGCCGGTGGTGCTACAGTGCTGTCGCACTTTAATGATTCTGGCTTTTGGCTGGTGTCGAGGTTACTGCAAATGGATGAAAAGACGACGTTAAAAACCTGGACAGTAATGGAAACCTTATTAGGCTCAATCGCGTTTGTACTGGCGCTCCTGTTGAGCGCCGTATTCTAAGGCTGGCTTATTCTGACTCGGGGGGCGAGGGCAGGCCAAATGAGCTTAAAGCGAGTTCATAAGTGCCGGCCTGAACACCGTTTAAAGGCGCATAGTTAGGGGCATTGCTGGGAATAAAGCTGACTTTATTAAACAGCAGCGGCTGAATTTGTTTAATAATCGCCGGAATAAACTGCGGGTACTTGGTCATTGGTCCGCCCAGTACAAACATTTTGGGGTTGATGACCGCGGCAATGGTGGCCAATGTACTGCCGATTTGTGCAATAGCGGGGTGTTGGCTTAACTCCACGCCTTCCTCCAGCGCTTGCTGTAAGTGATGATTAGAAACAAAGTCCTGCAGGTTCTCGTCTTTATTGACCATAATATGCCCAATTTCGCCGGAGATGCCCGTAGAGCCTCTAATCAGATGATTATCCAGATAAATCCCGGCGCCAATACCTTCGCCAAAATAAATGAAGACGAAATCGGATACATTTTTAGCGATGCCCAGAGTTTTCTCGGCCAGTGTGGCCCAGTTTACATCGTTATCCAAAGTGACCGGGCATTCAAAATGCTCTTGCAGCAGCGTTTTAAAGTTAATGCCATGAATAATACTGAATTTAGAGTAGGGTAACGCCAGGATCTCACCGGTTTGAGAATTCACCGGCACCGCCACTGAAACACCAATCGCCAGTAGCGGGGATGACTGGTCTTGTACTGCAAGGCCAATAAAGCGCAGGATGGCGTTGGCGAGTTCCACCTGCTGCCATCCGGGGTCAATATAAAAACATTGGTCCCGGATCACTTTCAGCGATAAATCAGTCAGCCTTAACTGGATCTGCTTCACATCAATAGCAATGGCGAGTGTCAGCCCTTTTGCGGCGTTAATTTCGTAAATAACACCGGCGCGGCCCTGCTTGTTTTTGGTCTTTCTGGTGGTTTCTACCACCAGGCCGCTTTTTTCCAGTCGCTGCGCAGATTCAGAAATCGTCGGGCGGGAAATGCCGGTTTTCTTGGCTATGGCGGCTCGCGTCATTGGACCATGTTCTTTCAGACAATGAAAAAACTGCCTGTCGGTCATCAGAGCGAGTGGTGTGCCTTGTTGTAGGGGGTCTGTTTGTTTCATTTTTATTAACACATTTCTCTACTGATTCGCTCAGTTTGATTATTATTTCATTAGGCAACAAATGGTTCCGTTCGCGGTATGTTAAATCATCGTTGCAAAATGTTTTGTTAATATACCTGCTTTTTAAATTCTTAAAAGGCTTTTCCAGCAAATGAGTGCTGCTTTGCACTAATTGATAATAAGTCAGGCACAAAATCCAGTATTGTACAAATTAACACTATGCTTAAACCATAAATAGTAAATATAAGCTTCTGAAATATAATAATAAATTAAATTCCTTTTTGGGCGTTCTGCATTCAAAGGCTCAATTTTACCTTTAAACACCTGTTTAATATACACAGAATTGATAGCCGATATTCATCAGTTTTGTACATTTTATCGATTAGAATGACGGTGTTTCATTAACTTTTTAGTGACTAAGTACAAAGCAAAGATCACACCACATAAGGTAAAAGTGTTAAAATCTTATCAATTAGTTAAGGTGCTTTACAAAAAGCTTGCATTGTTACGAAAATGTAACTATACATATGGGGCGTTACAAACGGTTAACCTGATTTACCGCTTGTAACGGTTCAATACGGATTGAGAGAACTGTATTGAATTTAGCACTGCGTTTAGGCAATAGCGGGTCAGCCTGCACTTAATTACCGGTTAATCGGTTGGGTATCAGATAAGCGATGATTAAGGCCAACAGCGCAAATAATTAAAAAAGTGTTAATCTCATTGGAAACCAAATTATGTTTTATAAAAGCAAGCTAGCAACTGCTGTATCCGGGGCACTATATGTGATGGTCGCCACAGGCGTTCAGGCACAACAAGCGGAAACAGTTGAAAAGATCGAAGTACGCGGCGTTCGTGGCAGTCTGTCACAATCAATGAACGTAAAACGTCAGTCTACAGGTGTTGTTGACGCCATCTCTGCTGAAGACATGGGTAAATTCCCGGATACTAACCTGGCTGAGTCATTACAGCGTATCACTGGTGTATCGATTAACCGTGTAAACGGTGAAGGTTCTGAAGTAACCGTTCGTGGTTTTGGTGGTAACTTTAACCTTATCACTCTGAACGGTCGTCAGATGCCAGCCGCTAACGTTGCCTCTATTACAGGTAACCCGCTCGACCAGGGCGCGTCTGGTACCACTCGTTCATTCGACTTCTCTAACCTGGCATCAGAAGGTGTTAGCGGCATTGAAGTTTATAAAACAGGTCGCGCAGCGGTACCTTCAGGTGGTATCGGTGCAACAATCAACATTAATACATTAAAGCCACTGGCACAGGGTGATAACCGTGCGTCGGTAGGGGTTAAAGCCGTTAAAGACGAAAGTGGTGATGGCGTAACACCTGAGATGAGCGGTGTGGCCAACTGGGTTAACGATAACGGTAACTTCGGTGTGTCTGTATTCGGTTCTTACCAGGAGCGTGATTCTGGTAGCCGTCACATGAGTGTTGAAAACTATCAGTTATATAACTGGGACGTAAACTCACCAGGTACTTTTGGTCTGGTGCAGGGCGCTAACGTCACCAATGCACCAAATCAGGGACAGTTGGTTGCTATGCCATCTAACCTGGGTTTAGGTGTTAACCACGATAACCGTGAACGTGTCAACGGTATGCTGACTGTTCAGTATGCTCCAAGTGATGAAATGACGATCACTGCCGATGCGACTTATGCCAGCAACGAAATTCAGTCAACTTCAGTGGTTGACGGTATCTGGTTTGCACGTCAGTTCACTGATATGGAATTTGACGGTAACCCGGTAGTGGCTACGCCTATTCGTTTTACTGAAGACATTGATGGCGGTAAAGACTTCTTCTTCCAAAACCTGGTTATGGGTGCAAAAGATGAGTTGTCATCATTTGGCTTTAACGTTGACTGGTGGGCAAATGATTCATTGAACCTGCGTTTTGACGCGAACGTTGCGGAAGCAAAAAGTGGCGGTGCTGGTCCCTATGGTAAAAACGTAATTCGTTTCAACGTAGCGGGTGCAACCGCGGGTTGGCAGACTGTTGACTTCGGTCAGCGCATGCCACAGGCGAGCATCGTGGTTGACGATTCTCAGAAAGGTAACGATAACGGTATCTTCGACCTGCCAGACGTAGGTCCTCAGGTTACCCGTGCGATTTCTTCTGACCAGACGTCTGACGTTGCTCAGTTCCGTTTAGACGGTACCTGGGATCAGGGTTCAGATATCAAACTTGATTTCGGTGTGGGTTACATGAGCACTGAAATGAACCAGGTTCGTTACGAAACTGAAGCACAGCTGGGTGGCTGGGGTGTATCTGATGTAGGTAACATTCCTGAAGGTCTGCTGGAAATCGGTTGTACAGCCTGTGCATTTGAAGATCACGACATGAGCGGCGTTGCCGGTGCAGACGCTATGGCTGTTCCCGCTGGCGCGACCACTATCCCTCTGGGTAGCGTATCGTTCGTTGGTAACGCAGTACACCTGTTAGAAGGCGTTGCTCCGGCATACGGTTTCACTCCAGGCGATCTGCCAGCCGTTGCGTCTGACAACAACACTGTTAAAGAAGACATCATGTCACTTTACGGTATGGCAACAATGGACGGCGAAATTGGTGGCTTTGAAGCTAACCTGGTAGTGGGTTTACGTTATGAGAAGACAGACGTTGAGTCTATCTCTCTGCAATCAGTACCTGAGCAAATCATCTGGTTATCAGATAACGATTTCCGTATCCAGCTGGGTAGCGGTACCGATGCATTGTCAGAGAAGCACTCTTATGAGGCACTGCTGCCGAACATCGATTTGTCAGTTAACCTGACCGATGATTTAAAAGCCCGTTTCTCTTACAGCATGACCCTGGCTCGTCCTGCTTACAACCAGATGTACACTGCAACCAGCATTGGCGCGCCTAGCCGCCCAACTTACCTGGGTGGTCAGGGTTCTGGTAGTCGCGGTAACGCAGCACTGGATCCGCTGGAGTCAAACAACTTCGACCTGTCACTGGAATACTACTACGGTGAGTCGAGCATGGTGTCTGTGGGTTACTACCGTAAAGACGTAGATAACTTCGTAGGTACTCAACAGGTATCACAAAACCTGTTTGGCTTACTTGACCCAACTTCAGGTCAGGCTGGCACCGTTTCTGGCGATGCGATTGCTGAACTGGAATCACGTGGTATCGAAGTTACAGAACGTAACTACTTCACCATGACAGCACTGCTGTCTAACCCGGATGCATTCCCGGGTGGCGCAGATGACTTCGAGGAAGGTCAGGCGTTTGCAGATGACGTATTTGCAAACTACAGTGTTGGTCCGGTAGCGGGCGATCCAAACATGCTGTTTGAGGTAACTCAGCCAGTGAACAACCAAAGCGCTCGTATCTCTGGTTACGAGTTAGCATGGCAGCACTTCTTCGGTGAGTCAGGCTTTGGTTATCAGGCTAACTTCACCATCGTAGACGGTGATATCGGTTACGACGTAGGTGCTGATCCAGCCCTTGACCAGTTTGCTCTGGAAGGTCTGTCTGACAGTGCTAACATCGTTCTGATTTACGAAATGGACGGCTTGTCTGCGCGTGTTGCCTACAACTGGCGTGACTCGTTCCTGAGCGAAGTTAACCGTGGCGTATCTTCTGTTCGTAACCCGCTGTTTATCGACGAGTACGAGCAAGTAGACGTTAACGTAAGCTACGAGTTCAGCGAAAATCTGACTGTCAGCATGGATATCATCAACCTGACTGAAGAAGGCCAGCGCCAGTATGGACGCAGCTACAACAACACCTTCTTTATCCAGGAACTGGACAGACGCTACGTTCTGAACGCGCGTTACACGTTCTAAGTGATGTAAAACCTGACCGGCGCCCCCTGTGCCGGTCAGGCATTTCCCTGTTGTATTCCAGTCAGCATTTGCCTGTCATCACAGCTAAGGGTAGGATGCAGACTGACAGTTTCTTCTTAGCTATTTAGCGAATTTTCCTATGTCTAATATTGCCGTTTTAAACAACGTTGATCACGCCGATATCAAAATCAGTGTCAGTGATACCCACAGCGTTAGCGATAACGTAAATCGTTGTCAGATCTATGCCTCTGAGATCACTGAATTACAAAAAGAATTCCCCATCCTCATTTATCGCGCCGAAGACTCTGAGCTGCTGCAGCTGCACGCGATTCTGGGGCTGGAAAAAAATGAAAACCTGTTCTTATCCGCGACCGGATGGACGACTCGTTATGTACCGGCATTACTGGCCCGCGGCCCGTTTAGCATTGGTTATAGTAAAAATGACAATGGTGAACCGACCGATCCGAAAATATGCCTGGATATGGACGATGCCCGGGTTAATACCTCTCAAGGGGAGGCGGTGTTTATGCCCATGGGCGGCGAATCGCAATATTTACAGTATGTGAAAACAGCCCTGCAAACCATCGAAACCGGCGCGCAATTCAACCATACGTTGTTTACTTTAATCAATGAGCTGGACTTACTTGAGCCGGTGTCTATTCAGATCAAACTGAGTAACGTTGAGCAGGTAAACCTGAATAATTACTACACGATTAATCAGCAAAAGCTTAGCGAACTTGACGGCAATCAACTCGCCAGGCTCAATCAGTACGGTATGCTTAGTGCCTTATTTTTTATTCTGTCTTCAATGGGTAACTTCCAGCGTCTCATCGAACTGAAGAACGCTAAATCGGCAGTACTGTAATTAACTAAGGACGCATTACCATGACGGCCAATCAGGTACTTGTGTTAGAGGGCATCTCACCCGACAACATTCCTTTTGACGATCTTTTTGCGTTAAATAAACCGGTTATTCTAAAAGGGCTGGTAAAACACTGGCCATTGGTTGAGGCCGGAATGCAATCGCCGGAGCAGGTGATGGACTTGCTCGGTGAACATGACGCCGGTAATCCTTTGCTGGTGTATCGGGCGCCAGCCACCATAAACGCCAGGTTTGGCTACAACGAAACCTGCACGGGATTTAATTACCAAAGTGAAAAAGCCCGTCTGCGCGACGTGCTGGCCGAGATCAAAGCTGGCCTCAGCAGTGAGGAGCACGAATACCTCTACATAAACTCCCTGCGCTTTGACCACGGTTTGCCAACACTTAACCAAATGAATACGCTTAATTTTGAGCATCCGGAATTTGCCGGTAACCAGCCGGTCCCCAAAATCTGGATCGGCACCGAATCGGTGGCCGCCGCGCATTTCGACCAACCTAAAAATATTGCCTGTTGTGTGCTCGGTAAACGCCGGTTTACGTTATTTCCGCCTGAACAGGTAGACAATCTGTATCCCGGTCCGCTGTCACCAACGCCCGGTGGGCAGGTGGTTACCACCGCTAATCTTGATGAGCCCGACTTTGAAAAATTCCCACGCTTAAAAACAGCGCTGGAAAATGCCTACATTGCTGATCTACAACCCGGTGACGGACTGTATTACCCCAGCATGTGGTGGCATGAAGTCAGGGCTTTCGACCGCTTTAATGTGATGGTTAACTTTTGGTGGATGACCGCTAAACCTTATTTGGGCAACCCGATGGATGTGTTGATGCATGGCATGCTGACGCTGCGTGATAAACCGGCACAGGAAAAAGCCGCGTGGCGGGCATTGTTTGACTATTATGTGTTTGGTGACGGCGAAAAAGTCATCGAGCATTTGCCGGTGGAATGTCATGGCCCCCTGGCGCAGATGGATGAATTATCGGCGCGCCGTTTACGCGCAATGTTACTGAATAACCTTAATCGATAAATAGGCTTAAATTGATGGCGCAAAAGAAAACCCGTGTTGTTGTAGCCGGCGGCGGCACTGCCGGATGGTTAACCGCGTTTAGTTTAGTGACCCGTTTAGGTAACGTGCTGGATATCACGTTAGTTGAGTCTGATCAGATTGGCACCGTGGGAGTAGGGGAAGCGACTATTCCTACCATGTGCAATTTTCATCAACTGATGGGCATCAACGAACAAGAGTTTATGGCCGCAACAAACGCCACCTTTAAGCTGGGTATTCAGTTTGATAACTGGGCAAACGACGGTGACAGTTATATTCACTCTTTTGGCGAAATCGGCCAGCGTTCATGGATGGCCGAATTTCACGAGTTCTGGATGGAAGCCGCGGCTAATGGTCAGCAGGATAGTCTGGAAGACTATTGCCTGGAATTAAAAGCTGCCAAAGCCAATAAGTTTGCTACTAAGATTGGTAATCGGCCGCTTAACTTTGCCTACCACCTCGACGCTACGGCCTATGCTGCTTACCTTAGAAAGAAATCCGAAGCCGCCGGTGTTACCCGTTGTGAGGGTAAAATTCAGTCGGTGGATACCGATCCTCAAAGTGGTAACTTAACCCGCCTGACACTGGATACGGGTATTGCGATCGAAGGGGATGTGTTTATTGATTGCACCGGTTTCCGCGGGCTGTTAATAGGCGAACATCTTGGTGTCGGATATGAAGACTGGAGTCACTGGCTGGCTGCCGATCGGGCGATTGCTATTCAAACCCAATCTACCGAAGCGCCCAAACCATACACTATCGCCACGGCTCATAAAGCCGGTTGGCAGTGGCGCATTCCGCTACAGTCACGGGTGGGCAACGGGATTGTTTATAGCAGTCGCTTTTTAAGTGACGAGGAAGCACTGGCAACCCTTAAGCAAAACCTCGACGGCGAAATGCTTACCGAGCCCCGTTATCTTAAATTTAAGACCGGCCGACGGGAAAAAGCCTGGCATAAGAACTGTATTTCCGTTGGATTGGCCAGTGGCTTTTTAGAGCCGCTGGAGTCAACCAGTATACATCTGGTTACCACCGCGCTTATCCGACTAATGAAGTTATTCCCATTCAGCAGCGATCACGAACTACTGGCAGAGCAGTACAATCGTGAAACGCAGAAAGAAATGGAGACTATTCGCGATTTTATTATTCTGCACTACAACCTGACCAAACGTGATGACAGTGATTTCTGGGATCATTACCGCACCATGGATATTCCGGAACCCTTAGCCCATCGCATGGCTATCTTTGCACAAAATGGCTATGTGTGGCCAGACGACGTGGCGCTGTTCAGAGTCGATTCCTGGGTGCAGGTAATGATGGGCCAGGGCCTGATGCCAGCACAGCATCACGGGGCAAGTCGAATGTTACCCACCGACGGCTTAAAACAGCAACTCAGTGCATTTAAGCAATCGGTTAATAATGCACTGGGCCAGTTACCCGCCCATGCCGACTTTATTGCCCGGTATTGTCCTGCCGGCGAGCAGGTTAAGTAAGGGCCAGGCATGCAAAAGAATATTACCCGGGTTGTGGTTGTAGGCGGTGGTACCGCCGGTTGGCTTACCGCTGGCATTATTGCGGCCAAGAACCCACTGGTTGGCGAGAACCGTCACACTGAGGTCATACTGGTGGAATCGCCTGACGTTAAAAACCTTGGCGTGGGTGAAGGAACCTGGCCTACTATGCGCGATACGCTGCGTTTGCTGGGCATTGCCGAAAAGCAGTTCCTCAGTGAATGTGAGGCCAGTTTTAAGCAGGCTTCAAAGTTTGTTGGCTGGCAGCAGGGCGGTGAGGATAAGTATTACCATCCCTTTACAGCTCCTGCAGGTTTTGGTGCGGTTAATCTGGTTGAAGCCTGGCACGATGAAGGCTGTCCGGGCGACTTTGAATCCTGGGTTTGTGCCCAGGGCATGGCATGCGAGCGCTATCAGGCGCCGAAAATGCCCCAATTACCCGAATACGCTTACAACTTTAATTACGGCTATCATTTAAGCGCCGATAAATTTGTTGCGCTCCTTCATCGTCATTGCACGGAGCAACTCGGTGTGCAGTATAAAAGCGCCCATGTTGCCGGCATCCAGAGTCATCCCGATGGCGCAATAGCCGCTGTTGAACTGGCGCAAGGCGAGCCGTTGGCAGGTGACTTATTTATTGATTGCAGCGGTTTTAGTGCGCGCTTAATCGGGCAGCATTACAACGTTCCCTTTGTTTCTAAACGGCATATTTTATTTAACGACACGGCAGTGGCAGCCCAGGTGAACCATGCCAGTGACCAAACGCCAATCGCCTCGTGTACGGTTGCTACGGCAAAACCTCACGGCTGGGTATGGGATATCGCGTTACAGTCGCGCCGCGGTATCGGCCATGTATTTGCCAGCGAGTTAACTACCGAGACCCAGGCCGAAGACGCGTTAAGAGCTTATATCAGCAGTGACGAGTCTTTAAGCCAGAAAGCGATAATGTCGCGGACCATCCGTTTCGACCCCGGCCACCGGGCGCGATTCTGGGAACAAAACTGCGTTGCAATCGGGGTGTCCGCTGGTTTTGTTGAACCGCTGGAAGCCACGGCGCTGGTACTGATTGAAAAGTCGGCCGAATGGATAGCCGACCAACTGCCACGCAGCCGGGCTGCCATGGCGGTGCTTCGTAAACGCTACAATGAAATGACGGACGCACGGTGGGGCGAGATTATTGACTTCATCAAACTGCATTATGTGTTAAGTGAGCGCCGCGACAGCCCCTATTGGCAGGCCCATGCCGATCCTGCATCCTGGACAGACAGCCTGCAGGAAGCGTTGCAGTTATGGCAAAGTCAGCCGCCTGGCCTGTTAGAAACTAATCTGCGCCAGGAGCTTTTTTCCTCCGCCAGTAAACAATACGTATTGTATGGTATGGGGTTTCGCTCCCATGACTGGCAGCCGGGTGGCATTACCAGCCTGCGCAAACCACTAATCGAACGGGTGCGCCGGGAGTTTTTGCATAACGGCGATAAACTGTTAGCGCAGTTGCCAACAAACCGGGAGTATTTTAACCGGCTTAAAGCGGGCTAGCGCTTAGCAATAATATAAACCGCGTGCACAATGCCCGGGATATAGCCCAGCAGCGTCAGTAAAATATTGATCCAGAATTGCGCGCCAATACCGACTTGCAGAAACACGCCCAGCGGTGGCAGTAAAATTGACAATAATATGCGTAGAATATCCATGGTTTTCACCTTATTTGTGTAGAAAACCATGGATGTTGCAAGGGCCTTGCCAGTTAGTGGTCATTAGTGACAGCAACTGGCCTGGGAAGACTTAGTCATTTTTTGTTGCAGTGCCTTCCAGCCATTTCTAATCATTAAACCACCGAGAAGCACAGCACACAGTGCGTAGATTGGTGAGATCTCTGAGTGTTGATGGGTCGACTGTCCCAGGGCGATCCACGACTGCAGTGAAAAATGACTCACCAGCAGGTTCAGGGTGTAACCCAGCAAAATACTGGCGCTCATCACACTTGTGATATACAGCATGAGGGTTCGTTTGCCCATTTCCTTAGCAATCATCCCCATGGTTGAAATATTCGTGGCCGGGCCGGCCAGTAAAAATACCAGCACGGCACCAGGAGATAAGCCGGCACTTAAAAAGCCTACCGCAATAGGCGTTGATGCTGTGGCACAGATATACATCGGAATCCCAATCACCGCCATAACCAGCATGGCCACCAGACCGTCGCCCCAGATGGTCAGAAAGTCGGTGGGTACCCAGGTTTGAATTGCTGCGGCGAGCGCCAGACCTATCAACAACCAGACGGTAATATCAATAAGCAGTTTGCCACTGGAAAATTGCCAGATAGCGGCGACTTTGTCTGTAAAGCCGGGTTTATTTGCATGTGAGGCTGAGCTGCTTTCGCTGTCGCAGCAAGAAGACGTACTTGCTGGTGTCGCCTGTGCTTTTTCAGTGCTGCAGCAGGATGGCGTTCTGACCGGCTCAGCTGGCTTGCTGCTACAACAGGATGATGATGTTTCTTCTACGGCAGGTTTACTGCTACAGCAGCTTTGGGGTGCATCGGCCGGTGTAGCATGGGCCTCATTGCTGGTTGCTGATGCTTCTTTATCGAACCACTTCACCATCATACCGGCGTAGATAGCGCTGATGATGGCACAAAATGGACGGACTATGGCGAACAGCGGGCCAAGCAGCGCATAGGACACAGAAACGGAATCCACACCCGTTTCCGGGGTCGACACCAGAAACGATACGGTGGCGGGCTTTGAGGCACCGCTGCGGCGTAACCCCACTGCTGCAGGGATCACACCACAGGAACACAGAGGCAGAGGCGCGCCAATCACCGCTGCTTTACCAACGGCGCCGGCACTGGCACTGCCCATGTGTTTTTGTAACATACTGATGGGGACGAGTTCATGCATTACGCCGGCTACCAGCAGGCCGAGCAATAACCACGGCGCTGACTCCATAAACAGTAATAAAAAGTTTTGTGCTAACAGGGCGATATCGCTCATGATGCCTCCATGGAATCGAGGGCCTGCAGGATAGAGCAGTGTTCGGCGCTTTCAGGGCCGCCACAACAGGCCGTATGCAGGGTTTTTAATGACATGCGTATTTTCTCCAGCTCCGCAATCTTTTCGTCCAGCTCCTGAACCTTGCGCGCTGTTACCTGTTTCACTTCTTCGCAGGTGTGCGCATCGGGGTGTAGGCGCAGTTCCAGTAACTCGCTGATTTCATCGAGTGTAAATCCAACCGCTTTGGCTCGCTTAATAAATTGCAAGCGGGCGAGGTCGGTGCTTGAGAACAACCGGTAGCCGGCATCCGAGCGCAGTGACGCGTGCACCAGCCCTTTGTTTTCATAGAAACGCACGGTATCGACGGTTAGTCCGGTAAGCTTAGCCAACTGGCCAATTTTGTAATGTTTTGTCTTCATGCTGTTAGTGTAAACCCTGGAGTTAGCTCCAGAGTCAAGCATAGCAAAAAAACCGCAGTTACACAGTCGCTACAATATCCCCGGTGCAGGTAATAAAGGCGTGAATGGCACTGGAGGGATTGTCCTTGCGCGACACCAGATAGGTCGGCGCACTGGCAATATCCGGCTCAACGGTTGCGACTTTAAGCCCGTCGGTTTGGTGCAGGGCCAGCAGGGAGCGCGGGACCATACCAATACCCATACCGGCTATAACACAGCCTATCATGGTAAAGTGGCTGGGGATTTCTATTACTCGCTCGCAAGTATGCCCATGCTTTTTAAACCAGGTTTCCAGGCGGTGCCGGTAAGAGCAGCCTTTTTGATAGCCTACCATGGTCAGTGAGGCGGGTAAGTCGTTTAGGTCTGGCCAGTCAGAGGGCATGATAAGGACCAACTCCTCGTCGAAACATCGCACGCTGTTGAGGCGGGGATCGTCGGGTGGATCCGAAGCCATTGCCACATCCAGTTCGCCATCGATCACCTTGTCAATAAGCGGCATCGATGCCATGGTGAGTAATTCAATCTGAACGGCGTGATAATGCTGATGAAACGCCGATAGAATAAGCGGCAGTCGCGAGGCAGCACTACTTTCCATAGAGCCGAGGCGGAGTAATCCTGAGGGCTCTCCCTGGGTTAATTCGGCCAGGGCACTTTTGTGTAAGTGTAATATCTGGTTGGCGTAATCGAGCAGCCGGAGCCCTGCGGAAGTAACGGTGAGACGGTTATTCGTGCGCAGAAAAAGCTCAACATTCAGTTCCTGTTCCAGTTTTTTGATGCGAGCGGTCACGTTAGAGGGTACACGGTGCAGCGACTCAGCTGCCCGGCTAACACTATTATGCTCAATGACTGCTTTAAAAACGGTAAGGTCGGCTATATCCATCTGGGTTTCCGGAATTAAAATGAGGTCGGTTTCTTTCATAAATAATGAAAGAAACCTTCTTTATTATTCATTATAGATGAATGACTGAATAGCTTATACTTATCGACAATGAAATCAAGAAGGGAATGCAACCTAATGAGTGAGACTAACGGGCAACCGCAACCCCACGCAGGCAGTAGCCTGCCCAAAGCGGGGTTGGCCTACGCATTGTGTGCGGTCATGATTTGGACTGGGTTCATTTTAGTCTCAAAGGCGGGCGCATTGGCAGCGCTTGCGATCCCGGACATGATTATGGTGCGTTTTGGCACGGCCTTTGTGTTGTTCTCACCTTTCATCTGGCAGCATCGCAAGGTCATTTGTCAGTGGCGTATGGCCGTTTTGGGCGGTATTGGGGGATTAGCCTATGCCTTGTCGGTCTTTACCGGCTTTGCCAATGCGCCGGCAACCCATGCTGCACTATTATTACCGGGCCTGATGCCGATTATGATTGCGGTCTTTGCGTATTTTATTGCCGGAGAACGTCATACTTTGTCTTCCTGGCTTGGTATTGGGGTAAGCAGCCTGGGCATTGCTGCATTGTTAACTGAAACGCTGTTGGTTGATAACCGATACTGGTCCGGTGATGTGAGTTTTGTATTTGCGTGCGTGTGCTGGGGAATATTCACGGTGTTATTGCGACGTTGGCAGTTTGCGCCATGGCACGCAACGCTGGGGATTATTGCCGTGACGACACTCCTGTTTACGCCAGTCTATGCGCTGTTTTTACCCCACCATATTAGTTCGGCGTCCTGGCAAATGCTCGGGTTACAGGCGTTCTATCAGGGCGTGATGGCAACGACCATTCAAATGGTGTTGTACGGTCGGGCGGTTCATCTGATTGGAGCAACGAGAATGGGCGGACTGATGGCGTTAGTGCCGGTTTTTGCCAGTGTTCTGGCTGTGCCCTTGTTTAACGAGCAGTGGACGCCGGGGCTAACCATTGCGTTATTGCTAATCCTTGCCGGTACGCTGATCAGTAATTTTCCGGTACGGTTGGTCATTGGAAAGTGGCGCCGAAAGTCATCCTGCACGGCGTAACCCTACTTACAAAAAAGCCGCTGGAGGGTAAACCTGCCAGCGGCTTGTTACAGTCAGTGAATATTTGTCAGCCTTTATAAGGCTAAGGGCTTACCAGCCACACTGACGGTCTTCATTTTGCTCATCCAGCCAGGTTTTAAGTGGCTGGAAGTAATTCACAATGGTGCTTGCGTCCATTTTATCCGTGCCGGTAAGCGTTTGCAGTGCTTCCTGCCAGGGTTTGCTCTGGCCCATCTCCAGCATGGCATTCAGGGCGTCCCCCGCCTCTTTACTGCCGTAAATCGAGCAGCGGTTCAGCGGACCTTCGTCGCCAGCTACATCACATAAGGCTTTGTGGAACTGGAACTGCAGAATGTGAGCAAGGAAATAGCGGGTGTAGGGCACATTGGCCGGAACATGGTACTTTGCGCCAGGATCGAAAGCGTTTGCATCGCGGTCTACCGGGGCCATGACCCCCTGATACTTCTGACGTAAATTCCACCATAGCTCGTTGTAATCATCGGGTCCGACTTCACCGGCCATGACTTTCCAGCGCCATTGGTCAACCATCAGGCCAAATGGAATAAAAGCAATTTTATCCAGTGCCGTTTGTAATAACATACCCACATCATTGGAAGGATCCGGAATTTCATCAATCAGACCAATTTCTTTAAGGTATTTCGGGGTAATCGACAGGGCAATGGTATCGCCAATGGCTTCGTGAAAACCGTCGTTGGCAGACGTGCGGTATAACAGGGGTTCCTGATTGTAGGCACGCTGGTAATAGTTATGACCGAGTTCATGGTGAATAACGTTAAATTCTTCGCCGGTGATCTGAATACACATTTTGATGCGCAAGTCGTCTTTATCGTCAACATTCCAGGCCGAAGCGTGGCATTGTACGTCCCGATCGGCAGGTTTACTGAACTGTGAACGCTCCCAGAATGTTGCTGGCAATTCCTCAAAGCCCAGCGAGGAGAAGAACGACTCAGCTTGCCTGACCATTTTGATTTCGTCGTAATCCTGATCACGCAATGCGCCTGTTACATCGGGGACTTCCATGGGCTCGTCCGGTTTGACCAAATCGTAAATGTTGCCCCAGCTTTGCGCCCACATATTACCCAGTAAATGGGCTGGGATCGGTTTGTCCTGAGGCACGATATCTTCACCGTAATATTCTCCCAGCTCAGCACGAACATGACAGTGCAGGGCGTCATAAAAGGGTTTTACCTGGCCCCATAAGCGGTCCAGCTCTACTGGAAAGTCATCGGCGGGCATATCATATTTACTGCGCCACAGTTCACTGACATTCGCAAATCCCAGTTCCGCTGCCCCCTCATTGGCGATAACCACTTGTTCGGCATACAAGTCTTTCATCGGCACAGACACTTCGCGCCAGCCTTGCCAGTATTCCAGTAGCAAATCGGCATCACGGGAAGTGGCCATTTCGGCACTCATGTCGACCAGACCAATGCAGTCATTTTCAGAACGACAGTATTTACCTTTACCGTACATGCCATCCAGCTCAGAACTGATTTTTGCTAAACGTTTCGACTTCTTTGGGCTCGCCGGCGGTGGCATGGTCAGGGACGTTCGCATCAGGTTGAGTTTTCGACGCAGATCGGCATCAACCTCGACTTCGTTATATTCTGCTGCCTGTTTGGCCAGTTCAGATGCCCGGTTTGAAAAAAGCTCAGAAATATAGGCATTTACTGTAGCGGTATCTTCATTGATATTGGTGGCATACAACCAGGCCGCCTTTGCTGCGGGGACCTGCATCTTTTCCATTTCACGCTGGGCAGATTCGACAAACATGGCGGCATCTTCAGCGGTGTACATGGGCCTGGTTTCGGTGGTTTCCTGTGCTGGTTCACTGGCTGGCTGACAGCCGCCTAATGCGGCAAGCAGGCCCAGTGAAACTAAAGAAAGTCGGGTCATTTTCATAATGCTTCTCTCGTTGTTGAGAATTGAAGAGCCTGATGCTATTCATTCCCTTGTTGTTATCTTGCAATGATTCAGGCAGTCCTATCAGTAACCCCACAGGGGGCACTTATCGCTGCGTTGTTACACTGTAATCACATTCCCAACTAAAGCCAAGTGGCATGCAGCAATATGGGCTGACGTGTTTTCATCAGTGAAATTTAGGGCGGGGCATTAATCAGTACTGAAATAAAATGAGAAGGGGTTTAGCTCATAAGTAACACTGCGGTTGTGGTGAAAGCGTTATAATCGCTTCAAACAGCACTGCTTATATTTTTTGTTACTGCCACAAAAACAGGGGTCGTTTCGGCCAGTTTTCAGCAAGCCTGAATCGCTGTGCATAGTACCTGTGGTATAACGCCATTCACCGTCTTCTAAAATAAAGTCACTGGTTTCATGCATCAGGTAAGGTTTGTGGTGCAGTGTATAGTAGGCTTTAAATTCCACCTGGTCTGTTGTTCTGCCACCCTGATGTGGTTTGGATGGTGGTGTGACTACCGACAAGCTCAACCATTTGGTTCCCTGAGCGCTGTCTTCGAGCGTTTGTTCATTTAATGCCTTACGCTGACTTTTAGCGTAGGTCTTTAAAATATACGCCCAGTTATTTATGCAGTAAGCACTAAAGCGTGAGCGCATTAACGCTTCGGCTGTCTCAGCAATAGCTACCCCGGTATGTTTGGGTTCGCAACATTCACTGTACAGCTTCTTACTACAACAATAACACAACACCGGCTTATTCCGTTTTCAGGGTAATGCCGATAGTGTAAGGCCTGTCGTTTGGTTTACCAAGGACCTTGTAAAATATTACCGGCCACTTTGTCGTTAACGGATACCGCTACCAACGACACTGCATATTGTTCACACAGTTGTTTAATGGAAACCCGCTCCTGAGGCGTCAGGATAAGATCTTCCACGTAAATTGAACGGCACTGACCACTGGTAATGAGCCGGCGGATCCAGGCAGGTACTTTTTCCTGATCAGGTTTCTGTATACGTATGGCGTAGTCGATATCTTTCTGAAACGCCACGGAGTTAGACAACAAATATGACCAGCCTTTTTGTGCCGGTACGCGTTTTGCCACGCGCTGAGGAAATTGAAGTATGTTGCTTTCAGTTTCAAATGTAGTGGTTGCCAATGTCATTTTGCTTTCCTGTTAATATATACAGTGTATGGATATACAGTAATACTGTATAAAACAACATGCAAGTTTTTTTGCTACTTTTTTAATCGATCTGTTTGTGCAGTAAATGCAGGGCAAACAGGAAAACCCAGCTATACACTCTGACTATGTCACCCCCGGTTACATTTTCTTTATTGCGTAAAGGGCGTCTCAGCGCTTTACTCAGTAGAGTCAAACTAATAGGAGCGGCTTTTATGGCTATGATTAAACGTATTTTGTTACTGGCAGCACTGCTGTTAGGTGCCTTGCTTTGTTATCAGGCCGGGTTTGCCACCGGCACTTTTATTCTGGTTATCTCAGGAATGCTGCTGGAGTTAGGGTTTTGGTTGGGTATCTATAAGTGGGAAAAGGCCAGGCCGCTGTCTCAACAGCCTAAGTGATCGGCTTAACGTTTTGAAATGTCTGACGGTATTTCGACGGTGATACCGAAAGATACTTATTAAAATTGTGTCTCAGGGTTACGGCACTGTCAAAGCCTGCCCGTTCAGCAATTTGCTCAATGGGTAAATGAGTGGATTCCAGTAACTGGCGGGCAACTTCCAGTTTACGTTCGCACAACCACTGATGGGGGGTCATATTAAACTGGCGGATAAAGTGCCGGTCAAAGGTTCGTCGGGTCATATTCGCTTTATTGGCAATTTGCGCCACCGTTAAGCCCGGTCCGCTGTGTTTAACCGCCCAGTCGAGCACTTTCGCCAACGCCGAATTGGTCCTGGCCAGAGGTGTTTGGACAAACTGAGACTGCCCACCGTCTCTGTGAGCCGGTAAAACCAATCTGCGCGCTACCGCATTGGCGTGCTCGTAGCCGTAATCGTCGCGGATCACTGCCACGCCCAAATCAATAGCGGCGGCACTGCCTGCCGAACAACCTATTTTGCCGTCATACCAGTACAAACTGTCATCCCGGTAGGTAATGTGGGGGAACCGCTGCTTAAATTGGCCTGCATAGCGCCAGTGCGTTATGGCTGTACGCTGGTTGAGTAGCCCGAGAGCTGCCAACAAAAATGAGCCGGAGCAAAAACTGATAATCCGGCCGCCCTGTTCGTAATGACGAAGTACTTCACTGGCCAGCAATGGGTCAATGGTCCCGATATTTACCGGAAAGCTGGGGATCACCAGCAAATCAGTGTCAGGCAGCTTAACGACACGAGGGCACTTAAACACCGTGTTACCGGGGCCCGTAAACGTATTATCACTCAAAGTGACTGTTTGGGTCTGGTACCAGTCTTCAAACTCGGGCCGGGGCAGGGCGAAGAGTTCGGTAGCGCAGCCGAGTTCAAACAAAGAGAGCGTCTCACACAGCAAAATGGTGACTTTTATCATACTATTTTGCGCTATCTGCGCTTTAGGTTGTCTATATATTATCGATAATAGTCATTTTAGACAGTTGGGGCAACGCGAATCGGCGGTGATAATTAATTTACCGTTATCAAAGGAGCTTTATTATGCCATCTACTGTTATTCGCCCCAGACCCGCTGCCAGCGCAGAAGCCCTGGCCCATTTTCAAAACTTGCTGAAGTTTGAAACCGATTGTTGGGATGTACACTATGCACTGCACAATGACCTCACCGATTTTGTATTGCTCGATGTGCGTGCTGAAGAGGTTGCCCGTCTGGGATACATCGCAGGCGCAACGTTTATGCCTCATGCCCAGATAAACGAAGACAGGTTATCGGCTTATCCTGCAGAAACGGTCTTTGTGGTGTATTGCGCCGGACCGCACTGCAACGCTACTGAAAAAGCCGCTATCAGACTGGCGCGCTTAGGTCGTCCGGTTAAAAAAATGATTGGCGGGGTTACCGGCTGGCTCGATGAAGGCTTTGAGTTAGCCTGTGATGAATAAAGTGACTGTCCGCCAGGCTGTTCAAAGCGACCTTGATGCAGTATTGACGTTAATGGAAGCGCTGGCAGAATTTGAAGGTTATCACCACCATTTTAAAGTGGATCGTCACAGCCTGGCGCAGCTCATTACGGATAACCGGCATACCGGTGTGCTGGTAGCGGAGAGTCCGTCAGCCGTCACGGGCATTCTGGTGTACTTTTATCAGCCGTTTACTTACGACCTCAAACCGTGGCTGGTGATCAAAGAGTTAATTGTGACGCCACATGCCAGAGGTCAAGGCGTGGGTGAAGCGTTATTTAACGAAGCTAAAGCCCTTTGTAAAGCTGTAGGAGGGAGCAAACTAAAGTGGGAGGTGCTGGCTGCCAACCATCAGGCTAAACGGTTTTATCAGCGCCAGGGGGGGCGGGTTGAAGATCGCTGGCAGTTAATGACACTCACTCTTAACTAACAGCTTCCAGGTGTATACCGAAGCCAACGTTCGCTTACACCTGGCTACTTTCACAGTTTAGCGGTTCACCGTTACTGTTTTGAGAAATGACTTTTTTATCGCTAACGAGAAATATCACCCGTTTGCTGATTTCAAAGCTTTTGAAGTTGCCACACTTACCGGTTAGCACGATGTTATTACTGAGTCTGAAGTAATAGGTATATTCGCCGCTGCCCGACAGTAATGAATAAGACAGCTCTTTGTCCTCACCATCTTCCAGCGCGCCAAAAGATAATTTGTTGTCGCTCAGACTAATGCTGGCCTGAATAATTTCGCTGTCGGAACTGTTGAGTAAGCTGATGCTTGGCGAGCTGATATGGTATGCCCAGTAGAGTATTGCTGCAATAACACAGCCCGTAGTGAGTCTTTTCAGATACATAACCACCCCCAACAGTGAAAGGACTGGCCTGGAGGGAATAAAGAGAATGTGTGGTCTGCCATGTTTTCAATCCGTGAAATCTGGTAAATGGAGTAACGATAAGTCCTTGTTACCTGAATAATATTGCAGTGTTCTGCTTATAAAGCAAGCAGAGCAGCATGAAGGGGCAACACATCCGGCCTCCTTGCCAGCTGTGTTTTTCATGTTCTTAAGACCTGTGCAGACTGTCTTACTGGTAGCGTTGCCAGGCCTGCATCGAACCAATAAAGATATCGACCTGTTCAAATCCCTGTGCCAGTAAATAACTGGCAGCCGCGGTGGCGCGCTTACCACTGCCACAAGCCACTGTGTAATGACATGACTTGTCCAGTTGATGATGCCTGTCAGGTAAATAGCCTAAATAAAGATGCTGTGCATCAGCAAACCCGGCGTTGTCGAGTTCTTCGTGCTTACGCACATCCAGCAGTTGCCAGTTGGCTGGCGATGCTTTAATGCGTTGGTCCACGATATCTGCGGTGACAGATTTAACATGCTGATGCTGATAATCCTCAACGGTCACCGGAGCCGGTACTATGGTCAGGTAGCCAGCAATCTGGTGATAACCCATCCGCCATAATTGGCGGGCACTGTCGGCGGCCTGAGCTGCGGAATCAGCAACCAGCGCTACCGGTGTGGAATAATCAAGAAACCAGCCGCCATAGGCGCTTAGCAGGCCCCCTGGTAAGTTCAGACTGCCCGGATAATGACCGTCGCGAAACTGGGCATGACTCCTCACATCTATTAAAACGCCGGGGCGCTCTGCGCTTTGTTGCCATGCAGACTGCCATTCAGGCGTCAGTAACTGACAGGCGGCAGACGGTACAGAGGTATCCAGGCCGGTAAGGTTAGACTGCTCCATTTTCTTAAAATACGGGGCTATGTAATGCTTTTCGGCTAGTTTTCGTTCTATAAACGCCTTTTTAGAGGCGCACTGATAGCCGGGGTTTTGCCGTCTCTCAATACCAATCGTAGTAAACTCCCGTTCAGCCATGCCAGACCCGCACACAGAGCCGGCACCGTGAGCAGGGTAGACGATGATATCGTCGCCAAGCGCGGCGAGTGTTTGCAGGCTGTCATAAAGCAGGCCCGCCATCTCTGCCATTTGTTCGGGGTAAAAATCCGTGCGGCCGACTTCACTGACAAATAAGGTATCGCCGGTAAATACGCCAATGGGCTGACCATCCTGTTCATTGTCGATAGCCAGCAGGCATATGCTGTCTTTCGTATGGCCGGGGGTGGCGATGACCTCCAGTGTCCATTTACCCACTTCAACTGTGTCGCCGTTATTTGCCTGGCGGGCGTATTCAATGGGTTCGTCGGCGTCTTTACCATGGTAAATCTCAGCGCCGGTCTGATTGGCCAGCGCTACAGCGCCAGAGATAAAGTCTTCGTTGCGATGGGTTTCGATGATGGTCGTTATCCGGCAGGCATGATTGTCGGCAAGCGACAGGTAATGCTGAGTATCTAACTGAGGGTCAATAACACAGGCTTCTCCGTTGCTGCCTATTACGTAAGAAAGGTGCGCAATGCCCTGTGTTTTAACCGATTCAACAAACATAAGTGAGCTCCGCTTCGCTGTTGTGCTGTGCACAACGCGAATTTAATGTATTTCACAGGGAGCAGATTCAATTGTTATGCCGAATAAAAAATAATGGTAAAACAATTAGTTAGATTTTATAGCGCTGAGGTTATGCCACGCGGAAAGAAATATTCACTTAATCCTATATAAAATTTACATAACGCAAACCGATTAACGGGATCGCGTTACACGCTGTTTGAGGGTTTGCAGGCGGGGAAGCACTATCAGCAGGGCAATAAACCAGTAAATTAATGGCTCCTGCAGGCCGGTTTTTCGCGACCAACTGAAGTGCAACAGGGCCAGAAACACCACCAGGTAGATAGAATTGTGCAAGCGTTGCCAGCGTTTACCGAGGCGCTGGCGAACTTTATTGGGCGAAGTGGCTGTTAGAGCCGTTAGGAGTAATAGCGCCACCATGCCGACGGTGATATACGGACGCTTGATAATTTCACTCACCACCAAAGACCAGTCAAACTGCAATTCAAAGCTAATATAGGTGAGTAAATGGATGACCGCGTAAACGAACACGTAAATACCCAGCATGCGCCTGAAGCGCATTAATGCCGGCGCTGGCAGGTAGCGTGCAGCCGGACTGATAAGCAGGGTAATTAATAACAGGTTTAACGCGCCAATGCCGCTAAAATGAATCAGCGCTTTAACCGGATCGGCTCCCAGATTGTCAGTGACGCTCTGGTAAAAGGTGATGATAACCCAACCCAGGATCAGTAAATGCAAAAGTGTTTTGGTTAGCCTGATTTGCAGCGCAGACAGTTTTAACGGTTTATTTAACAGCTTCATTGACAATCAGTAATACCGGGTAAGATCCATATTGTTATACAACGGGGCAACCTCCTGATAGCCATTAAATCGTTCGGTATCGATCCGGTTTTGTGAAAACAGCCCGCCTTTGGTGATGCGCCGTTCACTGGCCTGACTCCAGCGTGGATGCGCCACATCCGGATTCACGTTGGCGTAAAACCCGTATTCATGCGCAGCCAACCGATTCCACGTGGTGGGTGGTTCCTGATCGGTCAGCGTAATGCGCACCACTGACTTAATGCTTTTAAAGCCATATTTCCACGGTACCACCAAGCGAATTGGCGCACCGTTCTGAGGTGGCAGGGTTTTACCATACACGCCCACCGACATCAGCGATAAGGGATGCATGGCCTCATCGAGTCGTAAACCTTCCACGTAGGGATAGTCGATGCCGCCCCCCATAAATGGATTACGTTGGCCCGGCATTTGTTTGGGATCGAAGAGGGTTTTAAAGGCTACATATTTTGCTGAACCAAGGGGATCCGCCAACTTGATCAATTTGTTTAATTCAAACCCCAGCCAGGGGATAACCATCGACCACGCCTCAACGCATCTTAACCGGTACACCCGTTCCTCTAATGGAAATTTATTGAGGATATCGTCATAGCTCAGGGTAATGGGGTTGCGAACCATACCGTCAATTTTTAGTGACCACGGGTCAACCTGAAAGTCCTGGGCATTTTCTACCGGATCGTCCTTGCTGGTGCCGAACTCATAAAAGTTGTTGTACGAGGTGACTTTTGCATAGGGCGTCATGGTTTCGTCGGTCGACAGGCTGTTATTACGGGTAAAGTCCAGCGGCCGGGCCTTAAAGGCTGGCTTATCATCATCGTCGAACCAACCGCGGGCTGCCGCCGAGCCACTTAGCAATGCGCCAGCGCCAACAAAGCCCATGGATTTAAGCACACTACGGCGCGATGAAAACACTGCTTCGTCGGTAATTTCACTGCTTTTGAAACGTTGTGATGGTTTGAATCGTTTAGTCATAATGCCTGATTTGCTAACACTTATACCTCTGGTTACGTACTAAGACCGCATTAAGCACAAAAAAATTTCATCCACGCCGGTGAGTATTCGTAGCAGTGTCGTCGGCTCGCGCTGACCTCACAAGTTGGCAAGGTATTTGTAACATCGTTGGTTCAATGCCTATAACCACAGAATATTGACACTTATGAGATTACCAACAAAAAGCCTGATCGCCAAAATCGAGTCGCTGTCTGCGCAACTGAGCCCAGAGCAATTAAAGGACTTTCTCGATGTGCTGGACTCCATGGCGGTGATGGTGGAAGACGCTAAAGCTATGCCTACAACATCAGAAACCAGCGAGTTAAATGCGGTGAAACTGGCCATGCACTAATACGGTTGCTAATCCTCTGAACCGTCATCATCAGCGGGCAGACGGTTAAGTCATTCAGTGTCGCTGGCATCACACATTATGCCAATGATGTCGGTGTCTGCAGAGGTAATGGTGCGGCCGAGCAGGTCGGCCGTAACGTCTTCTAGCAAGTCTTGTCTGAACAAAGCGACCATCTCCACATGAGTCATCTGCGGGTAGGTTTTAAGCTGTAATCCAGCGCGCTTTATCTGCAACCATTTTGAAGCAGGGGTTACCTTATCGTCGAGTGACGCATAGATAAAGGCAGTGCCCTGCATGTGCTCAATACGTTCGATCAACGCCGTATCCTGAGCAGTTTTCCCGGCCCGCTCATAAACGATATCTACTGCTTCCTCGACGGTTTCATCGCCAATGAAACGGGTGTAAAACTTGTTTTTATAAGCGGAATTCCAAAGCGCGTTGACCGCTACCCGGAAATCATTCATTGGCGCGATTAAATACAGTCGGCCATTATCGATTTGTTCCATCACTCCACGGGCTGCCAGTGCGCCCATGGAAAAGCCTATCAAATGCACTTTCTCTGGCTGTCGACGCGAGATCTCACTGACCAGCGGGACTACATAATCCAGGCCAAAGGTAAAGTGTTCCGCCTGCTCAGCACCGGGTACCACCCACACGTCTGCGCCGGTGATCACCTCAAGCCATTGCTGATGGAGAGTGAGGATTTTCGCGGGTTGATTATAGCCGGCAAAAAGCAGGATAAGATCATTTTCCAGTGGTTTAGACTGCTGGCTATCGGTGAGCGCTTCAAAATGCCATATTTTGTGATTTTGATTAATGTAAAAATCAAACTCCAGAGTGAGAGAAAGGCTCTCATTGTCAAGAAGCCGTGTAACGGGGACACAATGGTGAGAAGTATCACAAACTACTTCTTCAACAGTCCAGCCAAAGTTTCCGGTGACTTGCGAGCCGCCGCCTTTGGCAATTTGGCTGGCCAGCAACGAGGCACAGCCGGGCAATGTCGACATACAAAAAACAATGAGAATAATCAGGCGGATCCTGCGCATAAATGACATCCTGTCGGTGACAGCAGATTAACCAGAGCGGTGCTTAAAGTGACAAAGTATCGAGCACGCCACCACGCTTGGGGACAAACATATTAGAATAGAGGCGAGCGGCAAATTCGTCGGTCATGCCTGAAATATAATCGGCAATTACGCGGTGACCGTTGCCTTGCTCCTCGGCTTGTAACCAGCGACTGCGGGTATTTTCCGGAAGCAGACGAGTGGGATCAGAACTAAACGCTTCAAACAACTCCATCACCACCTGCTGGCCTTTATATTCCAGCAATTGCACTTCGGGTTTGCGAATGACCGTGCGGTAAACAAACTGTTTAAACAGCGTCAGTGCCTCGCTGTGGTGATGAGGTAGTACCGCCTGATAACACAGCAGCGGGTGACTAAATTGTGGACTTTCTTCAATACGAATTACAGTAATAAAACAGTTAACCAGAGCGCCAATGGCGTTTTTGCGTTCATACTGTTCAATGCTGAACAAGCGGTCACCGAGCTGACTGATCGCATCAGACAGCCAGGGCACCTTGAGTTCAATTAATGGCTTTTCCAGTTCTTCAGAGAATTCAGCGCGCTTCACCATGCCCATCACAATGGCATCTTCCAAATCGTGAATACCATAGGCAATATCGTCGGCCAGCTCCATCACACTGCAATCAAAGGATTTATGACGGGTTTTACCATGCTTATCGACGCTTTGATTAAAGGCCATAAAGGCATCGCGTTCTTCTGATTTTAATGGGTCGAGTAGCCAGTCAAACAGGTTTTCATCGCAACGGAACAGTCCTTTAGGCGGATGCCAGTGTTCAGCTTTTATCTGACGCATGCGCAAATCATCGGCCGGTACAATGTCCTGATTGGTCAGGGTGTCGATAAAGTTGGGGTATTTCACTAACCCCAGCACACTGCGACGGCTCAGATTCATGCCGTGTTCCGCCGTGTAAGGCTCCAGGCGTGTCACAATACGGAAAGTCTGGCCGTTGCCTTCAAACCCACCGTGTTTGTGCATCATGTAATGCAGGGCTATTTCACCGCCATGGCCAAAGGGCGGATGGCCAATATCATGAGCCAGGCAAAGAGTTTCAATTAAATACGGATCAAGGCTGACAAACTCGGTTAAGCGCGGAAACTTGCCCTGTAGCTGGGCGGTGATCCCGGTACCAATTTGTGCGGCTTCCAGTGAATGGGTCAGGCGGGTGCGGTAAAAGTCACTTAATCCCACCCCCAGTACCTGGGTTTTGGCCTGCAAGCGGCGAAAGGCCGCGGAATGCAGTACCCGCGCTTTATCACGCTGAAAAGGCGAACGATGGTCGCCGTCTCTTGCCTGAGTGCGGGGCAACCGGCGTTCCGACCAGTTGGATTGCCAATTGGTTTGCATGCAGACTCCTTTATTACTCGCCGTGTTCTTCCTGGGTGATTTCATCCAGACTCAAAGAGAAACTGGGCACGTATTGCTTCAAAAAATAATCCACTTCGTCTGAATGGTAGTCTTTGAGCATTTTATCAAGGCGCTTTTTGGCCAGGGTAAATTCACGGTTACCGGCGCTGAGTTCTTCCAGCGTTTTAAGATAAGCACAAATTACGTCGGCGGCTTTTACAATAAAGGCTTCGTCTTCGCTGTGTTTGTCACCGCTGATTAACTCAGCATAATCTTCGCGAAAGGGCTCCGGGGCCATATCGATTAGCTTCTGCTCGGCGATTTTCTCAATCTTTTTATATTCTTCCTTGATGGCCGGGTTGTAGTATTTAACCGGCGTAGGCAGATCGCCGGTGAGCACCTCAGACACATCATGGAACATGGCCAGGGTGGCAATCCGCTCGGGATTCAGCTGACCATCAAAAAAGCGGTTACGGATGAGCGCCAGCGCGTGGGCAACCATGGCCACCTGCAGGCTGTGCTCCTGCACATTTTCAATCCGCACATTATGCATTAACGGCCAGCGATGAATGAGTTTCATCCTGGCCAGATGGGCAAAGAAATGGCTGTTGTCAGCCATTATTTTTTGCCTTTCTGGCGGTAGCCATTAAAGAAATTTTCTATCCGATCCAGTGCCGGCGCCAGAATATCGCTGTGCGGTAAAAATACCAGGCGGAAATAAATGCCTTCATTTAAATTAAAGGCGCGGCCATGCACCAGCAGAATCTTTTCGCTGCTCAGCAGGTCCAGGATCATTTGTTCATCGTTAGCGATATTAAACTTCTCTGCGTCGACTTTGGCAAAACAGTACATGGCACCGTTGGGTGCTACACAGGTGATACCGTCTATCTCATTAAGCCGACGGGCGGCCAGATCCCGCTGCAATTGCAACCGACCACCGGGTTTCACTAAGTCGTTGATGCTCTGATAGCCGCCAAGCGCTGTTTGTATGGCGCTTTGGCAGGGCACGTTGGCGCACATTCGCATGGATGACAGAATGTTTAACCCTTCAATATAGTGTTTAGCCAACCGCTTGTTGCCGGAGACTACCAGCCAGCCAGCACGGAAACCCGCTACGCGGTAGTTTTTGGATAAACCGCTAAAGGTAACAAAGAACACGTCATCGGCCAGCGACGCGATGCACGTATGCTTGGCATCGTTGTAGAGAATTTTATCGTAGATCTCGTCGGAATATACCACCAGTTCGTGTTCGCGGGCCAAATCCACAATTTGTTGCAACAGTTCTTTGCTGTATACCGCACCGGTTGGGTTATTGGGATTGATCAGCACAATCGCTTTGGTCTTTTTCGTGATCTTACTTTTTATATCGTCAATGTCCGGAAACCAGCCGGCCTGTTCGTCACAACGGTAATGTACCGGCGTGCCGGAAGATAAGCTTACCGCAGCCGTCCACAGTGGGTAATCCGGGCTGGGTAACAACACTTCATCACCCATATTAAGCAGTGCCTGCATGGCAATCATGATCATTTCACTGACGCCATTACCAATAAAGACATCGTCAACCTGAATGTTACGAATGTTCATTTGCTGGTAGTACTGCATTACGGCTACACGGGCGGCGTAAATACCGGTTGAGTCAGAATAGCCTTGTGAAGTAGGCAGGTTATGAATGACATCTTTAAGGATATCGTCGGGCGCATCAAAACCAAACGGGGCAGGGTTGCCAATATTCAGCTTGAGAATGCGATGGCCTTCATCTTCCATCTTGCGAGCCTGCGCGGCGATCGGACCGCGAATGTCATAACATACGTTATCTAACTTGTGCGAACTGTGTACCGGTTTCATCTTAAACTACTTAAATTACGGGGCTTTCAGGGTATCGCATCGGACTATAGGCTGTTAAGCAAATTTTGCGCTTTAGCGCAAATATCTTGCATAAACTGTTACAAAAACCGGCTTGAGTCATCAAAAGGGAAGCGCTATAACTCAAAATAGTACTTTTTGGAGTATAAGTCTTTTTACAGGCAGGGTGTCAGGGTATGCGTCATGCACAAGTAATGGTCGATCACAGTGCCGGGGTAGAGCATTATCCGGGGGAGAGTAAGGTCGCTGTTGCACCCGTTGATGGTGCCATGGTGTGCTGTGGTATTTATGGCGTTTTTGAACACACCGGTATTTGGCTGGACGGCCATGTTATTGAACTGCATGGCAGCGGACTGGTGAAAGCCGTGTCTCCTCAACGATTCTTAAACGACCGCAGCGGTGAGCAAATTTACATGGTGTGCGATAAACACTTGCAGCCGCTGGTGGTGGATGGCGCCGCTGAGCGGGCAATAGCGCGTATCTACACCTATATCGAATACCATCCCTGGGGGAATAACTGCCACCGTTTTACCTTTGAATGTGTTAGCGGCGAAAAAAGCGCGGTCTGTAGCTTTTACGACTTCAATGTGGCGGTGAACCGTTATTTTCATCGCCGGTTATATTGGCAACCGGTGCGGTTAGGTCGGTTTTCCTAATTTTTATTGTTAATAAATTGTGAACTTTTGCAATTGGATCTATCGTATATATAACGGTGGGGAAGATTCTGAAGTAATAAGCATCAATCCGTAAAGAAGATTGATAGGCATCGTGGATAAGTGAATTTTCCCCTGTTTTGCGCACAACAGTCACAACTGAGGGAAGTGAATTTATGTCACAACACTTTAAAGAAACACCCCAAAATGCCATTACCGACAGCGGGATTGCCCGGGTTATCCCCTGCAAAGAGCTCGACGTCGGCGATCCGATAAAATGGCTGTCACTGGGTTTTCAGGATTTACTTAAGACGCCACTGTTATCTGTTTTCTACGGATTTTTATTTGCCGTTGTTCCATGGTTAATTTCATTCTTAGTAGCGATGACTGGCTGGCATCTGATTATTCTGCCGTCTATTGTGTGTTTTATGCTTATTGGACCCTTTTTAGCGGCCGGCTTGTACGACATAAGCTGGGAGCATGAAAAAGGCCATAAACCCACCTTATCCCATTCGTTGCGTGCCATGCGCCGGAATGCGGTGAATGAATGGGGGTTTGGCATTTTGCTGATGATTCTGATGATATTCTGGCTGCGCGTTGCTTCATTGATCCACGCATTGTATCCGCAGCACCAGATAGAAAGCCTGGAAAGTCTGATGCCGTTTCTTATATTAGGTACCGGTGTAGGGGCTTTTTTCTGTATCGGTATGTTTTTCGTGACTGCTTTTACCCAACCTATATTACTGGAGCGTAAAGTGGATTTAGCCACCGCCGTTATGACCAGTGTTAATGCGGTGTGGGTCAATAAAGTTCCCATGTTCATTTGGGCCGGGATTATCTTTTCACTGGTTGCCATTGGATTTGTTACCGGCTTTATAGGCTTTATAGTTCTGATGCCGTTATTGGGCTATGCCTCATGGCACGGCTATATTGATACCATTGAAACCAAACGGGAACGGGATTACGTATAACCCATTTTGCAACCTCTCCGTTAACTTTGTTACGGGCCGGTGAGTAAACCCGGCCCGTAAACAGTTTTCTTATCGTCGCTGCTAAGGTCTTTAGTTCTCTCTATTGGTATTACACCGAGCCGCAGTGTTGCTCGCTGACTATCCGCATTTACTTCCCGTGAAAACTTTCAAAAACGCTAAATTTTCATACTTTTTACATTATTTCTGTAATTAAATTACAGCTTAAGCCGGCTTCAAGGGCCGTTTTATCGACTTAAGTTGTATAAATTTGTGAATAAAGGCTGTTTTAAGACTAAAAACTTTCAGAAATGACCGTGTTTTTTAGAACTTTTTTATATCCAAAGTGTAATAGATATTCTGAATGGTAATATTCACTTGAGAAATGTCATTATATAACAGTGGCTTATGTTGTTGATGGGTGATTAACATTATAATTTACGCAATGTTCACCAACCCTATACAATAATAAAACAGTAATTTTCTTTCAGATGGGGCATAAATATAGTGCACCAACGAGAAACGTTCTGCGCCAATCGTTGGGCTGACTCTAAGACACCTTAACCGCTACCAAGCATTTTGTGTCGGAGCATATCAAACAATCTGAGAGGGTATATAAATGACTAAAGTAATTAAATCTACAATCGCTGCTGCTGTATTTGCGGTAATGGGTGTATCAACTGCTGCTGCTGACGTAACTGCTGAAGGCGTTCGTTTTACTGGCGATACTGAATTTGCTGGTTTCTGTAAAGCGGTAGTAAAAGATGACGTGCGTCTGCTGCGTTCTTCTGTATCTCGTAACATTGGTCTGATTGGTGCGAGCCAACGTGAAGTACTGAAAGTCATCAGCGCAAAAGACGGTGTTACTTGTAATGGTGTTTCTCTGGTTGAGTTTTCTCAGTCTCGTGACGCATCAAACGTCTATCAATTCCTGACTGCACGCAGCTAATCGTGCCGGGAATCATTAAACGGGAACCGCAGTGGTCAAAAAACCGAGTTCCCGTTTAACTCCTTCCTAGTGTATATCACAACTATTTCTAAGCTTTAATCCACCGACTTACCTGCGTTTTCGAGCGGAATATCATTTTGCTCACCCGATAACGTAGTTTCAGTAACAACACATAGGCCAACGGTACCAGAAACAAACTGGTTAGCGTGGAAAAGACCAGACCGCCAATAATAGCAATCGCCATGGGCGAGTAGGCCGGTCCATCACCACCAATGCGAGTACTGCCCATTGCCAGCGGCACCAGGCCGAGTACTGTGGTAGAGACTGTCATCAGAATAGGCCGGATCCTTGAGCTACAGCCGTCGACAATCGCCGGGATTAACTCCTCGCCCTCGGCAATCAACTGATTAATCCTATCCACTAACACTATCCCGTTGTTAACCACTATCCCCATTAGAATCAACATCCCTATCATGCCCATTACCGACATGGATGTGCCTGTCACCATAAAGGCCCAGAAAACCCCGGTAATGCTGAATAACAGCGAGGTAATCACGGCGGTGGGTAACAATAACGATTCAAACAGCGCTGCCATCACGATGTAGATCATGCATACCGCCAGCAGCATATTCATCTGCATAACTGCGAAAGCTTCGTCCTGACGACGGAAGCCGCCATCCAGTGTCCAGCTGTAGCCGGAAGGCAAACTGATATACTGCATTGCCGTTTCTATCCGTTCGCGCGCCTGCTCCATGGTTGTGCCATCGAGTAGATTAGCCCCAATCGCTATCGCCGTTTGACGGTAGTAACGGTTAATCTGCGCTAACTGAGGCTTAACGGTAATATCAGCCACCATGTCCAGGGTAATGTTACGCCCGGAATTATTGGCCAAATTCAGGTTTTGCAGCGCACTAAGCGACTCCTGCACAGACTTGCCGTACATCAGTTTAACGTTAACTTCGCCTGCCTCGCCGTAGCGGAAGGTGCGCAGGTTATTACCGCGCAGCGCGGTTGCCACCAGGCCGGATACTTGCTGCGTAGTCAGGCCCAGCTGATAAGCTTTATCACGGTCGATACGGATTTGCAGTTCCTGACGTTCGCTGCCCACATCGGCGCGAACATCGGTTAAGCCGTCTACATTATCCAGCACATCTACTACGCGATCGGCAATGACTCTGAGTTGATCAGAAGAATCGCCGAGCAGGGTGAGTCTGACACCACCGCCGTTGCCTTCATTCCAGCGGAAAGACGGTTTGGCCCGTACGAACTTCGGCATGCTTTCCAGTATCAGGCGTTTAACTTCGCTGACCGGTACCGGTAAGTCATCCTGTAAGGTGATACCAGACGTTGCCTCACCTGCTTCATAATAGGTATATACCTGTTTGATATAGAAAGCTTCCTGATTGCCATACAAATAAGCCTCCATTTTATCGACCGTTTTTTCGACTTCCTCCAGGGTGTAGTTCTGGCTGATGTGATAGTTAAGCCAAACGCGTGAGCGGTCATCATTGCCTTCATCGTCGTTGGAAATGACGCCCAGGGGAATAGCCGTACTGGCCAGAATCGCTATAGCAATCACAGACGTTTTGCCCTGATTATGCATGGCCCAGCTTAATATCCGGTGATAACGGCTGATATAACCGGCCGGTTTGGCATGATGAGCTGCGGGGGGCTTAACCTTTGAGGCCAGTAGCGGGATCAACGTTTGTGCTATTAATAGTGACGCAAACAGCGAGATACAAATGGCAATGGCCACGTGCTCCAGAAAAACGGTGACATCAATTTTTACGCCCACAATATTGGGTAAAAAGACGATGGCCGTGGTAGTGGTACCGGCAATTACCGCCAGACTCACCTTACCAACCCCTAATCGGGTGGCCTGTTCGGCGTCGCTATGGGTGGCACGTTGCTGGAAAATACTTTCAGTGATCACCACCGCATTATCCACCAGCATACCCACAGCCAGCATTAATCCCATTAAAGACAGAATATTCAGTGAGTAACCAAGCAAATACATCACGCCCAGGGTAATGCAGATGGAGAAGGGCACCGATAATACGACCAGCAGTGTGGTAGTGAGCTGTCGGAGGAACAAGTACAGCACCACAATCGACAGCAGCGCACCGTACAAGCCGGCCTCCACCAGGTTTGATAACGACGAGGTAACACTTTCTGCCACGTCATCCATCACGTATAAATTTATGCCATTAAACGCCGGGTCCTGTTTGGTTTTTTCAACCACGGCCATAACCTGCTCACTCACTTCTACCAGGTTACTGCCTGACTCCCGGAAAATATTCAGGCCAACCGCATAGGCGCGATCGAGGTGGCGGCCATTATTTCGCTCAGGCGTTTCATAGTCGATGGTGGCAATATCCTTAAGCATAATCCCCGGTGCTACATACAACTGCTGGATATCGCGCATGTCCGAGAACTGGCCCTGAGGATTCACAATAAATTTTTGATCGTTGGCAAAAAAATGGCCGGCGGTCATGGAAAAATTGGCCTCACGTAAACGCCTGCCCAGGTCATTGGTATCAATATGCAATGAGGTAATGCGCTCGGGGATCAGGCGGATACTGATTTGCTTTTTCTCAACGCCGTACAGTTCAACCCGTGAAACGCCCTGCACCCGCTCAATTTCCCCTTTCAGATTACGGTCGAGCAGATCATAGGCATTCGACAAATCACGCTCGCTGGATACCCGTAACTGAAAAATAGGCATGTCATTGGTATTAAATTTAAAGACCATGACGCGCTCAACGTCGTCGGGCAGTTCGTCACGAATGGCATCGATTTTCTCACGGGCTTCAATGCTTTTGGCTTTGATATTGGCGTCCCAGTCAAATTCCACAAACACTTCAGCGCGATTTTCAAACGAGGCGGCCCGCAGGCGTTTAATGCCCGACATCGTGGCAATAGCTTCTTCAACCGGACGGGTGATCATGCGTTCAATTTCGGCCGGTGTAGCATCGCGATAGGGCACCTGAACGACCATTTGTGGTATATCAATGCCAGGAAACTTCTCCAGCGGTAACAACCGCCCCGCGGCGATGCCGAATATCAGCATGGATAAAAAACACATGCAGATAGTCACCGGTTTACGCAGCGCGAAGCTGGTTAAAGTGGCGCCAGCCTGAGCAAACTTATCCATAGACTTTGTCTCCGGCGGTTTGAGAGGCTGCTACTGTAAACTGTTTACGGTCGAACAAAGAGTAGATAACCGGTAACAGGATCAGGGTAAGCAGGGTCGAGAACAGGAGTCCGAAGATCACGGTAATGGCCATTGGCGTGCGCACTTCTGCACCTTCTCCGAAGCCTATTGCCATCGGTAACAGGCCCAGAATGGTCGTCATCGTGGTCATGATGATTGGACGTAAACGGCTGTTGGCAGCGTCAACAATGGCGCTGTGTTTATCCTGACCCTGTTCACGCAGCTGGTTGATGCGATCAATCAGCACAATCGCGTTGTTAACCACAATACCGCACAGCATGATTAACCCAATGAACACCACCACACTGACATTGGTGTTAGTCAGTAGCAGACCATAGATTGCGCCGGCCACGGCCATTGGAATGGCAAACAAAATAAGCAGGGGGTGGCCCAGGGATTCAAATTGCGAGGCCATTACCAGGTACACCATAAAGATAGCCAGAGCCAGTGCCAGCAATAACGAGTCGAAACTCTGCTGCATGTCTTCACTCTGACCGGCAATGGTTGCGCGCAGTTGTGGTGGCAGGGCGATATCACGGATGATCTGCTCGGCTTCAGCGACACCCTGAGCTAAATCACCGTAGCGCAGATTCGCTTCCAGTAATGCCACGCGCTGCTGACCAACGCGGGTAATCTCACTGGGACCGTTACTGACTAAGACTTCGGCTACCGCATGCAGGGGGACCGGCTGCTCTGCACCCGGGTTAATGATGATTTGACTGATATCGTCAATTTGGTCGCGCTGGGTATCGGCGGTACGTACCAGAATGTCTACCTTGCGGTCGCGCATGCTGTATTGCGTTGCCACCTCACCGCCAATTTGCGCAGCAACCAGTTTGGCGGCCGTAGAGGCATCCAGGTCTAAGCGGGCCAGAGCAGCATGATTAAAATTAATTTTCAGCTCCGGGTTGCCTACGCGCAGACTGCTGGTAACGTCGGCAAAACGGTTACTGCTTTCCAATGCCCGTTTAAGTGTGTCGGCGCTGCGTTGAAGCAGGACTAAATCATACCCCTGCAGCTCAATCTGAATCGGGGCGGCAAAAGTAAAGAGCTCGGGATAGCCAAATTTGCTCTGTACACCAGCCTGCTTAGCCAGATAAGCGCGTAAAGACTCTTTAACACCGGCTTCATCTGCTTCGCTGGCGTCTTTATTGAGCACCACGTTTAATTTACCCCAGTGATCGCCGCCCTGTGAGGGCGCAGCACTGATCAGACTGCCGGTACCGGCCAGTGAATAGGTGCGGTTCACATTAGGTAACGATTCGGTATACACCGCCAGGCGGGTTAACAGGTTATCGGTTTGTTCTACCCGTGAGCCTGCGGGCAGGGTAACTTCGATAAAAAACTCCCCTTGTGACATCCGCGGGATCAATTCCATACCCAGACGTGGGATCAGCATGAAAGCAAAAGCGGTGAGGGCAACGGCACAGCCTAAAACCAGCCAGCGGGCCCTCAGGGCACCTTTCAGGCTCACATTATAGAGTTTTTCCAGGCCGCCAAAAGCGAGGCTAAACAAGCCGGTCAGCGGTTTAAACAGGAACGACAGAGCGGTACTGACTGCGCGCCATACAGTGATAACAACAGTTGTGATCAGCATAGGGATAATACCGAATACCAGTTTCACCAGCATCCGCAGCGGCCAGGTAATGTAAAAGACCACTTTGCGCCAGCCTTCAGGGCGCACCGTTGGCGTGGACTCAAGCGCAGATTGCTGGGCAAAATTGTCCTCACGATGGGCCTTGGCCGCCAGCGCGGGAATAACAGTGAGCGCTACAATCAAAGAGGCAATTAAGGCAAACGACACGGTCATAGCCTGATCGCTGAATAGCTGACCGGCAATGCCCTCAACAAAAATCAGCGGAACAAATACCGCCAGGGTCGTTAGTGTAGAGGCCAGAATCGCACTGGATACCTCTTTGGTTCCTTCGGTAGCGGCGGTTGCGGCACTAACCAGCCCCTTACCGCGTTGTTTGTGCTTGTCGATATTTTCCAGCACCACAATGCTGTTATCCACCAGCAGGCCTACTGCCAGCGCAATACCGCCAAGGCTCATAATATTGAGGCTGATGTCGTTACCGTACATCAGGTTAAACGTGGCGATAACCGAGAGGGGAATCGATACCGAGATGATCAGGGTTGGCCAGAAATCCTTGAGGAACAGATAGAGAATAATCATGGCCAGAATGCCACCAATGACCGCTGAAGATTTTACATCTTCGATGGCCTGTTTAATAAATTCACTCTGATCGTAGACTTTATCGAGGGCATAATCGGAAGGCAGTTGGTTTTGAATGCGCACAAGGGCAATGCTTACCTGACGCGCCACATCCACTGAATTCGCATCGCCTTCTTTATAGATAGCGATTTCAGCGCCTTCCTTACCGTTAAAGCGACTAATGGCATCCCGTTCTTTGTAGGTATTCTCTATGGTGGCTACATCGCGCAAGCGAATAGACTTGCCGTTGCGGTTGGCAATATACAGCTCACCAATTTCGTTGAGGTCGGTAAACTGGTTGAGCGTGCGGACTAAAAACGCCTGATTACCGTTGTCGATGCGTCCGCCTGCGGTGTTGAGGTTTTCCTCTTTGAGGCGGGAAATAATGCTGTTAATGCTGATGTTTAACTGGCTCACCCGGCGCTGATCCACCAGAACCTGTATTTCATTTTCCAGCGCGCCGCCAATTTTTACCGAGGCAACCCCTTCAATAGACTCCAACTGTCGTTTGATTTGCTCATCGGCATAAATACGTAATGACTTCATGGCCTCAACCGACGGTTCCGGCGTACTGAAGCTTAAACCATAACGCAGGATAGGGTCGAGACTGGGGTTAAAACGCAATAACCGTGGCTTATCCACATCCAGGGGGAGTTGCAGAATATCCAGCTTTTCGCGCACTTCCAGGCTGGCGAAATCCATGGCGGTGCCCCAGGCAAACTCCAGCACCACATCAGACTGACCCGGGCGGGAGATAGATTTTACCGTGCGAACCCCTTTTACCGTACCGATGGTTTCTTCAATGGGTTTAGACACCAGTTGTTCTACTTCAGCCGGCGCAGCGCCGGTATAGTCGGTGCGAATGGTCAGAGTGGGGTAAGCCAGTTCCGGTAATAAATTTACCGACAAGCGGCCTAAAGACACCATACCAAACAACAGCACGGCGAGCGTAAACATGGCAATCGCGACGGGGCGCTTTACCGCAATATCAACAAGTTGCATAACAATCTCCTGGCGGCTATCAGCTGTTTACAATTTCAACTGGTGACGCATCCTTAAGATTGTGATGCCCTACGGTAACAACGGTTTCTGAGCCTGACAGGCCATTGGTAATTTCAATGAATTCACCGTTTTCAAAACCGGTGGTCACATCAAGTTTTTTCGCAACGCCTTCTTCTACCACAAATACACTGGTTTTATCGTCGATGGTGAGCAGCGCTTTACGTGGTAACAACGTTGCATTGGCATGGGTTGCGTAATCAATAGCCACTTCTGAGAACATACCGGCTTTAAGGCGACCGTCGGTGTTAGGCACGGTCAGGGTAACTTTAAATGTCCCGGTGGTTGCATCGACAACCGGGCTGATCCGCTCAACATAACCGGTCACGGTGTCATTGCCCAGTGCAGCAATTTTCAGGCTGGCATTTTGTTTGGACTGAATGGACGCCATTTCACTTTCAGGTAAGTAAACAATCCCCTGTAACGCTTTTTGCTGAACAATATGGAACATTCTTTCGCGCTGGAAAGATTCGGTAAGGTTACCGACTTTGGCATTACGCTCGGCAATAAAGCCGCTGATGGGGGCGGTGATAGTGGTTTCTTTTAAATCCAGTTCTGCCAGCGCCAGTACCGCTTTTCCTGCTTCATACTGGGCGGTGAGCTTATCAAAGGTATCGTCACTCACCAGTTTACTGGAGTACACCTTTTTAATTTTGCTTAATTCTTTTTCAATACCAGTCAGGTCGGCACGGGCTTTACTAAGATTCAGCTCGTAGCGCTTCTTATCGAGCTGGGCCAGGACCTGGCCTTTTTCTACATAGTCGCCTTCTTCAACGAAAATGTGCTCCACAATGCCAGACGCACGGGCCACAACAAAGGCTTCTTCTTTAGCTTCTAAAATTGCGGTGGTCTGGTAGCTCGATGAGATATCTCCCATCGTGACAGGCGAGGCTTCTACCGGAATGCTGACAACCACTTCTTCTTTTTGCTCAGCTTTACTGTCGGTAGCCTCAGCATTGATACAACCGGTTAATGTGACGCTGCTCGCCAGCAGGCCGGCGATGAGTAAGGAGCTAATGTTACGGTGGGTTTTTACGTGTTCCATGGTTTTACCTTGAAAGTATATAGTTATATACGCCTGACAGCATTCACTGTGCCAGATTGTTAAGTTAATTATAAATCCCCATAAAACAATAAATTAGCGAGCAGTTGTATCTTTGTGTAAGGAATTGTATCAATTTGAAGTGGTGGTAACGGCTAACTTTTAAGTTAACTGCTTACTTGTTGAGTGTTTTGGCTACTTTTGTGTGTATTAGTAGCCAAAAAGCCCGATTCAGGCTGAAAAAATGCAGAAAAACCGAATCAACGCGCGACAATTGTTGCTGGGGCTGTAACAATTGTGGCCTTAGGCGTTACCACGGTTTTTACTACAGCGTTTTCGGATAATTCATGTCAGCACCGGTTAAATTAGTCAGCTTTTCCATCGCCTGCATCTGCATTCTTTTGGCACTCAATTTTGGTATTCGCTCCTCCATGGGGTTTTTTATGGAGCCGGTCTCCACCGAATTTGGTTATGGCCGGGAAGTCTTTGCTTTCGCGCTTGCCCTGCAAAACCTTTGGTGGGGGCTGTCGCAACCTGTGGCTGGCGCTATCGCAGATAAATACGGTACAGGCAGAACCGTTGTAGCGGGAGCCTGCCTGTATGCGGCGGGCCTGGCCGTTACGGCGACCACCGATACGGTTGCCGGGCTCAATACTGGCGCAGGTTTGCTTATGGGCATGGGGATCGCTGCAACCGGGTTTGGCGTGGTACTGCCAGCCATGGCACGCATGGTCTCTGTTGAAAAACGGGCTTTTGCGTTAGGGTTGGGCAGTGCCGCCGGATCAGCCGGCCAATTATTGGTGGTGCCGGTTGCACAGGAATTTATTCTGAGTTTTGGCTGGGTCAATGCGTTGTTATTACTGGCCGGCTGTTCCTTGTTAATGGCGGTTTTAGCCGGCAATTTTCGCCATTCCAGTGCCGCACATCTGGCCGTTAACAAAGACAGTACCCGACAAACCATGCTGGAGGCGCTCAAAGAAGCCTGTGGTTACTGGCATTACTGGTTAATTGTGGTGGGCTTTTTTGTTTGCGGTTTTCAATTGGCATTTATTACGGTGCATATGCCGGCCTTTTTAAGCGATCGCGGATTTTCTGCCGAAACCGCCGTGGTGAGTTTGTCGCTTATCGGTCTGTTCAATATTTTTGGTTGTTTACTGTCCGGCTCCTGGTCGGGGAAGTACTCGAAGAAGAATCTGCTCACCCTTATTTACGCCCTGCGGGCCATTGCTATTGCCGCCTTTATGCTGTTTGAAATGAGTGAAATGTCGGTCTATCTGTTTTCGATTGTTACCGGCTTACTCTGGCTGGCTACGGTACCACCAACCTCGGGACTGGTGGCGCAGCTGTTTGGTTTGCCCTACATGGGGCTGCTTTATGGGATCGTGTTCCTGAGCCACCAGTTAGGCTCATTCAGCGGTGTGTGGCTAGGCGGGTATCTGTACGACCTTACCGGGTCTTACGATGTCGTGTGGTGGAGTGCCTGTTCGATTGCGCTGGTAACCGCAGTAGTGCACGTGTTTATTGATGAGCGACCCGTACCGAGAATTCGTCAGCAATCGCTGGTAGCAGGCTAACGGGGCCGTTGCGCTTGCACTGTCCCGTTAGCCGCGGGACTAATCAACAATACTGAAGCTGGTGGTGATTTCCACATTGCCTTTTAACATCAGCATTACCGAGCAGTATTTCTCCGCCGACAGTGACACCGCGCGGTCAACGTCTTTTTCTTTTAAGTTGTCACCGCTTACGGTGTAATGCGCGTGGATCTTAGTGAACACACGCGGAGGCTCTGCAGCGCGCTCTGCGTCGAGTTCACACTGACAGTCATGAATGGTCAGACGGCGTTTTTTAAGGATATCCACTACGTCGATACTGGAGCAGGCACCCACGGCCAGCAGGACCGTTTCCATAGGTGACAGGGTTTCACCGTTGCCGTCGAGGGTTTGACTAAATCCGCTGTCGGTTTTACCAGAGAAGGTAAGGGCTTGTTGCCAACTGACTGTCGCTTTCATTGTTATTATTCCACCAGGGTGATTTTTTGTTTATCCAGTTTAATTTTATGTTGTTTATACAGGGCACCTAAGGCGCGCTTATAAGCCGCTTTACTCACGTTAAAGTGGGCGTAAATTTCTTCCGGCGGGCTTTTGTCGGTTAACGTAGAAAACCCCCCGTGTGCCTCAAGATCGTCAAGTATGGCTTGTTGTAATGCATCCCGTCCGCTGGCATTCACCTGCTGCAGGGCCACATCAATTTTGCCATCTTCCCGAATCTGCTTAATGTAACCAGTGGTTTCATCGCCAACGCGTAAAGTTTTAAACGCATCACTACTAAACACCAGTCCCAGATGGGTTTGGTTGATGACCACTTTATAGCCTAAGTCAGTCTGGCCGCAGACGATCAGGTCGACTTCCTGTCCGGGACTGAAGTAAACGCCGTTTTCGCTTAAAAAGGGATGCAGTTTAGTGGTGCCTAATAAGCGGCTGGTAGCCTCATCAAAGTACAGGTAAACCGGGTAAAGCATGCCCTGATTAACCGGCATCGCCTGGTTCTGGCGGGGGACCATTAAGTCACGCGGCAGACCCCAGTCAAAAAAAGCGGCGAAGTCGGTAACGCCGACTGCCTTGAGCACTTTTACCTGACCGGTGGTGATTTTGGGAGTGGCCAGGCTGGCCGCCAGCTGTCCGTTTTCGCCGGTATAGACCATGGCCTGTACTTCGCTGTCGACCGCCAGAGGCTGGTCTGTTTCTTCGGATAAAACAATACTGCGGTCATCCTCAGAGTGGGACAACTGATAACCAAAAGGAAACTCTCCAACCACTTTAAGCGGGTTAATCTGACCAATTTTTAGCATGGGGACTGACTTTTAAAATAAAACAAGTAACATGATAACCGATATGTCACGAAGAACTAACCGCTTATGATGTTAAATTGCGATTTAGGCGAAAGTTATGGCGCCTGGACAATGCCTGTTGATGAACAAATCATGGTTCATATCGATATGGCCAATATTGCCTGTGGTTTTCACGCCGGCGATCCGCTGACCCTGCAAAAAGCCATTGGACTGGCTATTGGGCACAATGTGGCCATTGGTGCACACCCCAGTTATCCCGATTTGGCGGGGTTTGGCCGACGTAGTCTGGCCATGGGAGATGATGAGCTGATTGCCTGTCTGCATTATCAGATTGCCGCCCTCGACGGCATGGCTAAAGCGCAGGGCGGGGAAGTGGAATACATTAAACCCCACGGTGCGCTGTATAATGATTTAATGCAGAAGCCGGCACTAAGACGCACCGTTATGCAAGCCGTTGCAAGCTGTTCGGTAACGAATGCACCGCTGATGATTCAGGCCCATCCCGACCATCAGCAGTTGAGCCGTGAAGCCGCAGAGTTTGGTCTGGTATTACTGTTTGAAGCCTTTGCCGACCGCAAATACACTCCGGAGGGTTATCTGATGTCGCGCAAGGAATCCGGTGCAGTGTTAAATGAAGAACAAGCCTATGAGCAGGCCACCCGGCTGATGGACGAAGGAATTATTATTGCCAGCGATTACAGTGTGCTGAGCATGCCGGTAGATACTTTGTGTGTGCATGGTGACTCCCCCGGAGCTGTGGCCATGGCCGAATCGTTAAGGGTGGCTCTGACCAAGCGTAAGCTGACCAATGTCAGACCGGGAGCCGATGCCTGATATGCAACCTTTCGCAGCGATTCGGGCCATTGAGTTTGCCGGGGAGGATGGATTGATTTTCTACACCACCGGCGCCACACTGGCGGCGCAGAATCAGGCGGTGAAGTCATTACACCATGCAATCACAGCCCGTCGTCCGGACTGGCTTAGCGAGCTTGTCCCTGCTTACGATAGTCTGATGCTGGTGTTTGATATGACACAGGTCGACTACCATGCGGTTTATCAGTTTGTCTCTCACCTGCCAACAGCTTCAGGTACGCACAGCGCTGAGGCCAGGTTACACCGTTTACCTGTGTGGTACGGCGCGCCGGATGCCAACGATCTGGCGCTGGTGAGCGAAGTCACCGGGTTAAGCCACGAAGACATCATTTCCCGTCATCAACAAACGCCCTACAACGTTTATGCAGTAGGGTTTGCGCCAGGCTTTGCCTACCTGGGGGAGTTAGACGCCGAACTGGCCACGCCACGTTTGGCGAATCCTCGTAAAGCGGTACCCAAAGGCGCAGTAGCCATTGCCGATCGGCAAACTGCCGTATATCCGGACGTATCGCCCGGAGGCTGGCATTTGCTGGGCCTGTGTCCGGTGCCGTTATATCAGCCTGATGCAAGTGAACCTACGTTAATACAGGCTGGTGATAAGGTTACCTTTTATGCCATTAACGAAGATGAGTATTATGCGCTGGTGCAACAGGCCGGAGCGTCGCACTAATGGCTATACGGATTACCGGTATCGACTTAGCGGCTTATCCGGTGGATGGCGGGCGAAAAGGTCAGCTCCATCAGGGATTTTGTCAGTCCGGCCCCTTGGATCCTTACGCCTTTACTGTGGCTAATTTATTGTGCGGGCAGAGAAGCGCCACCGCCATTGAGTTTATGGGCGGGCTACGGGTGGAATTTACCGCACCGGCGGTGGTGAGTGTGACTGGCGCGACAGCAGAGATCAGCCTGGATAATCAACATCAGCCATGCTGGCAAACCCTGCATGTTAAAGCTGGTCAGCATCTTAGCGTTACGCCTGCTCGCCCTGGTAGCAAGCATTATCTGGCTATTCAGGGAGGTTTTGACTTTCCGCAGGTGATAAACAGTGCAAGCCTGGTGAAACGTGAAAAGCTGGGCGGTCTGCATAATGATGGGCAGCCGCTTAACGTGCACGATGAGGTACAAAGCCTGGCTGTAACGTCGCGATTTCACCTTCCGCCAGCGTTACCTCAGCCATTGATCCCCGATTACTCGCTTGCCGTGCGGGTAGGCCTGGTGCCTGGCTATCAGCATGACTGGCTCGACAGCCTGCAATGGCAGCGATTATTCAGCAGTGAATATACCGTAACTCCCCAGATTGACCGAATGGGCTGCCGCCTAAGTGGCCCGGCTATCGAGCTGCCCTCCAGGGCGCTTTATTCAGAAGCCATTGCACTGGGGGCAATGCAAATCCCGCCTGATGGACAGCCTATTGTGATGATGGCCGATCGGCAAACCCTGGGCGGTTATCCCAAAGCCGGGACTATTGCGCGATGTGATCTGAATCATTTCGCACAGGGCATTCCTGGTGATAAGATAACTTTTTATCAACTCGACGCAGATGATGCCAGAGCTAAATGGTTGCTACAATTAGCGGCTATCGAGCGCTGGTTATCCCTTTAGGTCTTTCAGGACCTGGCGTTTTTTCAACGAGACTCTCATGACCATAGCATATATAAACGGCGAGTTTGTGCCGTTGGAACAAGCCCGTATTTCACCGTTGGATCGCGGTTTTCTTTTTGGTGACGGCATTTATGAAGTGATCCCAAGTTATGCGGGCAAAATGGTTGGATTTAGCCAGCATATGGCGCGATTCACCAAAGGACTGGCTGCCATCGAGATTGATTACAAGATTAACAAGGATGAATGGCAGGATGTGGTACAACGTCTGATAGACGAGAACCGCGAGACTCTGGGTGACAATATCGGGGTATATCTGCATATTAGTCGCGGCGCAGATACCCGCCGTTATCATGCTTATCCGGAAGGCGTTACCCCTACGGTGTTTGGCTTTGCATTTGCGTTATCGGCACCGGTGAAAGCTGATCGGCACGCACATCCTGGCGCCAGTGTCTCGCTGGCTGAAGATTTGCGCTGGGAACGGTGTCACATTAAATCGACGGCGCTGCTCGGTAATGTCATGCATTTCCAGCAAAGTGTTAAAGAAGGTAATGCAGAAACCTTGCTGTACAACCATCAGGGCGAGATCACCGAAGCAAGCAGCAGTAATGTGTTTATTGTTAAAGACGGCGAGGCGGCAACCCCACCGCTGGATAATCAGTTATTGCCGGGGATTACGCGGATGCTGGTACTCGAATGTCTCAGGCTGGCGGGGATAAAAGTATCAGAGAAAGTGATTACCCTGGGCGAATTATTGTCGGCAGACGAAGTGTGGATCACCAGTTCCGGAAAAGAGATCCTGCCCATCGTGAAAGTCGGTGATAACCAGATTGGCGACGGCAAGGTGGGCGAAATCTGGGAAAAAGTGTTTGCCCTTTACAGCGAACAGAAGTTCGTTTTGTAGCAGGTCGCTTTTAATCCCAAATAAAAAAGGAGTCGTCAGACTCCTTTTTTGTATTAATCGAGGTTTTCACAGTTTTCGTCGGTACATTCACCGTAAAGATACAAACTGTGGTGGGTCAGTTTCATCTTGTTGTCTTTGGCAATTTGTTCCTGACGCTGTTCAATCAGGTCATCCTCAAACTCGATAACCTTGCCACATTTTAAGCACACTAAGTGGTCGTGATGCTCTTTGTGGCTGATTTCAAATACCGATTTGCCGCCTTCAAAATGATGGCGATTTAAAATGCCGGCATCGTCAAACTGGTTGAGTACCCGGTACACGGTAGCCAGACCAATCTCTTCACCATGTTCGATCAAAATCTTATACACGTCTTCTGCACTGATGTGTTGATTTTTTGGCTCTTGCAATATTTGCAGGATTTTTAATCTAGGCAAGGTAACTTTGAGGCCGGCTTTCTTTAATTCTTTATTTTGGTCCATTGGGTGCCTACATCTGGGATGCGAATTTCAGGCTATTATAGGTAAGTTGAGCAGATTTGAAAGCCTAACGAGGCATAGAAAATGGCGATTTCTATAAATAATGTCTATTTTTGCCTTAAACGTATAGGGTATACACTATGTTTTAAATAATGTGAATGAGATGTGCTGATTTTAACGTTCGCACTGCAGGGGCTCTCAGGAGCGCCTTTAACTCATCGATTTAGGGCTGGAGCGCGGAAATTTTCAACTTAAGTCTTCTTATGTTGAGGCCGATTAAACGGTATGTTGTCGCCGACAGTCATTAACCCCTTCGCTGCTATACTTAGTACAGCGTTGCAAACAGGAATATCAATGCCCATAACAGTCGTTAATAAAATCATCTTGGGTTTCGCTTCCTTCGGTTGTTTATTGTTAATCACCAGCATCCTTTCATACTGGGGGTTGTCAGGTATTCAATCGTCTGCCGAAGACGTCATTGAAGAGAAGATGCCCGTACAAACTCTGATGAACGAGGTTAATACACAAATACTGACACTGGCCACGATTACCGCAAACGGCTATCACGTGAGTTCTTTACCAGCGCTGCAAAGCAGCAAATCACAATTTGAAACCCGTTCTGAAACCTTTGTCAGCCGCCTTGATGACCTGGCGCTGCAACGGAGCGATGACAAGCAGGCGAGTGAGGCAATCGCCGCCAGTAAACGCTATATAGAACAGAGCCATGGCATGTATCAGGCGCTGCAGCAACAGCTCGTATTTGAACAGCGTATCGCTGAACAATCAGAAAAAGTACTGATGATTGCCGATGAAGCCAGTGCGCTAATGCTGGATTTAAGTTATCTGGACAGTAACGATCCGGGCATCGAAACGGTGATTGGTACGGGTAACAACATCGATAATAAGCTACTGACCATGAACACTGCCATCGAAGACTTAGTGAATAGTCGTGATGCTGATGCCACCACGGTTATTGAAGAAGATCTGGCGTACCAGATCAGCAATCTGGAAGTGGATAAGGATTACCTCAACCGTTTGGCTGAAACTGTTGATACGCAAGGCACGGTAGCCCTGTTTAATGAACAGTATGAAGCCTTTAAAGTTGCCCTGGCAGGTGAGGAGGGGCTGGTTTGGATGCAGCAACAAAAATTGGTTTTTACCAGTCAGAGTGCTGCACGTCAGAATGCGGCGAATGAAGCACTTAATTCAGCCCAGTCCACTATTGAAACGCTGTATGGGCAAGTTAACCAAAGCACGCTCAGCGCACAGCAAAAAATCCTCGATACGGTAACGGGTGCCTTAGTTAAAACGGGCGCTGTATTTGTTATAGGCTTAATTGCGGCCGTGGTACTGGCGGTTATTACAACTCGCAGTATTGCCCGTCCACTGGTTAAAATAAATCGTGGCCTGACTCAATTGAGTGAAGGGGATTTAACCCGCAAGCTGGACGATAACGGCAGTGATGAATTTGCGGCCCTGGCGTCTAAAATTAATGCCCTGACCGAAAGTCTGCGCAGCCTGGTGGGCAATATCCTGTCGCAGGAGCATCGGTTAGAGGAAGTCACTCAGTCGAGTATTGCATTAGGTGAGGAAAGCCTGCAGCAGGTTGGTGAGCAGCGTAAGCAGGTACAGGTGACTGCCACCAATACCGATCATGTGCGTGAAACCAGTCATCACAACCTGAACCAGATCACCACAGCCATGGAAAAGCTCAGTCAGGTAGAGCGGCAGAGTCAGAGTATTGCCGAGCTGGCTGAACATAATCGTCAGCAAGTGCTTGAGCAAGCGCGTCAGGCTGAAGCTTCGGCGCAGGTTGTCCACCGCCTCGATGAGAACAGCCGCAATATTGGCAGTATTCTGGATGTGATTAAAACCATTGCTGAACAAACCAATCTATTGGCTCTGAACGCCGCAATTGAGGCAGCGAGAGCCGGAGAGCAGGGGCGTGGATTTGCGGTAGTTGCAGATGAAGTCAGAACGCTGGCAAACCGCACGCACAATTCTACCGAAGAAATTGAAGCCATGATTGGTAGCTTACAAAAAGATGCGCATCAGGCGGTGCAAACCATTAATACCGGGCGCGAGCAGGCCCAGCAGGGCGCTAAAGCAACTGAACAGGTCACTGAGCAGGTCGCATCGATATCGTTGATTATTCAGGAGCTCAGCAGTATAAACCGTGAAATTGTTACCGATACGGAACGCCAGGATGCGCTGCTTGCTGATGTGGCTGTGAGTCTGCAACGAATTGTTGAACTGGCTGAGCTGAGTGCCAACAGTACTGAGCGGGCAAACCAGTCCACATCAAAAATAGACGTGGAAATTGCCGACTTGAAAAGGGCGGTGTCGAAGTTTAGACTTTAGTATAAATCCGCACCGCATTTTCAAGGAAGAACAATGAAATATCCGCTTTATTGGCTACTAGCTCCACTGGTTTTGACGGCCTGTGGGGCCACCGAACAGACAACCTTGCCCGACAACGGTGAATATGCACAACTGCCGCTAACGGCCGATGTGTTAGCGATGCCTGCGTGGCAGACGCTCAACCGTTTTCCGCCCCGCTATCCAAAAAAAGAAGCGATGGCGGCGAATACGGGTTGCGCCACCATTGAGTACGTAATACAGCCAGATAATACTGTGACAAGCTTACGTGTAGTGGACTCGAGCAGTCGGTATTTTGCACAGGAAGCTGAACAGGTGATTGCTAAGTGGGAGTGGTCGGCACTGCCATCTGGTATGGTGGACAAACCGGTTAAAACCCAAACGCGTTTTGAGTTTTGTCTTGAAGATGGCTCAGGACTATGTCAACTGGAAAAGCTTGCAGACAGAACCCAGTGTAGCGGCAGCGATATGATTGCTTCGGTAGGGATGAGGGTGCGCCGGGGGTAGGTGACATCAGGTAGCATTTTACAGGCACAAAAAAACGCAGGGAAAACCTGCGTTTTTTGGTTTACTGGCAAAAACTTAGGCCAGTTCTGCCAGGCAAAGCTCTTCGTTTAACTGATGGCACCAGGCGCGAATACGCTCGTCGGTAAGTTCTGGCTGACGATCTTCATCGATACCCAAACCCACAAAATGGTTGTCATCGGCCATGCCTTTAGACGCTTCAAAATCGTACCCATCGGTAGACCACTGGCCTACCAGGATAGCCCCACGGGCTTCCACGATGTCGCGAACCATGCCCATGGCATCAAGAAAATACTCTGCATAGTCTTCCTGATCGCCACAACCAAAAATCGCCACCAGTTTGTCGGTAAAATCGATTTGTTCCAGTTCCGGGAAGAAATCGTCCCAGTCACACTGGGCTTCACCGTAATACCAGGTAGGAATACCAAAGATCAGTAAATCGAACTCTGCAATTTGCTCTTTAGAGCTTTTTGCAATGTCGTGAACGTCAATCAGGTTTTTACCTAATTCTTTTTGAATTAACTTGGCAACATGCTCTGTATTGCCAGTGTCGCTACCAAAAAACAGGCCAACACTTGCCATATCTAACCTCTATCTACTTACTCTGAAAATGGTTATCCGGATACGCCGCTGCTCTGCCAGAACAGCTGGATAATCCCTTTTGCAATAAAACCCATGGCTCCCAGACCCAGCACACCATAGGCAACCACCCGGCCAATCATGGGAACATCGTTCTTTTTCAATACGTCATGGACGGCAAAAATCATCAGAACAAACAATATCACCAGCCCTAAGTCGAGCATGATAGATTCTATTTGTTCGTAATACTTCGCAAGCATAAAAAACCTTTACTGTATTTTCGCGCGCAAACTATACCACAGTAATGCGGCTATCGCAGGCATTCTTACTGACTTTTGTGTTAGGGCGGACGAACGGCTGACTGTTGTATCAGAGCGGTTGCCGCTACCCAAACCTTACGTAATCAGGCTGGCGCGAAGTATAGCATACCCGACCTTTTCAAATGCAAATGTTTATCATTTACAAAATTGATGTCAGTCCAATAACGCCCGCTCAACCAGGCCGTTAACCACCTGCGGTTTCTCGGCATGTAACCAGTGACCAACGCCTTCCACAATTTTTGCTTTCGCGTTAGGGAAATACTGACCAATGACCGTTTGATGTGCCCGGGTTATGTAGTCGGACTCGCCGCCTTTGATAAAGGTGACTTTGCCCGTGAACTGCGCGTTATCGGGCACTGTGAAGCCGCCCACATTGGCATAGTCCTTCTCCAGCCCTGTCACGTTGAAGCGCCACTGCCAGTGACCGGTGTCATCCTGGTAGAGACTTTTCAGCAGAAACTGCCTGACGCCCGGTATTTTGATCTCGGACTGCATGACATTATCAGCTTCTTTACGTCCGCTGATGGCGCTGAGATCAACCTTTTTCAGCCCGGCAAACACCGCTTGGTGATGGGGCGGGTAGGTGACCGGTGCAATATCCATGGGTACCAGTGTATCCACCCGGTCAGGATGGGTGAGAGCGGTTAGCATGGCCACTTTGCCGCCCAGCGAATGGCCCACAATATGGCACTTATCAATTTGCTGATCATCCAACACCTGGACGAGTGCGCTAACACAATCCGCCAGGGTAAAGGTGTCTACCCAGGGCGATTCACCGTGGTCAGGTAAGTCGATAGCGATTACATTAAAGGCGTCTGTGAGGTGGCGTCTGAGTGCGGCTAAATTATCCAGATTACCAAACAAACCATGGATCAAAACCACCCAGGGGGCGCCTTGATTATTGCAGTGATACTGCTCGAAATTTAGTGATATAGGCATGAGAATAAAAAAGCGGGGGAAGGCCCCGCTAATAAAGATTAAATCGCGAAATCTTCTAAAGACTGGCCTTTTTCAAGGGCGTCTTTAAATACCACAGGCATTCTGCCTACGCCGGTCCAGGCAATGGTTTCACCATCAACTGTGATTTTATATTTTACCGGGCGTTTTTTGCCTGATTTACGTTTTGGCTTGGTTTCTGTCACATCCTGTAAATCTGCTACATCAATGCCAGCTTCCGCCATTTGTTTTTTAATTTCTTCAAGCTTGGCAAGTTTTTCTTGCTGCGCTTTAATTAATTCCGCTTCCTGCTCTTTTCTTTTTTCGATAATGTTATTCAGCTTTTCCTGAACACTCGTTAACTCTTCTACCGATAAATCCTTTACGGCACCTTGTAAACGTCGTCCATGAGTTAAAATTTCTAAAAATTCACTCATTAATTACCTGCCTTTGTTTAAAAACTATGACAATTCTAATTTATAGTTGTGCTTTTTCAAAATTATATTTAAAAAACATTAAATGTATTACATATTCGGATAATTCGGCCCGCTGGCTCCCTCTGGCACCACCCACCGAATATTCTGCGCCGGATCTTTAATGTCGCAGGTTTTACAATGGATGCAATTAGCGGCATTAATCTGGAACACCGGCTGCTTTTCATCGCCTTCGACTATTTCGTAGACACCAGCAGGGCAGTAGCGTTGCGCCGGTTCCGCGTAACTGGGTAAATTCACTTTTACCGGTATCTCAGGGTCTTTAAGTTGTAAATGACACGGCTGGTCTTCGTCATGACTGGTATTGGCTAAATAAACCGAAGATAATTTATCAAAACTGAGTTTATTGTCTGGTTTTTCATAGTTTATTGGCTGGCATTGGCCCGCAGATTTTAATTTTTTATAGTCGGCATTTGTGTCTTTTAATGTAATAAAAAGATTGCCGTTAAAAATATTCTGTTCCAGTGTATTAAAAGCCCCGCCGAGTAAATTGCCGAATTTATGCAACGCCGGACCAAAATTACGCGCCTTAAATAGCTCCGTTCTTAAATCACTTTGCTGATAGGTCTGATTAAAATCTGAGCAGTAATCAGCGGTGCTACTATTTGCTAATTGTTTAAAAATAACCTCGGCTGCCATTTTTCCTGATTGTATGGCCGTATGAATACCTTTAATTTTTGAGAAATTTAATGTGCCGGCATTACAACCTACTAAACATCCACCAGGAAAAGCCATTTGCGGTAACGAATTAAATCCGCCTTTGGTAATCGCCCGTGCCCCATATGCTATGCGTTGTCCGCCGTTTAAATATTGTGCAAACAACGGGTGATGTTTCATGCGTTGAAATTCATCGAAGGGACTTAGGTAAGGGTTGTCGTAATTTAAATCAACAATTAAACCCACATAAATTTGATTATTTTCGGCATGATATAAATAACTGCCGCCGGACGCTTGGGTAAGAGGCCAGCCGGCAGTATGGACCACCAGGCCTGGCTGATGCACTGCCGGGTCGACCTGCCAGATTTCCTTAAAACCAATGGCATAGTGTTGGGCGGTGGCGTCTTTATCGAGGGCAAATTTTTCTATCAGGGTTTTCCCCAGATGACCCCGGCAACCTTCGGCAAACACCGTATATTTAGCTTTAAGTAACATGCCTGGCATGTAACTGTCTTTTTCAGAGCCATCAGCCGCGACGCCCATGTCGCCGGTGATGATGCCGCCCACGCTGCCATCGTCGTTGTAGTGGACATCGGCGGCAGCAAAGCCGGGGAATATTTCAATGCCCATGCCTTCGGCCTGCTCAGCCAGCCAGCGACACAAATTCCCCAGTGACACAATATAGTTGCCTTTATTATGCATGGTTTTAGGCGTGATCAGATCCGGCAGCTTAATACTGGCGCTTTCGCTGCGTAACAGATAAGTGGCATCCTCGGTTACTGGTTGATTAAGCGGCGCGCCTTTCTCCTGCCAGTCGGGAATGAGTTCGCTGAGGGCCGCGCTTTCCATTACGCCACCGGATAGGATGTGCGCGCCGACTTCAGAGCCTTTTTCCACCACGCACACTGATAACTCAGTATCGGCTTGCGAAGCTTGTTGGGCGAGTCTGATGGCGGTGGCAAGGCCCGACGGGCCTGCGCCAACAATCACAACGTCAAACTCCATTGATTCTCTTTCCACGGCCTCTCTCCTCAAATTCTGGGTTGATTTATTGTTCTCTGTAGGGACGCTGACTGGCAACCATATTTGCCACTTTCATGGCTTTTATTGCGTTGCGTCAAACTAAACCAGGTTGACGTTAACGTCAACTGCAAGTAAATTTTATGCTAAAGATGTTGCAAAAGTGTTGTTACGACAAATTGACAGTCGCTGTCATTAAAGTGCCATACTTATTGGAGCACGATCTAAGCAGATTAAACCGTTAAGGATGAAAGAGGCTTATATGAAAATACTGGTGCCGGTAAAACGGGTAATAGATTACAACGTCAAAGTGCGGGTTAAGTCGGATCAGTCCGATGTGGATTTAACCAACGCCAAAATGGCCATGAATCCTTTTTGCGAAATCGCAGTGGAAGAGGCGGTCAGACTCAAAGAAAAAGGGGTTGCTACAGAAATCATCGCCGTCAGCATTGGTCCTAAAGCCTGTCAGGAGCAGATCCGTAATGCTATGGCGCTGGGAGCAGACCGCGGTATTCATGTGGAATGCGACACATTTCCTGAGTCGTTACAGGTGGCCAAAATACTGGCCAGCCTGGTTGAACAGGAATCGCCGGGTCTGGTTATCATTGGTAAACAGGCCATTGATTCGGATAATAATCAAACCGGCCAAATGCTGGCTGCGCTGACTAAACTGCCCCAGGCGACCTTTGCCTCGGCGGTGAAAGTGGAAGGGGACAGCCTGAAAGTGACCCGCGAAATCGACGGTGGCTTGCAAACTCTGAAACTCAGCATGCCGGCGGTGGTGTCTACCGATTTGCGCTTAAACGAACCACGCTATGCTAAATTGCCGGATATCATGAAAGCCAAGCGTAAGCCCCTGGCAGTGATGACCGCTGACGAGCTGGGCGTTGATATTACGCCCCGGGTGACCACCCTGAAAGTCACGCCACCGCCGGCCCGAAGTGCTGGCGTTAAAGTTGAAACCGTCGCTGAACTGATGACAAAACTTCGCGATGAAGCAAAGGTGATTTCATGAGCATACTGATTTACGCAGAACACGATAACAACCACCTTAAAACTGAAACCCATAAACTGGTAACGGCTGCTAAACAGCTCGGTGATGATATTCATATTCTGGTTGTTGGGTCAGGCTGTGCGGCAGTTGCGGAACAGGCAGCGGCGATCGCCGGCGTAGCCCGAGTGATGCTGGCAGACAATGATGCGTATGCCCATCAACTGGCCGAAAATACGGCCGCTCTGGTGCTGAGTATTGCCGAAGGGTATTCACATATACTGGCGGCAGCGACAACCACTGGTAAGAATTTTATGCCACGGGTGGCGGCCTTACTCGACGTGGTCCAGTTGTCGGACATTATTGGTATCGAAAGCGCCGATACGTTTATCCGGCCTATTTATGCCGGGAATGCCATTGCCACTGTTCACAGCAGCGATACGGTAAAAGTTATTACGGTGCGGGCATCCGCTTTTGATGCGGCAGAAGAAGGCAACAGTGCATCTGTAGCAACGCTCGACACGGTAATTGAAAACACCCAGGTGACCTTTGAAAGTGATGAAATGACCAAGTCTGACCGCCCGGAACTGACTGCGGCTGGCATTGTGATTTCAGGTGGTCGCGGGATGCAGGATGGCGAGCACTTTGCCATGCTTGAGCGCATAGCCGATCAGTTGGGTGCCGCAGTAGGCGCAAGCCGTGCCGCCGTTGATGCGGGATTTGTTCCTAATGATATGCAGGTAGGGCAGACCGGTAAGATTGTTGCGCCGCAACTTTACATCGCAGTGGGCATTTCTGGCGCAATACAGCACCTGGCGGGAATGAAAGACTCAAAAGTGATTGTTGCCATTAATAAAGACCCCGAAGCGCCCATTTTTCAGGTAGCCGATTACGGTCTGGTGGCAGATTTATTTGAGGCGTTGCCTGAAATAGAAGCGGCCCTGGCGGGTTAGCTTCAAACTTTGTAAGTAACATCCGGCAGCCAGGCATCCTGGCTACCGGATATTTAATTAAACGCGCACTACCGAGTTATCGTCGAAGCTGACCGGCGAGGGCTGGTAGGCGTCTGCTTCCCAATCGTTTTCCCAGCTTTCACCATCGAGTAAATAACGGAACTGGTATTCTGCTTCGGCCGGCAGGCTAACCGTTTGTGTAAAGTCGCCATTCTTGAGCTTTTTCATTGGCTCGGCCTGAACATCCCACGCATTAAAGTCGCCAACCAGCTTAGCTGAGTCCGCATTATTGGCTTCACTCGCTTTAAGCTTAAACGTGACTTTGCAAATTGGCTTGGATTTTAAATATTGTTTTTTCAGACTCATTGTTTCTCTCCTGCTCAACAATCTGTAATTAAATTACAATTTACGCTCAAAAAGTCACCGGTTCAAGGGCTTTTGTTTGAAAATTGGTCATAAATAGACAAAAAATGACCTTTTGAAGTCAACCGTTGACCAAGGTCACGAAAGCATTCGAAATTCGTTACATTTATTAACAAAAGAAATAAAGCTAATAGTCGCGATACTTCGTAATATTAGCATCAGAAAAGTCTATGTTTATCAGGCTGGCGAAGATCAGCAACACAATCAGAGTGGCACATTCATGAAGTTATCGTCTTTAGCGAAATCGGGTCTTCCGATTATTTTACTCGGGCTGGCAGTCGTCGCGGCGGGTATTATGATCATGTCGAAAAAACCGCCGGAAAAGAAAGAAGTAGAAGAGCTGGCGTTTTTGGTGGATGCACAGCCGGTGTTTACCGAGCATGTCGAATTTACCGTGACCAGCCAGGGTAACGTACAGCCAAAACACAAAACCAGTATTGCCACCCAGGTGAGTGGCCGGGTGATCGATATTGCCGACAATTTTGTGGTGGGCGGTTTTTTCAGTAAAGGCGACGTATTGCTGACGCTGGAGCAGGATGACTATCAAACGGATTTGAGTCTGGCTGAAGCCGAACTGGCTCAGGCTGAGGCCGCGCTGCAGGAAGAGCAGGCACGCGGTAAGGTTGCCGCAGAAGAGTGGCGTTCGGTAAACGGGGTAGTCCCACCGGAGCTGGGCTTACGAAAACCGCAGCTGGCCAAAGAGCAGGCCAATGTTAAAGCGGCAAAAGCCAAGCTCGCCAGAGCCCAGCGCAACCTCGACCGTACTCAGGTTATTGCCCCTTATGATGGCATTGTCATTGAGCGCAACGCCGATTTAGGGCAGTTTGTGGGCACCGGCGCGCTGGTTGGCGAACTCTATTCTACCGAGGTGGCGGAAGTGCGATTGCCACTGACCGATGCCGATCTGGCTTTTATTGATTTGGAAAGCGGTATCTCGCATCGCAACCCGGTTACGCTTAGCGCCATGGTAGGCGGTAAGTTGCAGCAGTGGCAAGGTACGTTAGTTCGCAGCGAAGGCGTTCTTGATACCACCAACCGGTTGATTTACGCCGTGGTGGAAGTGCTCGATCCCTACCTGCGAAACAGCGGTGAATATATTGTGCCCCTGCGCTTTGGTCAGTTTGTACAGGCGGTAATCAGCGGCACGGATGCCCGTTCGCTGATTGTTATTCCCCGAAGCCTGATGCGCCTCGATGGCACCGTACTGGTGGCAGATGAAAATAATGAATTGCAGATTAAACAGGTTGATGTTGCCCGCTCTAGTCCGGAATCAGTGTATATCTCTGGCGGTCTGAGTGATGGTGACAACGTAGTAAGAAGTGCCGTGCCTAATCCCTACAATGGTATGCCGGTACGCCTGCCGGAGCAGGATCCTGCTGAGCAGGACGTAGAAGATGAAGAATCTGCGTTAGATACCGGAGTGTAAACCATGCAATCTTATAACACCCATAAAGGCCTGATCGCCTGGTTTGCCCGTAACAGCGTGGCGGCGAATCTGTTAATGTGGATTTTACTGATTGGCGGAGTATTTGGCGCTTTTAGTATCCAAAAGCAGGTATTTCCTAATTTTGAGGTGAATATTATTTCCGTGCGGGTACCGTATCTTGGTGCAGCGCCTCAGGAAGTGGAAGAAGGCGTTCTGTTAAAAGTTGAAGACGCCATAAAAGACCTTGACGGCATCAAGCAGATTACTTCTACCGCTTCGGAAGGCATGGGCTCGGTGACCATCGAGGTGGAAGAAGACTACGATGTGCAGGTTGTCCTCGATGAGGTTAAATCTCAGGTCGACGCTATTCCTAGTTTCCCTGGCAACACCGAGAAACCCATCGTTTATCGCACTAAGTTTCAGCAGGATGTGTTATGGATTGCCGTTTATGGCGATGCCAGCGAACGGGAATTAAAAGAATTTGCCAAGAACCTGCGTGACGATGTAGCCAATTTACCCGGTATTTCCAGCGTTCAGGTGGTGGGCGATCGCGACTATGAGATCTCTCTGGAACTGTCGGAATACACCTTACAAAAATACAATCTGACCTTTTCCGAAGTGGTGAATGCGGTTCGTCAGTCGTCTATTGATTTACCCGGTGGCGCCATTAAATCCGATAATGGCAATATTCTGCTGCGCACCAAAGGTCAGGCATATACCGGCTGGGAGTTTGCACAAATTGTGCTGTTAACCCGAGAGGATGGCTCGCGATTAACCTTAGGTGATATTGCAACCATTGATGATGGATTTGTAGAAGATCCCCAGTACGCCATGTTTGACAATCAGCCGGCAGTGAATGTGCGCGTGAAAGCGGTTGGCGATCAAAATGCGCTGGAAATTTCCAAAGAAGTTAATCAGTACCTGGCTAAGAACAAGAAGGACTTTCCGGCCCATATTAAGGCCGATGCCTGGGGCGATTCGTCGTTTTACCTGGCAGACCGGCTTAACATGATGCTGGAGAATATGTTCTGGGGGGGCGTGCTGGTATTTTTGGTTCTGTCATTGTTTTTGAAAATTAAACTGGCGTTCTGGGTAATGGTGGGCTTGCCGGTGTGCTTCTTAGGCACGCTGATGGTGTTGCCACTGGACATGATGGGGGTGTCGATAAACATGCTCAGCTTGTTTGCCTTTATCCTGGTGCTCGGGATAGTGGTGGATGATGCCATTATTATGGGCGAGTCAGCTTATTCTGAAATTGATGCTAAGGGACACAGCACCGATAACGTCATTGCAGGGGTGAAAAAAGTCGCTATGCCCGCAACTTTCGGGGTACTTACTACTATTGCCGCATTTTCGCCCATGCTGATGGTGTCGGGACCGTTTGGGGTGATATGGAAAACCATCGGGTTAGTGGTCATTGTGTGTCTGACGTTCTCACTGATTGAATCAAAACTGATTTTGCCGGCACATTTAGCCCATATGCGCTTAAAGCCGTACGATCCGGCCAAAGCCAACCGTTTCCAGCGCTTCCGCGATTTCTTCAGTGAAGGCATTAAGTCGTTTATTAAAAACATCTATGCGCCATTTTTGGTGAAAGCGATTAAGGCGCGCTATGTCACACTAGCCGCGTTTGTGAGCATGTTGATTTTAACCTACGGCATGTTTAAAGGGGACTGGGTGCGCTTTGTGTTCTTCCCTACGATCCCCAGTGATTTTGTGATGGCTTCGGTAGAACTGGAGCCTGGTTCGTCGTTATCGCAGCGTGATAAAGCGCTGGATACTATGCTTGATGCAATGTATCGCATGAACGATCAAATCAGCCGGGAAACCGGTTCTGGGGTGATTAGCCATGCAGTGGCCTTTGATCAGGGCTCACTGGGCGGGCAGGTATTTGCTGAACTGAGTAAAGGTGAGTCACGGGACGTTACCGATACCGAAATTCAGCGCCGCTGGCGGGAATTAATGCCAGAAATCCCTGGCGTGAAAACGCTTAATTTTAATGCTCCAGGCGGTCCTGGTGGCGGTTCAGATTTAAGTTTTGAGTTTAGTTCCAGCGATATTAACCAGCTTGAGCTGATCAGCAAGGAAGTGAAGGCCGCATTGGCTGAATATAACGGAGTGTCGGATATTAACGATACCTTCGCCGGCGGCGCCGATGAAATTCAGCTGCAACTGAAACCGCAGGCGGAAGCGCTGGGGATTACTCTTCAGCAGTTAGGACAGCAGGTACGTTATGGCTTCTATGGTGCAGAAGTACAGCGGGTTCAGCGCGACGATGAAGAAGTCAAGGTGATGGTGCGTTACCCCAAGGAAGAGCGTAATTCCATTGGTCACCTGGAAACTATGCGGGTACGTTCACCGGCGGGGCAGGATGTGCCGTTTGAACAGGTGGCAGATATCGAACTGGGCAAAGGGTACGACTCAATTATCAGGGTAGACGGCCAGCGTTCGGTAACGGTTTCGGCTGCGGTAGATAAAGACATTGCCGAACCTAACGAAGTCACCATGGAAATGATCACCCGGGTAATTCCGGAAATCATGAAAAAGTACCCACGGGTGGAGTTTAAATTGCAGGGCAATTCCCGTGAACAAATGGAAGCCATGACATCGCTGGCGCAGGGCTTATTATTTGCCTTATTTGCTATTTACGCGTTGCTGGCTATTCCGCTGCGTTCTTACACCCAACCACTGATTATTATGTCGGTTATCCCATTTGGTATTGTGGGGGCGATTCTTGGCCACCTTATGCTCGGGCATGCGGTGAGCGTGTTATCAATTTGTGGCATCATCGCTCTGTCCGGGGTGGTAGTTAACGACAGTCTGATCATGGTGGATTTTGTTAACCGCGCACGTCAGGAAGGGCATCGGCTGATGGATGCGGCGATAAGCGCCGGTACACAGCGATTCAGAGCGATTATTCTGACCTCGCTGACCACGTTTATGGGCCTGGTGCCGATTATGTTTGAACGTAGCTTACAGGCACAGGTGGTGATACCGATGGCGATATCACTGGCATTTGGTATTTTATTTGCCACGGTAATCACTTTATTACTGGTGCCTGCTCTGTATGTGATTCTGGATGATATTAAAAACGGCCTGACCCGAAACAAGCGCTCAACGCTGGCGGCAGACGCTTCCGCGGAGGCGGTTTCTAAATAATAGCGCCGTGAAGTCAAGTTAGAGTAAGGAACAGAAGCGCCGGCAGGGAAACCTGACCGGCGCTTTTTTATTGGTTGCCTTGGTGAGGAGCTTACAAAATGCCACTTTAAAATGAACCGGTTTAAAATAAATCACAAAAAGCTTGAATGCTGATAAATTATACAGTACTGTTTAGTTATACAGTATTTGAGGGTATTGTGATGAACACAGGTTTAAAAACGATTGATAACTTAATTGAACGCTTTGGTATTACCGTTGGTGAAGGGCACGATGCCTTTCAGCAAGTATTGGATCTCTACGGTGGTGACAGCCGTGCGATGACAATGAAACTGCCTTTTTGCTTTTATCAGATCATTACGAATTTGCCGGTGAGTCGTCGTTTATCGCTACACCAGTTTTATTTACCTCACCGTAAAGCGCGGCTGGCCAGTTTTTTAATTGATGAAAACGGTCAGATTGTTGAGCAGGTGTATTATCAGCGCGACAGTAAATATGTTAAAGCATGTAAAAAGTTGCAGGCCCTGGTACAACGTCATTATATCAAAGACTGGGCAAATGCAGCCTGAGACTGGCTTTCATAAAATTGTTACTAAAACCGTATAATGTAAGATAAATACCATTGTTATTTATTCGTAATATCGGATAATCACGCTTCTAGATAAGGAGTTGTGCGTGAAGGTTATCTTTTCACACGGTAAAGAAAGTGGCCCATGGGGAACTAAAATACGCTTTCTGGCCAATATTGCAGAAGAAATGGGATGCCAGATCCAGAGCATCGACTACAGTGATACCCTGGATCCAGAGAAAAGGGTGGAGATGCTCAAGGAAGCTATCCCCAAGGCGGATCCCGAAGTGCTGTTGGTAGGCTCAAGTATGGGCGGCTATGTTTCGTTAGTCACGGCATTGCAATATAAGGTACGAGGCGTATTTCTGCTGGCACCGGCAGTGGCTATGCCGGGATACCGGGTACAGGAATACCCGGTCACGTGCCCGGTAACCTGTGTACACGGCTGGCAGGATGAAATCATCCCGGCTGAGAACATTCTGAATTTTGCCAAGCAACTAAACATTACCTTGCATCTGATACCCGGCGATCATCGCTTAAATGACTCGCTGAAAGCGGTCGGCGTTTTGTTTAAACAGTTTTTGTTTGAGCGTCTCACCGATCAGTCTAAGGTCTGATTTGCCTGCTGGCAGAGGCATAGAATTGAAAAATGGCCAGTGATGCAACCAGACAGCAAAAATTAATCAGAGTAGGCATTTCATTTACCCTATTTGTGGTCAGTAGCCTCTACTTCTATTATCGCGATACATCACAAACCGAAAAGTTAAACGCGCTGTTTAACGATACACTTTTTGCGATGCCCGGCGTCAGTACTGAACTGAGTGCATTCTCTGCTAGCCCGGATGGGGTGGCCATCGACATTATCGCCACCGGATTGCCAAACCCGGCCACAGAATATAAACCATACTTGCTGGCATTTGTGTGCAGCCAACCCTCGTTCAAAAAACTTCTGCTGTCGGGCAAATCCATTGATTTTGACATGCGCGCACCGGATCGATTGGTTGGCAGCCATGTTAATATGCAAATTGATGCCGCGCGATGTCACTATCGTGATCAATGAGCGGTGTGTTTTGTAAGTCATTATCACACGGATTAGTATTGTTTAGGACAGGCAGAATAAGCCCGCCATATTGCGGCCGGCTTGGCAAAGCTTGCAACACAAGGAGGTTTTCTGAATGAGTGATTGGGTTTTACCTTACGAATTTGATTTTTACGGACGAACGGTAAAGTACGGTATAAAAGGTGAGGGTGAACCGCTCGTTATCGTCCATGGTACACCCTGGTCGTCGTTTAATTTACGCCACCTTATTGAACTTTTATCGGCAGATTTTAAGGTGTATTACTTTGATTTGCTTGGCTACGGTCAGTCAGATATGCGTGATGCAGACGTGTCGCTCGGCATACAAAATGAACTGCTCGATGCGCTGATGGCGCACTGGAAGCTGGCGTTGCCACTGGTGGTGGGTCACGACTTTGGCGGTACCACTGTGCTCAGAAATCATATTCTTAATCAGCGGCCATACAAAAAACTGGTGGTGATTGATCCGGTTGCACTGTCACCCTGGGGCTCACCTTTCTTTAAACACGTAGAGGCCAATGAAGCTGCTTTTGCCGGCGTACCTGATTATATTCATCGGGCAATTGTGGAAGCTTACATTAAAACCGCTGCTTTTCAGCCGCTCAGTCAAGACACCATTGATGGCATTCTGGCCCCCTGGTGCTCAGAGCAGGGCAAGCCTGCATTTTACCGGCAAATCGCCCAGGCAAGTTCCAGGTTTACCGATGAATTCCAACATCGTTTTAATGAGATTACTGCGCCCGTGCTGATTTTGTGGGGAAAAGAGGATACCTGGATCCCCGTTGAGCAAGCTTATAAGCTGCAGGAAAAAATTGCCGGGGCGGATCTGGTAACGATACCTGCTACCGGTCACTTGGTGATAGAGGAAGCACCGGCGCTTTTGTCGCAAGAAATCCTGCGCTTTTTTAAAGGCTGAGACTGAATTAATGAGGCGAGTACAGTTTATCAGGGAGGCAATGAAATGGGGTTTATAAACAAGCTCGGTAAGGGATTAAAAGGGGCTATAAAGGCAGTACGTAGCGATGAATATCAAATCAATAGTGTTGATATCAATTGTATTCACTGTGGTCATCAACACTTTGATGAAGGTAAGGCACAACTGAATACTGCTTTCCTTACCTTTATTAATGCGGACTGGGCAAACCAGAGTGCGTCAGTCTTAGTGTGTAAAAACTGTAGCTATATTATGTGGTTTGGCAAAACGCCTGGTAAGAAGGTGTAGTGTTGCAACAACTCATCATCAGAGGTAAATCAAGATAGATTTCAGGCAGGCCATCTACCTGAAGCTATTTAAGTACGGTGTGAAGAACGTTACTGTATAAGTTTATAGCCTCGGGCTCTCGGAGCTTTACGTAGAGAGCTGTGCAGTCGCAGCTAACGTATGCTTTTAACGTTATTTTATTGTTTAGCGTTGATGTTGGCTGAAACAAAAAAAGCCCTGACTGAACAGTCAGGGCTTTTTAGTATTTATTGATTATCAGCGCGATTAGCTGTTAATCACAGCTACCATGGCTTTGGCCAGATCGTCGATGTTAGCCTGGCTGATGCCCGCTACGTTTACGCGGCTTGAATCAACAAAGTAAACGCTGTGCTCATTACGCATTTTCTGTACTTGTTCCGGGGTAATACACAGGAACGAGAACATGCCTTTCTGGTTGTTTACAAAGCTGAAGTCTTTCTGCGCGCCGTTAGCGGCCAGTTTATCAACCAGCAGGTTACGCAGGGTAGACATGCGATTACGCATTTCGTTAACTTCGGTTTCCCACTCTTGCTTAAGTGCAACGTCGGACAAGATAATGTCTACCAGCGCACCGCCGTAGCTTGGTGGCATGGAGTACATTCCACGGGCTACAGACTGAATTTGTGCCTGAGCGATTTTCTTGGTGGCGCTGTCTGCCGTCACGATGGCCGCTAAGCCAACACGTTCACGGTAGAGGCCGAAGTTTTTGCTGCACGAGGCGGCGATGATCACTTCCGGTAAGCTTTCGCACAGCAGGCGAACACCGTAGGCATCTTCTTCCAAGCCATCACCAAAGCCCTGATAGGCCAGATCGACAAACGGCAGGAACTCTCGCTCTTTAGCGACTTCTGCCACTTGTTGCCATTGTTCTTTGGTAAGATCAGCACCCGTTGGGTTGTGGCAGCAACCGTGCAGTAATACCACATCGCCTTTTTCCACTTTACGCAGTGTTTCCATCATGGCGTCGAAACGAATCGAAGCAGTGGCTTTGTCGAAGTAGGGGTAAGTTTCCAGGCTTAAACCGGCATTGCCCATTAACGGAATATGGTTAGCCCAGGTTGGATCGCTGATCCACACCTTGGTGTCTTTATTAACGCGAGTCAGTAACTCGGCAAGAATACGTAATGAGCCGCAACCGCCCGGCGCTTGCACAGCTGCCACACGGTCGGCCATCAGTACCGGGCTTTTTTCACCCAGGATCAAGCCCAGCATACCGTCGATAAAACCTTGTACACCCTGCGGAGTGATATAGGTTTTAGACTTTTCGCGCTCAAGTAAAATGGTTTGCGCTTTGGCTACCGCAGATAAAATAGGGGTGTTGCCTTGCTCGTCTTTATAAACGCCAACACCTAAGTCAATTTTATTAGGGTTAGTATCTTGCTTAAACGCAGCAGACAAACCAAGAATCGGATCCGGGGCAAGTTGGGGTAGCACTTCAAACACGTTATGTCCTCTAAATGTACAGGAATCGGTTTACTAAGTTTATGAACAGTCCTGGGCTTTCACAAACTCAAACAACGGTGGTCGTGTGTTGTGGTTCAACACGGTTGTCAGTCTGACCACTTCATCATCTTCCGCTGGCACGGGAGTTAACCAGTCGGGCTGCGCATTATGCCATCAACTGCTGCAAATTCGAATAGAAAAGCGGTTATTCCTGCACAATTTTCCACTGAAACTCTCGGGGTGGGGATACCTTTTTGCCGTGTTCATATTCCTGCTCAATCCAGGTGACTTCACCGCGATGATTAACCAGCAGCAGGGTAGAGCTGCGTGTGCCGTAGTTGGGTGAGGCGATAAAGATAGACGACAGACGCTGTTCCCATTCAAGCGGCACGCCGGTATCCGGCAATTCGTGTTGCGCAGCCGGGGTGTTATCCTGAAGCAGGTTAAACAGCGCATCATAATCAAGCGAGGTGGCTGTACTGATGTATTCCTGCAACCTGGTTACGCCCCGCCTTACTTTGGGCCAGGGCGTATTGAGCGCACTGTTGGAAAGGCCGTGAAAGCCCGCAGCCAGCGGCGTAAAACGGTTGGTGTGATTGTTATACACCTGCAGGCGGGTAACATTGCCGTACAGCAAATTGTAGCCGTTATAGGCCTCGCAACTGTCGCTAAGCTGCTGTTCAAATAGCGCTTCGCTGGTACTGCAAGAGAGATAGTTAACCACCAGCTCGCCACGGCTACGCGCCTCAGCTTGTTCCCTGGCGGGATTACGAATATTGGTCAGCGCTGCAATCTTACCGGCACGGCTCATCCCCATCCAGGTACCACCGGCTTTTAAGTCTTTACCCGCCAGTAGGCCGGGGGATTCGTCCCACCAGTCGCTGGCTTGGGTAGGCCGCTGATATAACTCATCACGATTGGCGGCAATAATAAGCGGATAGTCTTTGTGCTGCTCAACGGCAACAAAAATAATACACATAGCGTTTGTGGCGCACTCCGTAGCGGTTACAATTAGCGATAACAGAATAACCGATCGTTGGCGGAATATGCAGTCATTCAAAGCGCCATTACCCGAATCAGTCCCACAATACCCGGTTGGTTTGTGGGGGAAATGTTGCCGTTGGTGGCTTGAAAAACGCGGCTGGACAGTGCGCGGCAGTATTGCCAATCACCCTAAAATGGTATTGGCCGTGGGCCCGCATACGTCTAACTGGGATTTTATTATTGGTGTAATGTTTAAACTGGCACTGGGTCTTGAGGTGGCTTTTCTGGGCAAGCACACGTTGTTTGAAGGGCCGCTGGGCGGTCTTATGCGACGGCTCGGCGGCATTCCGGTGGAGCGCAGCAAAGCTCATGGTGTCGTGGGAGATGTGGCTGCGCGAATTGGCCGTGCAGAGCGGTTACTGTTGGCGCTGGCACCAGAAGGCACGCGAAAAGCGGTATATCCGTGGAAAAGCGGCTTTCTTTACATTGCACAAACCGCTAGAATTCCCATTCAGTGTGTCGGCCTTGATTATCAACAGAAAACGCTGGTTTTCGGGCCCGTCCTTACAGTATCCAAAGATGTAACGGTGTCTATGGAGTCGGTATACACTTTTTACCGCACCATTACCGCTAAATACCCGCAGCAAACAATTACGGAGCCCAACGCGTGACCAAACCGGGAGTGACCACTCGTCAAGTACATGCCGACAGACTGCTAAATCAACCAGCCGACGGTGCCGTACATACCAGTACGACCAATTCTGTCTTATTCGAATTTGAAAAAACGCAAGATCTGGTAGATGTGTTCCAGGGCAAAAAGATGGGCCATGTTTACGGCCGCTCGTCGTCCGGCTCCATGGCAGCGCTTCAAACCATTATCGCCGATATGGAAGGCGGCATCGCCACGGCCTGTTTCTCAACCGGCATGGCGGCTATTACCAGCACCATGTTGTCGCTGTTTAAAGCCGGTGATCATCTGATTGTCAGTCAGTATTTGTTTGGGAATACCCGCAGTTTCTTAGATACCTTGCAGGATTTGGGCATTGAGCTCAGCTTTGTTGATGTTACTTCCATTCAGGAGGTGATTGCGGCCAGGAAAAGCAATACCCGGGCGGTGTTCACTGAAACAATTGCCAATCCGGTAACTCAGGTTGCCGATCTGCGTGCGATCGGTAAGTGGTGCGAGGAACAATCGTTACTGTTTATGGTGGATAACACCATGACACCACCACCAGCCTTTGATGCGAAAGCGATGAAGGTGTCACTGGTGCTCACTTCCCTTACCAAATATCACGGTGGTCATGGCCACGTGCTCGGCGGGGCCGTTACTGATATGGGGAATTTTGACTGGACGTTATTCAATAATATCAAACCGGCCTACCAGGTGGCTGATGAGCGGATGTGGGGCATTACCCAAATTCGTAAAAAAGGCCTGCGTGATTTGGGTGCCACGCTGTCTGCGCAATCAGCACATCTGATCTCGGTAGGTATCGAAACCCTCTCTTTGCGGATGGCGCGTAGTACCGAAAACGCCATGAAACTGGCCACCTACCTTGAAAGCCAGGACAAAATCGAGCGCGTTTATTACCCGGGCTTGTCGAATCACCCGCAACATTATGTGGCTCGGGAGCAACTGGGTGGTTATGGTGCCATCCTGAGCTTCGATCTGGTTCCTGGCATCGAGCCTTGTGAATTCTTAGATGAGCTTAAATTAGTGTTATCGGCCACGCATCTGGGAGATACGCGTACGCTGGCACTGCCGGTGGCCTCAACCATTTTCTTTGAAAATGGTCAGCGTGAGCGGGCGCGCATGGGAATTACCGAAACCATGATCAGAATGTCGGTAGGTATTGAAGATACTGATGATTTGGTTGCTGACTTCGACCAGGCCCTGGCAAAGTTTTAAGCACAAACATCACGCATTAAAAAAGCCTGCATTTTGCAGGTTTTTTTGTCTCTGCAATTAATCGTCTGCTGCTGTAATACCCTGTAATAAAAGGTTTTTATCAGGAGTGAGGAAAGTGTGGCTGGTTAGCCTCGTATATCAGCAAAAATATTTGCAACAATTTGTGAAAAAATTTGAACTTTAGCCAAATGCGAAGCACTAACTTAATGTAACAAGCAATTATGGGTTTTAATGTGTGAACCCTCGATTGTTAAAGTGTGTTCCAAGTTGAGTGTGCATATTAGCCCCGCAGTTCGCGGGGCTTTTTTTATGCGCTGATAACGTTACATGGCCAGTGCTTTTTCCACGTCTGTGCGGAGTTCTTTGTCTGAAGGTTTAACAGAGCTCTTGTAGTGCTTAACAATTTTACCGTTCTTGTCTACCAGGTATTTGTTAAAGTTCCAGCTTGGTGCTTCACCGGTGGCTTTGGTTAAGATACGGTAGAGCGGATCGGCGTCATCACCTTTTACGTGGGTTGGCTCGAACATCGGGAATTCCACCCCATAGGTTAATTCACACAGCTCAGCGGTTTTTCCTTCGTCGTTATCTTCCTGATTGAAGTCGTGAGATGGAAAGCCCAGAACGACGAAATCTTCGTCTTTGAGCTCGTCATACATGGCTTCAAGGCCTTCAAACTGTGGTGTAAACCCGCAGTAACTGGCAGTGTTAACAATCAACAGGGTTTTACCCTGATATTCGCTGCACAGGTTCACGGTTTCCTGAGAATTGAGCTTACGTTTCATGAACTTTAATACGTCAGGGCAGCTGTTTGCCTGCGCGAATAAAGGAAGCGTACTGAATAACAATGCGCCAACTAATTTTTTCATTGTTTTGTTCCTGTAGTTAGGGGGTTAACACCAATACTCTCAGTGCAGGCTGGTTGGATCAATTTATCCGTTCGGTTTATTAAAAGACCAGCATGGCAAATTCAAGGACAAATGAATACACCCGGCATAGATAGCTGGCTATAATGGGCACGAATTTATAACGAAGTAAATAATAATATGCGACATACTCTAATTAAAAGCAGTGTTTTACTAGGTCTGAGTGTGGTAGTTGCAGCTTGCAATAGCACCGCACCTGAGGCCGTCACGACAGCACCTACCGCGAATGTCCGTGAGTTCGCGAAAGTGGTTACACCGAAGGTCACTCAGGCAACTCAAGCTGATGACATCATCACTCTGGAACAAATTATGGCCGATCCCAAATGGCTCGGCCGTCAGCCGCAGAGTCCGGGATGGGGCATTGATGGCAGTGTGGTGTATTCCCGCAAACAGGAAGAGACCCAGCTGTTCGATGTGTACCGGATTGAAAATGGCCAGTCGGTAAAAGTAACGGCAGATGCGCTACATCAGTACAAAGCGGATGAGAAAGTAACCAGCAATGATGGTCAGTACACGGCCTGGAAATACGAAGACAGCGTGTTTGTAAAAATGCCCGATGGTGAAGTGGTGCGGGTTACTTATGGCCAGCCTCTGAGCAACCTGGGCTTTTTAACCGACAATCGCTTATTTGCGCGGTTATATAACACTTATATCACCATTGATTTAACCACCGGTCAGCAGGAAAAACTGCTGAGCTGGGAGTTTGCCGACGAGCCAGTGGCTAATAAACCTGCCAAAGACTTTGTGGCCAGTGAACAGCAATCGCTCATCCGCTATATTCAGGTTCAGCGTAAGAATCGTGACGATAAGTTCGTTCAACAACAAATGATGCGTGCACAAAGTCCGGCGGTAGCGCCTGCGCCGGTGTATTTTGATGACAGTGAGCGTCTGGTGGCCGCTGAACTCTCGCCCAGTGGTAAGCATGCAATCATCGTTACTACCAAAAAAGGCAGTCGCCGCGATGATTCTGACATCATGCCCCATTACATTCAGGAAGACGGGCGCATTGCCGCTATCAACGTGCGTCAACGTGTTGCTGATGCTAAGCCGGTTACCCAAACGACCTGGCTGGTGGATGTAACAACCGGCACCAAACATGAACTTTCTTATGTAGGCTTACCCGGCTATAACGATGATGTACTGGCCGATGTGAAGCGAGAGAACGCCGCTGCCCGCGGTGAAGATTACACCGATAACCGTTTGCCACGGGCAATTGGATTACTCAGCAGCTGGTCTCGTAGCGGTCCGTCTATCCGTTGGCATCAGGATGGTTCACAGGTCGCCCTGATCCTGGAAGCCTGGGATAACAAAGACAGCTGGATAGTTACGGTAGACCTTAATGCTAAAAAACTGGAGACACAGCTTCGTCAGCATGATGATGCGTGGATCAATTACCATCACAACCAGTTTGGCTGGCTAAACCAATCGCATACGCTGTTTTATCAGTCGGAGCAGTCTGGCTACAGCCATTTGTATTTGCAACAACCCGGGCAAGCGCCTCAGGCCCTGACCAGTGGTCAGTATGTGGTGGATAGTCTGACGCTGACTAAAGATGATCAGTACGTATACTTTAAAGCCAATAAAAAGCACCCTGGCATTTATGAAATTTACCGGGTGAATACGGCTACCGGTGAACAGCAGGCACTGACTGATCTGAATGGTCTGACCGATTATGTACTTAGCCCAGACGAGCAAACGTTATTGCTAACGCATTCAACAGTTACCCGACCGCCGGAGTTATATGCTCTGGGCGTAAACAGCGAGCAGGTACCGCAACAACTAACGCATACCATTAGCGAAGCGTTTCTTGCCAAGCCTTGGGTAGCGCCGCAAGTGGTCGCGATTGACTCCAGTCATACCGAACAGCCCATTTACGCCCGCGTATATTTACCTGAAGGCTATACCGAGGGTGAACCACGTCGGGCCGTGGTATTTAACCACGGCGCTGGCTATCTGCAGAACGCCCACTTAGGTTGGTCTGGTTATTTCCGCGAGTTTATGTTTCACAGCCTGTTGGTCAAGCAAGGCTATGTGGTGCTGGATATGGATTACCGGGCTTCGCGGGGATACGGCCGTGACTGGCGCACCGCTATCTACCGCCAGATGGGAACGCCGGAGCTTGAGGATCTTCGTGATGGCGTGAACTGGCTGGTGGAAAACGCCAATGTGGATCGCAACCGAATTGGTACCTATGGCGGTTCCTATGGTGGCTTCCTGACGTTTATGGCGATGTTTAACGCACCAGACCTGTTCCAGGCCGGGGCCGCCTTGCGTCCTGTCTCAGACTGGGCGCATTACAACCACGGTTATACATCCAATATTCTCAATACACCGGATGTCGACCCTCTGGCTTATCGCAGAAGTTCACCGATTTACTTCGCAGAGGGCCTGCAAAAGCCCTTGCTGATTAACGCTCCGATGGTGGATAACAACGTGTTCTTTGTGGATGTTGTGCGCCTGGTACAGCGTTTAATTGAACTGGAGAAAACCGACTTTGAAACGGCTATCTACCCGGTAGAGCCTCATGGGTTTGTCCAGCCAAGTTCATGGCTGGATGAATATCGTCGTATTTACGCGTTATTTGAAGAAAACCTCTAGTCTGCTAATTATGCCTTACGGCGGGCGGCTATAAAGTCCGCCGTTAAGGTAAACAGCCACATCAGTAAAAATAACACCGCACCACATACTGCACCGTATAAATGCGCGTCAATGGCAACGCTGGCGTCGATTAAGCTGGCAACATCCTCACTGCTTCCCTGAAACTGCTCAAACAGCAGCTTGGCTGCTACACCGGCCAGTAACAACCAGCCTGAACGCACCTTATTGAGGATATCCATGCAGGCTCCCCACACAAAAATGCCGTGTAAAGCGCCGGATAGCCCCACATACCATATCAGCTGTGGCGAGAAAAAATAAATGCCCAGACTGGTACCCAGACCACACCAGATAAACAATTTCAGAAAGGTTACCGGCCGATAGTGCTCACCGTGTAATGCCCACAGCAACACCAGACCAACCAGATTTAACACCAGATGGTAACCATTGGTATGGATTAGGTTGCCACTGATCAGGCGCCAGGTTTCCATACTTTGCAGTGCGTAGCGGTCGTACGCCAGTAAGTCTGTCATCGACTGACCGGCAAAAAATAAAGCAATACTGACCATCGCCAGAATTAACGGGCCAAGACTAAACTGTGGTTTTACTGGTAGCGCAACTATCATTGGAATTTATTGTTGATCAAAAGGCTGGGGCGCTATCATAACGAAAATGCCCTACGAAGCCTAATAAAGAGTCGGAGACAATAATGAGTCATATTCTGATTGAAACCCAAGGTGCTATTACCACTATCACCTTAAATCGCCCGGAAAAGAAAAATGCCCTGACCCGGGAAATGTATCAAACCATGGCCGATGCGTTGGTTGAAGTTAATCAAACAGAGCACTGCAAAGTAGTGGTTATCCGCGCCGAAGGAGACGTTTTCTGTGCCGGCAATGAGATAGCCGGCTTTGCAAATCACGGTAAAGAACCCCACCTGGCAGAAACTGTCAGCTTTATGAATGCGCTGCTTAACTGTAAAAAAACGGTAGTCGCCGAAGTTTCGGGCAAGGCAGTTGGCATTGGTACCACCATGCTGTTACATTGTGATTTCGTGTATACCCACGGCGAAGCCCAGTTCGTATTGCCTTTCATTAATTTAGGCTTGGTTCCTGAGTATGCATCAAGTTACATCCTGCCACGTATGGCGGGACGTCGCCGGGCCAGTGAATGGTTGTTACTGGGTGAGCCTTTTGGCGCTCAGGAAGCCTATCAGTTTGGTATGGTCACCAAAATAACAGAACCCGAAGCCTTGCGGGATACTGTCAACAAAGTTGCCGCTAAGCTGGCCGCCAAACCGGCTTTTGCTTTGTTACAGTCAAAAGCATTAATTAATAACGAGGCAGAAGCCATTCACCAACATATGGATGTTGAACTGGATGTGTTTATTGAAGCCATGGGCACAGAAGCTGCGCAGGAAGCTTTTGATGCGTTCCTGCACAAGCGACCAATTAACCCGGAAAAATTTAAATAAGAGGAAGATTCACCTTGAGTCGTAGTCGCACGCGCATTCTTTTTTTAGCAGGGTGTTTAACCCTGTCTTCCAGTTTTCATGCTCTTGCTCAGCAAACGCCGGCCCCCCGTGAAGCGGGTGAGCCGGAAGCCGCTACCGGTTATATCGAGAAAAAAGCCCATTTCAGTGAGGATTACATGGTGGTAGCCGCCAATCCTTACGCCTCATGGGCTGGCAAAAACATCATTGAGCAGGGGGGCAGTGCCATCGATGCAGCGGTTGCTGTGCAGGCCATGTTAACCCTGGTTGAGCCACAATCCTCTGGTATTGGTGGCGGCGCCTTTATGCTGTACTGGGATAACAAAGCCAAGAAACTGCACACTTTCGATGGCCGTGAAATGGCCCCCGCGGGGGTGAATGCCTATTGGTTTATGGAACATGGCAAGCCCATGAAATGGATTGATGCGGTGGTTGGCGGTAAGTCAGTTGGCGTACCCGGCGCACTCAAGGCGTTAGAATCGGCCCACGGCCAATTTGGTAAACTGGACTGGCCGGTATTATTCCGAGATGCCATTAATACCTCAGAAGAGGGGTTCAAGGTGTCTAAGCGGCTGGAAAAACTGGTCACCATGGCCGAGCAGTATCACAAGGGCATGAAAACCTTCCCGAGTACCGCTACCTACTTCTATCCGGCGGGTAAGCCGTTACAGGCTGGTACCACTAAAAAGAATCAGGCCTTAGGTAAAACCCTGCGCAATATTGCAGAGCAGGGCGCGGATTACATGTATAACGGCGACCTGGCAGCCAAAATCGCTAAAGCAGTTCAGGGCGCAGACATTAACCCCGGCGCGTTAACGGCAGAAGATATGGCGAATTATAAAGCCATCGAGCGTAATGGTGTTTGTGGTGAATACCGCAGCAAGCAAATCTGCGGCATGGCGCCGCCCAGTTCAGGTGGGATAAACGTTTTTCAGGTACTTAAACTGCTGGAAGGCTTCGATTTATCCAAATACCCCATCGACAGCGTAGAATTTGCCAACCTGTACACTCAGGCGAGTGCCTTAGCCTATGCCGATCGTGAAAAATACATTGCCGACAGTGACTTTACTAATCTGCCCTACGGAGCCTTGATTAACGAAGGTTACCTGAGTCGTCGTGCCGAGAGCATTAAAGTTGATAAACCGTGGCGCTTTGCCCGTCCCGGCGAGCCTTTTTCAACCCAGGTTAGTCAGGGGAGTTCGCTGGAGCAGCCGAATACCAGCCACTTTGTTATTGTCGATAAAGAAGGCAATGCGGTATCTATGACCACTAGTATCGAGTTTATGTTTGGCTCGGGCATTATGGTGGACGGCTTTTTACTGAATAATCAGTTAACCGACTTCTCGTTCTCGCCATCAATGAACCGCTTCCCGGTACCTAATCGTGTTGAGCCACACAAACGTCCGCGCAGTGCCATGAGCCCGACAATGGTATTCAATGATGCAGGTGAACTTGAAATTCTGGTGGGTTCACCCGGCGGAAGCCGCATTGTGAGCTATGTAGCACAAACCCTGATTGGCGTAATTGATTACAATCTGGATATTCAGCAGGCCATTAACCTGCCGAAGATCACTAACCGTAACGATTACACCGCACTGGAAAAAGGTACGCCTATTGAAGCCCTGCAGGGCGCCCTGGAAGCTCTTGGCCATAAAGTGAAAGTGGTCGACCTGAACAGTGGTCTGCACGGTATACAGGTAACCAAAAAAGGCTATGTGGGCGGCGCCGATCCGCGACGTGAAGGCGTAGCGGTAGGCAAATAACACAGCGCTTTTAAGGTACGTCAGATATAAGCAAGGCCGGTAAGCATCACTTACCGGCCTTTTTATTTTTAACTCTGAATCGCCTTTTCAGCAGGCGGCTCCTTTACTAAACGCTAACGGCGTTCAGTGCTTGTTCAACATCGGCGATGATGTCGTCGATGTTTTCAATGCCCACTGAAATTCGCACCAAATCGGCGCTTACACCGGCACTGGCTAACTCTTCTTCGTTTAACTGACGGTGCGTGGTAGTGGCCGGGTGACAGGCCAGCGACTTGGCGTCGCCAATGTTTACCAGGCGCAAAATCATCTGCAGCGCATCAATAAACTGTGCGCCAGCTTCACGGCCACCCTCTATACCAAAACTTAAGATCCCTGATGCCTTACCACCGGTGATTTTCTCGCAGGTGGTGCGATAGGGGCTATCGGCCAGGCCTGCATAGTTTACCCAGCTGACTTTTTCGTGGTTACTCAGGTAGGCGGCCAGCTTTTCGGCGTTCTCACAGTGGCGTTCCATGCGCAGGCACAGGGTTTCCAGTCCCTGCAGGATCTGAAAGGCATTCATCGGGCTGATGGCTGCGCCGGTGTTACGCAGCGGTACTACCCGGCAACGGCCGATATAGGCTGCAGGACCAAGGGCCTCGGTGTACACCACACCATGATAGGACGGATCAGGCTCATTCAGTACGGCAAAACGTTCTTTATTGGCCGCCCAGTCAAATTTACCGCTGTCCACAATGATGCCGCCCACGCTGGTGCCGTGGCCGCCAATGTACTTGGTTAGACTGTGCACCACAATATCTGCGCCCAGTTCAAAGGGGCGACATAAAACAGGCGTAGCAACGGTGTTATCAACAATCACCGGCACACCATGTTTATGAGCAATTTCGGCCAATTTCTGAATATCTACCACGTTACCCGCCGGGTTACCGATAGACTCACAAAATACGGCCTTGGTGTTTTCATCAATGGCTTTGTCAAAGCCATCGTAATCGTCGTGAGAGACCATTTTTACCGTTACGCCCTGACGAGGCAGAGTATGGGCGAACAGGTTATAGGTGCCGCCATATAGCTGACTGGTGCTCACAATATTGCTGCCCACCTCACAGATAGCTTGCAGGGCATAAGTAATGGCCGCCATACCGGAGGCTAATGCCAGCGCACCAATACCACCTTCCATTGCCGCCACGCGTTCTTCCAGTACCGCAGTGGTGGGGTTCATGATGCGGGTATAAATGTTACCCGCCACTTTAAGATCAAATAAGTCAGCGCCATGCTGCGTGTTGTCGAAGGTATATGAGGTGGTTTGATAAATGGGTACGGCTGCCGCTTTGGTGGTCGCTTCAGACTCGTAACCGTGGTGAAGTGCAATGGATTCTAATTTCATCGTGTTTGCTACCCTGAGATGTCCTGAATAAAATTCAAGCGATAATCATGGTTTATGTCACCCATCCCTGCAACAAGTATTTTACATTTGCCAACTGATTAACCGCTTACTCTGCTGAATTCATTGATCTAAATCAGGCGGTGTTCAAACCAGTACTTTGGGAGGATTGTTGCTGAAATCCACTGTACCTATGCTTGGTAACAGACACGCTTTTTCGTTCACGGAACGAGACAAAAATGAGGAAATACCCATGAAAAAATCAGTCGTATTGATGGCACTTGGTGCCGGCTTACTGGCAAATGGTCTGGCTGCTAAAGAGACAGAGTCTCAGGATGTAAAAATGATCAATCTGGCTCACCAGAGTGGTTGCGTTACCTGCCACTCTATCGCCAGTGGCGGCAGTGGCCCGGCTGGCTTAAAGCCGATTGGCCCGGCGTGGCAGGACGTGGCGAAAAAATACAGTGATGTAGAGAATGCTCAGGAAGCGCTGGTAACTACTGTTCTAAATGGTTCCAGCCCCTATGCCAGCCATTGGAAAGGTGAGGTAAGTGGTTTTGCAATGCCACCCAATTCAGTGGTCATCAACAAAGAGCAGGCTAATGAGCTGGTGGGCTGGATCCTGCACTTAGCCGATTAATCATTATCGATAGACTATTACGGTCCCGGCCAGCCCGGGATCGTAGTTATAAAAAGGGATCAGCCTGAATTTTATCGACCTTCCACTGACCGCTCACTTTCTTAAGCTCCAGCGTACGTAAATCTTCCACTTTATCGCCGTTATACTGACCAGAAAAAAACAGCGTAACGTTAGCGTTGTCGGCATATTCAGTTCGGCCCACCGACTGACTGGTTTGTGGGGTCACTTCTACTGTATCGTATTTAAGGTTAAATACATGGCGCTGAACATTATTCTGGGTGTGATAGCGTTTCAGGATCCGGGCCATGCGATCGGTACTTAACTCCACTGCACGGTCAAGGTTTTCATCCAGGTATACGCCACGAATAAACATTACCGCGGTATATTCCGGGGTGTTTTCATCGAGCATGCCATAGCGGCCAATGCGTTCTTCTTTTTCGCAGGCGCTGAGCAGGAAAATAGCAATAAAAGAGATAAAAAATAAACGAATGCGTAACGGCATAACTATAACCACCGGTATTAATCAGTGCGTTACTGTAACTTTAGTCTATATATTTGGCAAACGGATAAAAAACGGGGCCATACGGCCCCGTTTCTGATTGATTATAGAGTAATCAATTACTGTACTTCTTCCTGATCGCCAAAGGCGCCAGCGAATAGTGGACTGGACAGATAACGCTCGGTACCGCTGGCAAGCAGCACTACCACAATCTTGTCTTTGTTCTCCGGACGCTCAGCAAAGCGCTTGGCGGCAACCACGGCTGCACCAGAAGAAATACCCGCCAGGATACCTTCTTCTTTCATCAGGCGGTGGGCCATTTCCATGCACTCTTCATTACTGACCTGTTCTACTTCGTCTACCAGATCAAGGTCGAGGTTACCCGGGATAAAACCGGCGCCGATACCCTGAATTTTGTGTGGTCCTGGTGTCAGTTCTTCGCCCGCTTTAGCCTGCGTGATTACCGGTGAGTCGGTTGGCTCAACAGCAACCGAGGTAATGGCTTTACCCTGGGTGTTTTTAATATAACGGCTAACACCAGTGATAGTACCGCCGGTACCTACGCCCGCTACAAACGCGTCAACTTTACCGTCGGTGGCTTCCCAGATTTCCGGTCCGGTGGTTTTTTCGTGAATTTCCGGGTTGGCCGGGTTTTCAAACTGTTGCAATAACACGAACTTGTCCGGGTTAGAATCTACAATCTCCTGAGCCGCTGCTACTGCTCCCTTCATACCTTTTGGTGCTTCGGTAAGTACCAGGTTAGCGCCCAGGGCTTTAAGCAGCTTACGACGCTCCAGGCTCATGCTTGAAGGCATGGTCAGGGTAATTTTATAACCACGTGCGGCTGCTACAAATGCCAGCGCGATCCCGGTGTTACCACTGGTTGGCTCTACAATTTCTTTGCCTTCGGTTAAAACACCGCGCTTTTCCGCATCCCAAATCATGTTCGCGCCAATACGGCACTTAACCGAGAAGCTTGGGTTGCGGGATTCGATTTTTGCGAAAACGTTACCGCCAGTCACGCGCTTTAGCTTCACGAGTGGCGTATTACCGATGGCCAGTGAATTATCGTCAAATACTTGCATGGTTATTCCTTTTGTTTGTCTTGGCTCCAGCGCGCTTGAGTTCAGGCTGGTCAATCTCACAGAGATTATTGGTGGAGCTTATTTGGTTACCCTTATATCATTGTTATTAAGTCATAAAATGCAAAGTGATTTTTGCTATATGATATGGTTATTTTAATGGTTAAGTGAATAAAGGATCCCAATGGCATTTCAAGGCACCGACAGTTATATCGCCAGCGATGACCTGCAACTGGCAGTGAATGCAGCGATTACCCTCGAACGACCCCTGTTAATCAAAGGCGAGCCGGGTACCGGTAAAACGTTGCTGGCTGAAGAGCTGGCTGCCAGCTTAAACACGGATTTAATTCAGTGGCATATTAAATCTACTACCAAAGCGCAGCAGGGGCTGTACGAATATGATGCGGTATCGCGACTGCGGGATTCGCAGTTAGGCGACGATCGGGTACATGATATCGGCAATTACATTGTGAAAGGCAAATTGTGGGAAGCTTTTGTTGCTGACAAGCGCCCGGTACTGCTGATAGATGAAATTGACAAAGCTGACATTGAGTTTCCCAACGATTTGCTGCTCGAACTGGATAAGATGGAATTTTACGTTTATGAAACTCAGCAGCGCATTAAAGCGGATATCCGTCCCATTGTAGTGATTACCTCCAATAACGAAAAAGAATTACCCGACGCGTTTTTGCGGCGCTGTTTCTTTCATTACATCAAATTTCCCACGCCGGATGAAATGCGCCAAATCGTCGACGTTCATTTTCCTAAAATTAAATCACGCTTACTGGAAGAGGCATTAACCTCATTCTTTAAATTACGGGATATTCCCGGGCTGAAGAAAAAACCGTCGACCTCCGAGCTGATTGACTGGCTGAAATTACTGGTGGCAGAAGATATACCGCCTGAAGCCCTGCAGGATAAAGAAGGCAAAACCAGTATTCCGCCTTTGTACGGTGCATTGCTTAAGAACGAACAGGACATTCACCTGTTTGAGAAACTGGTCTTTATGGCACGTCGCTAATGCTGGTTGATTTTTTCTTCACGCTCAGACGCTTCGGCGTAAAAACCAGCCTGCGGGAACTGCTGGATCTTATTCGCGCCCTCGAACAGCAGGTTATTTTTGCCGATGTGGCTGCGTTTTATCATCTGGCGCGGATTACGCTGGTAAAAGATGAATCACAGTTCGATAAGTACGACCGTGCTTTTGCTAACTATTTTGAAGGGGTCGATGCCATCGATTTGTTTGGTGACAGCATTGATGAAGAGTGGTTACGCAAAGAATTTGAAAAGCGTTTGTCTGCCGAAGAACGGGAAAAGCTGCGTCAGGAAGGCGGTTTGGAAGAGCTGATGAAAAAGCTCCGGGAGCGACTGGATGAGCAAAAAAAGCGTCATGCAGGCGGCAATAAGTGGGTAGGTACCGGTGGAACGAGCCCGTTTGGTGCGTATGGCGACAATCCAGAAGGCGTGCGCATCGGGCAGGACGGAAATCGCCGCTTTTCTGCTGTAAAGGTTTGGGATAAAAGGGAATTTAAGAATCTGGATGGCAATGCAGAGCTGGGTACGCGTAACCTTAAAATGGCCTTGCGTAAGTTACGCCAGTTCGCCCGCGGGGCGGCCAGTGAAGAATTAGACATCGCTTCCACCATTTCCAATACGGCCAGACAGGGTGGCCTGCTCGATATTCATATGCGTCCTGAACGGCATAATGCGGTGAAGGTGTTAATGTTCTTTGATATTGGCGGTTCGATGGATAGCTATATCAAAGGCGTAGAGGAATTGTTCTCAGCCGTTCACGCCGAGTTTAAGTATCTGGATTACTATTATTTTCACAATTGTGTGTACGAATCGGTGTGGAAAGATAATGCCCGGCGGGATAACGAGCGTATGGATGTATGGGATGTTATTCACAAATATGGGCCGGATTGTAAGGTGATCTTTGTTGGCGATGCCACCATGGGGCCATATGAAATAGCCTATCCCGGTGGCAGTGTGGAGCACTGGAATGAAGAGCCTGGCGCGACCTGGATGAATCGAATTACCAGCCATTTTAGCCATTGCATCTGGCTCAACCCGCAGCCGCAGCAATACTGGGGATATTATCAGTCTGCTGCTCTGATAAAAGAATTAATGGCAGACAAGATGTTCCCGTTAACCCTTCAGGGCTTATCTGACGGTATTTCAGCATTACAAAAAAAGTAACAATTTCAATTTTGCCCAACGAGGCATTAAGAGTATAAAGAGAATAAAAATGACAGGGAAATCGTGACATGACAGTCGAAGCATCTGAGCAATTACCTGATAACCACACTCAGCAAACACCATCTCCAGAGCCTCTGAGCTCTAAAGAAACCCGCGAAATTGTGACGCCCTATGCTTTTGGGGTGGCTGATGAACTGCTTGGCCAGCCCTTAGCATCACCCATGCGGCGGTTGATTGCTCAGTGTATTGATGCCTCCATTGTGGTGTTGTTGAGTACGGCTCATGCGCTGGTACTGGCCTTTTTTGTGGCGATTACTTTTTTTCGGGCCGGAAAGCATTTGGCAGAAGGCGAGAAAAAACGCAGTTTTGCGCGCAAGATGCTGCGCCTGAGCGCCGCCTGTTTATTGTTTTTTGTAACCTTTGTACTGGTTGAATCTTATAACGCAACACCTCCAATAAAAGAGCTCTCCCGCGACTCGGCACTGGTGTCTACCGGCCTCAGAGTGGCACAAAAATATGCCTGGCAAAGCTGTGAGGGCGAGTTTAGCTGTTACAGCGAATTTGCCGCAGGCTTTGGTGAGGCTTACGGCACCACGAGTGATACCGAGCAAGAGGCTACCGCCGCGTTTGATGAGTTTACAGCCGATAAGGATCTGACCGAAGCGCAACAAAGCGAATTACGCGAGCTGTTTGTGGCCGAGTTTACTCAGAGCAAGGCTTCCAATGCAGGCAGCGAAGCGGCAAACGAAGAGGTGCAGGCGGCCATTCGGGAAGGGCTGCGCGCCGGTTCTATGGGGGTGATAGAACCCGCAAAACCGGCGCCGGCAGAGTTGTTGCCAACGCCGGCAGAGTTGTTGCCAACGCCGCCAAAACAGCCTGAGCCAGAGCTTAAAATAGGCCTGGGTAAAGACAATGACACGGAGAAAACCAACAGTTTGATCAGCTGGGTGGACGGAATCATTAAGGATCTTGGCCTGGGTTTTGGCTGGGCAGCACTGTATTACAGCGTACTGACAGCCTGGTGGCGCGGCCACACCATTGGCAAGCGTATTATGCGCATCAAAGTTGTAAAGCTTGATGGCAGCCCGCTGAATTTATTTGAAAGTTTTGGCCGCTATGGTGGTTATACCGCCGGCATCGCCACCGGTTTGCTGGGCTTTTTACAGATATTCTGGGATCCTAACCGGCAGACCATTCAGGATAAAATTGCTGAAACACTGGTGTTGTACCGTCCGCCTGGTGCCGTGCCTATTCCTCAGTTGATCAGTGAACATCACGCGCCGGAGCCAGCCAATCCGGAGCAAGCATGACCCTGCGACTGGCACTGTTAGCTGCGGGCTGTGCCCGCCGTTATGGCGGCAACAAGTTACTCGCAGTGCACCCGGCCAGTCAGCAACCGCTGCTACACCATGTCATCAGTGAATATAAAAAAGCGGGCATTACAGACATCGTAGTGCTTACCGGCTATTGGCACAACGCTATCATTAAAACGCTGCCCACCGGCGTTACCCATCACTATGTAGACGACTGGCAGGAGGGAATGGCAGCGAGTGTGCGAGCGGCAGTAGCGCTTGATTTAACAGGTTACGATGGACTAATGATTGGGCTTGGCGATCAGGCCGGGATCAGTGCAACATTAATCAACTCACTCATAACAGACTATGCCAGCAACCCGGTTATCACTGCTACAAACTGTCAGGGGATCATTGGCCCGCCAGTTATATTTCCCCCCCAAACACTGACTGTACTAGACCAACTACAAGGCGATAGCGGTGCAGGCAAATACCTCAGAAAACTGGCATTAACCGCGCCAGATACGATCCAAACGGTATACACCGACTCACTGACCGATATTGATTGTCCGGCGGACTGGCATAAGCTGGATTGATTTATCTGAACTCAGCCCTATATTTGGAGAATGAACAAAACAAAATCAAACTATGCTTTAAGTGCTGCCATCCTGCCAGTGGTGATAGCCGTTGCGTTGCTCTGGGTTATTCAGTCTGCCGGCGTGCTGTTTGATCTTCCCTTAAACGTGCTTGGCGTGATCCCCCAGGACTGGAGCCGGTTGTACGGTGTGGTGTCTTCTGCGCTGGTGCACGGTTCCTACGAGCATCTGTTTAATAATACATTGCCATTAATTGTACTGGGTGCCATGTTGCGATACGGCTATCCAAACTCAAGACTAAAAGTGCTGCTATTTGCCTGGTTAGGTTCGGGCCTGGGAGTGTGGTTGTTTGGCCGCGAGTCAGTGCATTTAGGGGCGAGTGGCGTGAGTCACGGGTTGTTTTTCTTTTTGTTTACCGTGAGCTTGCTGCGTAAAGATAAGCGCTCGGTTGCGCTGATGATGATAGCGTTTTTTATGTACGGCGGTATGATCATGTCGATTTTTCCCCGCGATCCGGGGATTTCTTACGAAGCCCACTTCTTTGGGGCAGCAGGCGGCGTGGTAGCAGCTTTACTCTTTTGGCGGCAGGATCCAAAACTGGCTGAAAAACACTATGCCTGGCAAGATGACGAGCCCGAGCGGGAAGATCCTGTAATAGGCGATTTGTGGCGCAGGGCCCCTTATCCTGAAGGGCAGGCAGACCCTGCCGCTCAGCCTCATTCTGGGCACCAATCAGCAAATCACTCAGGGCATTACGATAGCCATCAGGATATCGATCGCCACGGCCATCACCGGTATCATTAGCTCAACGCTGCTACACTAAGCCCAAAGTAATCACTAATACCGGCCAGTATATTGGTGGTGGCCAGCGAGGCCAGAATAAATCCCATCACGCGGCTGATGATGCTGGCACCAGCACTGCCGATAATCCGCATGATCACCGAAGAAGCCAGCATCAGTAGCAGGGTGATAACCAGAACTATCATCATCATGGCGGCTGTCTGGGTTTGTTCCCACAAAGTGTAAACATTATTTTTGGTTAGTAGCACCGCCGCCAGCATAGCGCCAGGACTGGCAATAGACGGCACGGCAATGGGAAAAACGGCGGTTTCCCGGATGGTGGCAGCCATTTTAATTTCCTGCTCAGGCTTACTCTCACCAAATATCATGGTGAGTGCAAAAATAAACAGCACAATGCCACCGGCTACCTGAAAAGCCGCTAAAGGAATATGCATGGCAGTTAAAATAATTTCGCCGGCGACGATAAAAAACAGCAGGATCACGCTGGAAGTGACAAACGCCATCAGGGCAATAAGGCGGCGCTGTACGGGCGTATGTTGCTTGGTGGCGGCGATAAACACCGGCAGCGTGCCTATGGGGTCGATCACCGCGAAAAAGTAAATAAGGACGGGGATAAAATCAATCACAGGCTATAACCAGCGTGGCACCAGGTTTTGATAGGCCAGATAACGCTCTTTGTAACGGGCATTTAAAAAAACTTCCTCTAATTGCGTTTGTTTATGCAGTGCTGCCAGCCCAACCAGCAGGCAAATTAAACTGAAAAGACTGGGTAAAGCCAGCAAAAAGCCAACCTGGGCGATAGCCACACCGATATAACCCGGGTTGCGGCTGATCCGATATAATCCCTGTTCCACCAGAGCGTGTGTTTCATAGTCAAGAATGCCACTGCGCCATTGCTTACCCAGTGAAAAGTTCGCTCCCACTGCAATACTAAAACCGATGAGCAATAAAGCGGCACCGGTCCATTGCAGAGATACTATCCGTAACCCTTCAAGGGGCAGTAAATAGTCATATACGGGCGGGTGAAGGGCAATCAGCACGGATACTAGCCAGATAGCGGCGCGAAACAACCGGAATGCGAGGTGATTCCACCAGTGGCAGCTAAAGGCAGGCCCCATGGTAACAATGGGTTGGCTTGTACGCTTTTTATACACAATTAAGCCGGTATAAAATACCGCTACAAACGTAAAAAAGCCTGCCAGAAAATAACGCAGCAGGAAAAGATCTTCCATACACCACTCCCATGTGAATCTACATTTATGATTACTGATTAATATCAGGCGTGCAATTCCGGTTAGCCTAATGACGCCCCGTTTCAACTCAAGCCGGGGCGGATTCGAGTCTTTTTTGCACAATGTACAGTCGGTACCCGAGCATAATAGCGGCGCTGGTCAATCCGGCAATAATACCTATCCAGAAGCCATCGGCCGCCAGGGGGGCGCTGCTAAGCCAGTCGGTACGACCTAAAATAACACCAATGGGCAGTCCAATCAGCCAGTAAGCACAAAACGTTATGTAGAACATAGCGGTGGTGTCTTTATAACCCCGCAGAGCGTTGGCAGAAATAACCTGAATAGCGTCTGAAAACTGAAACAGCGCGGCATAAATCAACAACTGGGAGGAAATAGCAAACACTGCCTCGTTACTGGTGTAAAGGCTGATGATAAGCCCTTTGGCCAGCAACGTGAACGAGGCGGTTAAGCAGGCAACGCTCAGCCCGATAATAATGGCGCTCTTAACCGCTACGCGAGCCTGGCGAACGCGGTGTTGACCCAATCGGTAACTGACCCGAATGGAAATGGCCATGCCCATGCTCAGTGGGAACATAAACATGAGCGCCGAGAAGTTTAAGGCTATTTGGTGAGCCGCCACGATATTCGCGCCGAATGGCGCCAGTAACAGGGCTATCACTGCAAACAGGGTGACTTCAAACAATACCGTCATAGCAATGGGGAGGCCTAACCGAAAGGTCTGCAAAATAGTGCGGCGGTGAGGCTTATGCCAGAGCAGGAATAAGTGGTAACGGCGTAGCCGGGGTGCGAGACTGATATAAACCAACGTTGCTATAGCCATGGCGACAAACACCAGTGCGGTAGCCACACCACATCCGGCTCCGCCCATAGCTTCGATACCGAACCCACCATAAACAAACAGGAAATTACCGGCAATATTTACCACCAGGCCAATGACGGTGATGATCATACTGGGTTTGGTGTGGCCTAAGGCTTCACAATAGTTACGTGACCACTGGTAAAGTGCGAAGGCCGGAAACGCGAGAAACACATAATATACGTATTCAGCTGTAATGCTGGCCAGGTTAGCTTCCATGGGAAACAAACTGACGATGGGACCGGCGTAAAACGCGCCGCAAAAAGGCACAATACTTACCAGCAGCAATAAATAACCGGCTTGTTGGGTGGCATTCGCCACGTCATCATGACTTTTAGCCCCTTGTAACCGTGCAATCAGGGGCGGGATAGCCAGTGCAATGCCCTGAATAAAGCTCATGATAGGAATAGAGATACTGAAACCCAGCGCAACCGCCGCCATATCTACGGCACTGTAGCGGCCGGCGATAATCGTATCGCTAACGCCCATCAGCATTTGCGTAATTTGTGCAATGAGTAACGGCCAGGCCAGCTTAATCAGGCGCCGGCTTTCCAGCGCGGTGCGAGGTGATATCACCATCATTAGTTCAGTTTACCCGCAATGGAAAACGGTTGAATATCTACCCAGTCGCCGGATTTCAGCTCATCAGCTTCGGCCGGGATCAGCATGTAGCAGTTTGCCTGACTGAAACTGGTCATGACCCCTGAACTTTGTTTTGCCAGTGGTGTAACCATGAGTGTGCCGGCTTCATTCTGGCTGAAAACAGCGCGCTGAAAGTCCAGCCGTCCGGCGCGACGCCTGATATCGCCGGTAAGTTGCGCTTTGAGGGTTAGGCGATGGCCGTTAGCCAGGCCAGTTTCTCCCTGCAAATGACGAATTACTGGCACTACCAGCTGTTCGGTGGTGACGCAGGCCGAGACCGGGTTGCCCGGCAGCCCGCAAAAGACCGCGTTCCCCAGGCGTCCGAACGCAAAGGGTTTGCCAGGTTTAATTGCTACTTTCCAGAAGCCAATTTCCCCCAGTTCGTCGAGTACCGGTTTCACAAAGTCGGCATCACCCACCGACACACCGCCGCTGGAGATGATTACGTCACAATCTTGTTGGGCTGTTTGCAGTACCTGCTTAAGCGTTTCTGGTTTATCTGCCACAATGCCGAGGTTTTTGATGTGTACCTGCCAATTTTGCAGAAGGGCCGTTACGCCGGTGCGATTCGACTCATAAATCTGCCCCACGGCCAATGGGTTACCGGCTTCGACTAATTCATCGCCAGTGGCTAATAAGCCAATGGTAAGTTTGCGATAAACATCTACGGTGGCAAGCCCCAAAGAGCTTAATAGCATGGTATCGGTAGCTGTTAAGCGGTGGCCGGCGGTGAACAGCTGATCGCCCTGGGTAATATCGCTTCCGGTTAAACGAATATTAGCCTGCGGCGCCGTGTTGGTTTGCAGCGTAATTTTATTGTCTTCACGGCTAACATTTTCCTGGATGATCACGGCATCACAATCGGTGGGAATGGGGGCGCCGGTCATAATGCGCACACACTGACCGGCTAATACGGCCGGTTGTTCGCTGTCGCCGGCAAAAACTGAGCCGACAACCTGCAGAGTATTACCGGCCTGGCCATCACTGCTTTTGAGGGCATAGCCGTCCATTGCTGAATTATTGCAGGGAGGCACGTTTAATGAGGCGATGACCGGCTGAGCCAGCACCCGGCCAACGGCCGCTTTTATCTCTGCTTTTTCGCTACCGCTTACCGGTTGCGTTTGGCTTTGCATGGTAGCTATTGCATCGGATAAAGATAACCAGGGAGAATTAGACATAAGGCACTGACTCAACAAAATTTGCTGCGGAGTATAGCACTATCACTGACGATATTTATATGCCTGCTATCCCGCGGTTTACTCAGTTTGCGGACTGGTTATACCATTTGGTGATCATGGCCAGTATTTCTGCTTCTTTGAAAGGTTTACTTAAGTGATCATTCATTCCGGAGGCGAGGGCTTTTTGCTTATCTTCAAACATGGCTGCCGCAGTGAGCGCGATGATTGGTACCGGGATACCCAGTTGGCGGATTTCACGGGTGGCCGTGTAACCATCCATCACCGGCATTTGCACGTCCATTAAGACAATATCAAAGTTGTTTTGTTGCACTGTCTCAACGGCTTCCTGACCATTATTCGCCAGCGTAATGTTCATACCCAGACCGGTGAGTTGTTCTTTAATGACTTCCTGATTGATTAAATTGTCTTCCACCACCAGAATGTTGGCAGGCCCTGGCAATTCCACTTTTTCGTTGCTGGTACTTTGATTTTCATACTGTGCACGTTGCTCTGTTGAGGCTGTGCTCACCGGCACAGTAAACGTAAACTCTGACCCCTGGCCCAACTCACTGGAGACATCTAATTCGCCGCCCATGGCCGTGGCCAGACGGTGACTGATGGTCATTCCTAAGCCGGAGCCGCCATAAACCCGGCTGGTTGAGGAATCGGCCTGAGTAAAGGCTTCAAACAATACAGCCTGTAACTCCGGGCTCATGCCGATCCCGGTGTCAGTGACATGCCAGCACAGTGTGGTGTTGCCACGGCTATCGGTTAGCTGCTCCACCATCAGGGTGACGCCGCCTTCATGGGTAAATTTAATGGCATTGCTTAACAAATTGGCCAGAACCTGCTTAATGCGCAGTGAGTCACCAACAAAATACGCGTGTGATATTTTACCAAACCGGCAGGAGAGCGTGAGCCCTTTGGTTTCAGCCTGGCCACGGAATAAGTCGTCGAGTTGACCTATTACTTCACGCAGCGAGAACGTTGCCGATTCGAGGTTCATCTTGTTCGCTTCGATTTTAGAGAAATCGAGGATGTCGTTAAGGATACTCAGGAGCAGTTCGCCAGCCTGATGGATTTTGGTAAACCTGTCTGTTGCCCGTTCTGATGCCTGATCTTTCAGGCCTAACCGGCTAAGACCTAAAATAGCATTCATGGGGGTTCTGATTTCATGACTCATGTTGGCCAGAAACTCACTCTTTGCCTGATTAGACTTTTCGGCCTGTTGCATGGCTTCATTTTGTCTTTGTTCAGAAAGCACCAATCGTTGGTTGGAAAGCGAGAGTTCTTTGGTTCGCTTATCCACCGCAAATTCAATTTCATCGGTATAACCGGCCACAATGACCATAAACCAGCCAAGCAGACCGGCAAATAAGGTTGCACTGGCCAGTAACAGGTGCACGCCCCAGGGCTGGTAAATAAAAGTATTTTCATTCGCCACAAAAAGTACCCAGCTTCTCGCGCCCAGCGATATTTCGTACCGGTTTAGTAAGGGAAATTGGTTGCTAAGTGACTGGCCATTCTGGTTAGCCATGGTTAGCCTCTGCACTTGAGAAGGGCTGAGGTTGTGGCTGAATAACACGCCCGAGTCATCATTAACCATAGGATCCATTAACAAAATGGCATGGTTGTTACTGGATTTCTTAAAGGCCAGCGAAGCAAGATCCTGAGCCCGTATAACGCCCGTGGCATAGCCGTTTTGAAACGGATTGCCGGTGGTGGATTTAACCGGCAGGAATAACAAAACACCGGCTTGCTGGCTGTTTTCCTGAACCAGCTTAATGGGCGTGGTAGGGTAAATTTGTTCGGTTTGCCAGGCGGTTTTTAACGCTTCCTGACGAGAGGCCTGAGAAAAAACGTCGTAGCCAAGGGCTTTTCGGTTGTCGGCAAAGGGTTCAATAAATGCTACAACGACATGGAGAGGGCGCTTGCGAAAGGGAATAAGGTTGTTTTCACTGTCGCGCTCGGTGATAGTAAAATTAACATTTTCTTTCGCATAGCCACGTTTAAGCAGTGCCTGAAGCGCCTCTACATTGTTTTCGCTAACCCGAATATTCCAGGACAATCCCTGTAAAACCGGATTCTCTGCCAGGATATTGCTTGTGAACTGGTTAAATTGGGTTGGCGTTAGGTTGGGCTCGGCCCGAACGAGGCCGGCAACAGAGTGTAAAATATTGGTGGCATTGCTAACACTGGCCTCTAGATTACGGGCCAGTATACTGGCGTTATTATTAAATTCTGCTGCCTGCTTACTGCGTTCTTCGTTTAAAGCCAGTGTACATAACACCGCCGCCGACAGCGAAAAGCCAGCCAGCGATGCCAAAATAAAGCGACCTCTTGGGAAAGGGGAAACCGCCAGACGTGGAAACAGCGACAATAACCAGGGCAGGGTGAAAATAATACCGATTGCATCGCCGGTCCACCAGCTTAACCAGGTGGATAACAGATCGCCTTCACTGATAATGCCCTGATGTAGAAGCAAAAAGACGCTTAATGTACAACCGACGAGAGTGCTACAAACTGCCGCGACGAACAGAAAGCGAAATATCACCGCAGGTTTGCGGTAAGTCATAGGCAAACCAACAAAGCGCCTGACCAGTAAATAACCAGCCTGAGCCTGTAACGTAGCGTAAAACGCCAGAATGGCCGGATTTAACCATTTAGAGATATCTAATCCGGTGCTGGTTCGAATGTAAATACTGATACAAAACGAACCGATAAAAACCCCAGGCAATGCCCGTTGACCAAACGCTAAAACCGCCGCTAAGGCGAGACCTGCCGCAGGCCATATAATAGTGGCAAAGCCCGGAGGAACCGCCATTAGCTGACCAACATAACCAAGCAGGAAATACCCGACAGCGGTAATAAGTACGACTTCTGCGGTGAGCCAGCGTTGCCGGGATGATCTGATGGTGTTTTGCATAGGCCTCGATGGCTAAAGGTGGCTAATTAGCAAAGATAACAGGTAAGTGCATGCTGTAAAGTTTAACAGATAAGAGTCGGTTCGCTATTGAAGATGAAATTTATTTCGCGGAAACAAGTAATTCGGACGGACTTGCGAAAAGCCAATGCAAAGCACATTACAAGCAGCGCGACTGCCAATGACCGTCAAAACCACCGGCAAAAAGCCAACACGGTAATAAGTTTAATCATTAAGGCTTTTTGGTTAATTTAGTTCATTAACTGCCCAGGTTGAAAAAAATACCAACCGCCAGTTCAACCCAAACAAACAGAAAGATGACTAAGGTAAGACAGCATAAAACCAAACGGGCAGGGCGTTGTGCGTGTTTTACGGTAATCAGTAAAGCACTACCGGTGATAAATATCAGGCTGCCCATCACTATGAAATCCATCACCGACCAGTTCACCTCTGAGGTTAGCATCCCCGCAGTCAACGGAAGCAGTAATATAGCCAGTGTGGCCATAGCAACGTGTTTTATAGAAAGTTGACGGTTTCGGCCTGGTAACGTGAATGTGGTCATAATGTTCTCCTTTTTAACGCCTTAATATCATATAGCATATCAGTGCCCATGCTTACAGGTTTAGTGAGTGGGCAAAGTGGGGACGTTAAATAGCCCTGCCAGGAGATTGACATTCCAATAATAAATAGTACTTTAGTTGTAGTGAAAGTAACTTGATGCCAGGAAGGCGGGTTTGTTGAACAAACTAAAGTTGTTGTCTTTATCTCTTCATCCTCGACTCTATCGATTCATGCTCAGGCTTTGGGCAGGTTTTTCGGTTTTTATTATCATTGCTTTTGTGCGTTTTCTGTCGCTGGCAGATGAAAATAACGTTGTCACTGTCAATTACGATGAACTGGTAAGAATGCTTACCCAGTTGGATGTGATTAACCTAATAGCCCTACCTGATTTCTGGCGAATCAGTCTTACCGATGAAGCCGGGAATCTGGCCATGTTCCTGGGCGAATACAGCGCTTTATCTTTGCTGATTTTTAGCGCCGGTCTGTACACTTATCATAAAAATATAGAGGCGCTAACACGCAGACAGGTATTTATGTTGTTTATCTGCGCTGGCTGGGCACACTTATTATTAGCCAAATGCATTTTGCTGTTTTCTATTCCGGATAAGCTAACAGGACCGGTGATAGCCGTAGGGGCACTTTCGGTACTCTATTTTTCATTGCTGGCGTTAATTTTTGATACTTACCTTTGTTTGCGCAGGAAGGCAGCATGATCCGGCGGTTAGCGCTATTTCCTTTAAGCTTAGTTCCAGCATTTAGTTATGCGGATTCCGTGTGGCGACCGATTGCCACCCACGCCACGATGTTGGCGATGGTATTGTTTATTAACCTGGTGTTCTTTGGCGGCTTGTACATGCTTTCAATCATTAAGGGAAAGCGTCACCGGGCAATACTCGAAAGCCAGGTGCAGGAGGCTCAGGTTGACTTTTTAACTCAGGTGTTGAACCGACGTGGTTTTGAGCGGCGTATCAGCGATAAAAAGCAATTACAGGGCTACATTCTGATTGTGGATATTGACGATTTTAAGCGTATAAATGATCGCTATGGCCATCACTCGGGCGATTTGATTTTACAAAATGTGGCTACCCGTTTGAAGGACGCTCTTCGAGAGCAGGACATGATTGCCCGTTTTGGCGGTGAGGAATTTGTGATTTACGCAGCACTTCAGAATAAACAATCAGCAGAAGAGTTATCCAGACGACTGGTGGCTGACATCAGCGCCGAAGCATACCAGATCCCCGGAGTAGAAGAACCACTCAGCGTTACCATAAGCGTTGGCGTAGCGAGCGTACTTGACTCACTCAATGTATCAGACGTGACATCCCGAAAAGGTATATTAAGTAGTGCATTTAAAATTGCCGATAGCAATTTATATAAAGCTAAAAGCCTGGGGAAAAATCAATCGGTGATGAGCTAATTACACCCTGGCGAAAGGTAACTCGTTCAGGTTTTAATAATTTACCAAAGTGGTGTATTTCTGCGGTTGAAATTAATCATCCCACTCAATATTATCATGCTATTACTTGATTTACGGGCAATCAGGAGTATTTTGAGACATCTGTGTAAACACCAAAGTGGTGTATTTGTTTACACCATTTTGTAATCTATTTAATAGTTAGCTGCCAAAAGGAATTCATGCTTGGTCGAATATAAATGGAGATGCACAGCTTGTGATAGCTCGAACGAAAGCGGCACCTCAGTTTGCAGTAAATGCGGTTGCGCAGCTGGCGCTAGTGTTAAAGAGATAGAACAGCATTTAAACCCTGATAAAATCCGGATGGATAAGGCGCGGAATGCTTTCGATAAAAAACTGACCCAACTTTTATTTTTACCTTTTTGTGCAGTCATTTTTTCGCTTACCGGCAGGCTTGAGATTTTAGCTGTATTGGCTCTGAGCTCATTATTTTTCTTTAAAACCCAATCATCATTTATATTGTTTATAAAGTCTGAAAAATGGCTAAGAAACGTCCTCATATCATGCTCAAGTTTGTTAGTAACTTTAATTGTCTCAAGAGTATTGTTCATATCTGACAATAGTATTTTTGTAGGTTGGCTAGTATTTGGCTACCTTATTGTCACTGTTTTTGCCTACTTCCTACTATTCAAGCACCAACGAGGAAAAGAGGCTTTTTCAAGGTATTATCGAGCTAATGGCAGCTAACAAAAAAATCAAGTCACTCACTTCGTTCGCTGGGACGCATACACGCAGGGCGGCTTCGCCATTATGCCCTACGTGCCTGCGCCCCTTATTTACAAGTTAGCCCCCATTCGTTAATCCATTCAAAAATAAATGATCGGGGTAAGTTTACGCCGGTGTCATCACTCGTTTTTGCGCCCCGCCGCCAATGGTTATTTTTGTGCCCAGGGCTATCAACCAACCATAGTAATTTCTTCCCGTGGTTTGCGCGGCGCGTGCAGTATTTCGTTGTAAGCGGCCCGTGCTTTTATCTGCAATCGTCTAGCGCAATTCTAAGGTTCATTGGTAACGTAGCTTTATCAGTTTCGGCAAATGGCTAACGCAAAAATCAGTTGTTGTTTTTCTGGTGGTTGTTTAAGGTAAGAGCAAATCAGGGAAGGGCAATTAAGTAATGCAAACATCTTGGTACAGGGCAGCAAAGCTGCGAACGTTCAGTGTTGGGGCTAACAAAGCGCAGCACGGGACAATAACGCGCAGTTCCCCTTTTTTGCAAAGAGCGCAAAAAAGTGGCCCTTCGCTATTGCCCGTGTGCTAGGCGTTAGTTCCCAAAAGGAAATTCGTGAATCAGTTCTCTTTTTTAGAAAAGCTTCGTTCAAGGTATTTAAGCACTGAAAGTGAAGAGCTTCTCTTCAACAACAAAGAGTGCACTATTGAAGGGACTGTTTATCGCTTAAATTCTTGGAAAGACTTTCATGGTAAAGACGCCATTGTGGTTTTTGAGTTAAAAAAGAAAGGTGTTCTAATAACAAACAGCTATTGTATCGGTATTAGATTTTCCGCTAATCAAGAAGCCTTGCTGTTGAGCCAAGAACAATTATGGGAAATAGGAATTCCATAGAATGGTAACCAATTGTTCAAAGGAATAAATTTGAGTTTAGTAAAAGTAGAATTGCCTAAGTCGATCTATTGGCCTTTAAAAATTTTACTTTGTATAGCGGCTGCTTACGTATTTTATCAAGTCCTGGCAGACATAAACGATGGCTTCATTACCCGTAGAGGTATTGTATATTCCTTAGAGTCAGAGCCTCGAAGCTTCTATATCAATATTATTAAGCGGTTTGTTATTTTCGCGGTATTAGTTTGGTTTGGAACATCTGGAACCCGCAAAAAGGAGATATCAAGTAATGGCAACTAACAATCAAATGTTGGGGACACAAACGCGCGGGCTGCTTCGCATTATAGCCCACGCGTTTGCGCCGCCAAATTAGGGCGTTATGTGCCCATTTAGCTGGAGAGGGATTTGTTGGAATATTTTGGTTATGCATCAATCATAACAATGGTGGCCTCATCTGCAGTTATTGGTTTGTTTCTCTTTGCATTTTCTAAAAAATACCTCAAAAGGAACTTAGGACTTCATAACATGTGGATTAAAGAAGACGTAAGGGCATGTATAGAACCAAAACAGTTTCAAAAAGTCTGGTTTCTAATTCAAGTTCAAAAGTATGCCGTGTTGTGCGTTTGTGTATATTTTGCAATTTCTACGTTAGCCAGCGTCATGGCAAGCACATAACAATCGCATTAACACTCGCTTCGCTCGCTAGGGTCAAATACACGTAGGCTCTCCTCGCGTTGCTCGGTATTTTAGCCTACGTATATTTGCCCGTTATGCGGGCGTTAGGTGCCCGTTCGCTGAAGTGCTCAAGATGTAAGAAGAACTATGAGGATTCCGAGCTACGATACCTTTCGAAGGTTATGACTTGGCCTCTAGGGATACTGTTCGCTATTAATCCCCAGCTTTTGGGGGCGATCAGAGAAGGAAGGAAGAAATATTGCAGTGAGTGTGCAAGGGTGTTGAATATGTGCTTGTTCTTCGGTGTATTCTTCTTTTTTATTTTTCCAGCGTTAGTGTTTTTAACTACGTAGCCAAGAATTTATCATGTGCAATACACCTAACAAAAAAATTATGTCGCCCGCAAGCGGGCTGGGACACAAACAGGCAGGCGGCTTCGCCATTTTAGCCTGCCTGTTTGTGCCCCATATTTAAAAGTTATGTGACAGGAGAGAAATCATAGATCTATGGCTTTAAGTGAATTCGAAATAAAGAAAGTAGAGAGAGCTGGGAACACGTTCTTAGAAAAGCGAAGACCACCTGTGCACATCAGAAAGCAATTAGATCTTAGCTGGCGTTTAGAAAACCAGTCAGTGTATATCTACGAAACGCGACCTGTCTGGAATAACCCTTCTGAGTATCAAGATTTGGATATTGCCAAAACCACGTTTATCCGCACTCAGGGGAAATGGAAGATATTCTGGATGCGCCAAGATTTAAAATGGCATGGATACGAACCAAACTTGCATGTTAAAAGCATCGAAGAATTCTTTTCAGTTGTAGATCAGGATCAGTACGCTTGTTTTTTCGGGTAAGTCACATAACAATCAAATGTTGGGGACACAAACACGCGAGCTATGCTTCGCCATTATAGCCTGCCAGTTTGTGCCCCATATTTAGGTGTTATACGTCAAGGAGAGTCATGCGAGTTCTGTCGATAATAATCTTTCTGCTTTTGTCAGGTTGCGCTAAGAATTACAACAATGAAATTGCTACATACAAAGCGGTAGGAAATAGATATGTCCTTACTGTGACAGGGATGCGCGGCAATATGGCTCATGATCCTATTTCACTTCTGTTTAGAGGTTCTCATGAAGCAAGTCAAAGTTTCGACATACCTCGCATTTCTGGCACTGTGAAAGGCTCTGAAATAATTACCGCCAAAGGATATTATGGTTTTCTGGGTCAAATAAACTTTGGCGGTGAAAGTGTCACTATCGAGCTTTTAATAAATAATTATGATGACAATACTCAGCCAGAATTAAATTGGAATGGCAAATACGTTCTTAGACAGGAATGACG